>JANOIV010000080.1:0-23107 GCA_031407875.1 Desulfobulbaceae bacterium | reverse complement strand
GAAAAATCTGGCTCCCCGGGACGGATTCGAACCGCCGACAAGGTGGTTAACAGCCACCTGCTCTACCAGCTGAGCTACCGAGGATTATGCGAATTCAACGCCCGCTGGAAGGTGGCGCTGGATTACGTAGGCCGGCAATATAGCCAGCCGAACAGGTGGTGTCAATCTTTTTTTGCACCTCAACCTGCCACTTGAGGTGCAAAGGAAAACCGCAGGGGACAGCAGATCTCACTTGCCGAGCATGCCCTTCATCATCTGCCCTGCCTGATCCATTATCTCCTGATTTTCTTGAATGCCTCCACTCTGACCGGATGCCCCCGAATGTCTCTCGGACATCTTCTTCACGCCATCGGGGTCCTTGAGCATGGCCATCATCTGCACGGCCATGTTTTTTGACATCTCATCGGATTCCTGATTGTAGACGGCCTCGATCCCAGCCGGATGCTCAAAAAAACGGCCGTCCGCTTCCCCTTCCTTGAATGAGGTCGCAACGCTTGTCATTTTCATTCCCGCCATATTCGTCTCGGTTTTGAGGGGGATAGGTGCGCCATGCATCATATAGATCGTGTTGCCCATGGCCGAGGTCCTGTCGCAACTGTAACCGAGTATCTTAATGACATTCTGCTCTATTTTACCGTTCATGTCTTTCATGAAGCCGGCGCCCATGGCCTGGCATTTTTCTGCACCTGTTTTTTCTCGGCAGAAGTGAGTTTATTGTACTCCTCGATCATGAACTTCCAGGGATTCGTCATCTTTGTACCGGTCTTCTCCTTCATGTCATAGGAATAGATCCAGTCAACATCCTGTATTTCGATGGTATCGTTGACCATTTTCATTCCCATGATGACGGTGGTCGCCTGGCGATAGGTTGCCATCTCCCGGCCATGATCCCTGATATATTTGTCTTCAGTGCCCTCCTGGGTACCGCTCAAGGCATAATGCAGGGTTGCACTGTCAAAGGGCAGTTTCTTGTCCCACGGATTGTCCTCTCCAAGGGCCAGACCCGGCAAAGTGCAGATTATACAGAGGACAGCCAACACGCAAAATCGTTTCATCTCCATGTTCTCCTGTTTTATTGAATATTCTGCAAATTTTTAGCGAAGAATTCTTCGTAAAGGGACGTATCCCGTTTATCCGGGGTAAGGAATATGCCCGAGGATTCCAAGCCCGACATCCCCCTCTGTACAATTTCTCTTTATTCAATATGTTCGAGCCAATAGCAACAGTAAGTACATGGTGGATCCATTTTTTCCGCCTGCATCCTCAGCTGCGGTGGATGGCAAAGGGGTTCCAGCTCTGACAGACCGGCATGACCTCGAGACTGTTGATATTGACATGGGCCGGACGGCTAGCCGTCCAGAAGACAATTTCGGCAATATCAGTGGCCGTCAGGGGCTCTGTCCCGGCATACACCGCATCGGCCTTGGCCTTGTCACCGCCGAATCTGACCACCGAGAATTCGGTCTCGGCCAGCCCCGGCTCGATAGTGGTGACCCGGACCCCGGTGCCGTGCAGATCGCAGCGCAGATTGTTGGAGAACTGGCGGACAAAGGCCTTGGTCGCCCCGTAGGCATTGCCGCCCGGATACGGCCAGGAACCGGCCACCGAGCCCATATTGATGATATGGCCCCGGCCTCTCTCCACCATCCCCGGCAGGAGCAGGCGGGTCATAGTGAACAACCCCTTGATATTGGTGTCGACCATGCTCTCCCAGTCATCCAACTCGGCAGTCTGGGCGGGATTGAGCCCAAGGGCCAGGCCGGCGTTGTTGAAGAGGATGTCCACCGCCCGAAATTCCTCGGGCATTCCGGCCACCATGGCCTCAACCTCGGTCCTGCTGCTGACATCAAAACAGGCGATATGCATGGCAGTCTCGCCGAGTGTCTGTCGCAGTTCTTCCAGCCGGTCCTTCCTTCTGCCGCAGATGACCAGCTGCCAGCCGTTTTCGGCGAATATCCCGGCACATGCCCTGCCAAAGCCTGAAGTTGCCCCGGTGATTACGATTGTCTTAGCCATCATTCCCTCTCTCTTGATCATAGAGCTATTTTTCATTACAAACGGCATTCAAGATGCGTGCCGCCCGGATCATCTGTTCATCCTGTTGATAAAAATGGGGGGCCAGTCGCAGATAGCCGGCAGGCCCCGTCATTATTACTCCCTGGTTCGCCAGTCTTTTCATAATTTCCGGCAAATCCCCCTGGACGATCAGGGCCATTATACCGGATCGATGCTCGGCCGGAAAGATGATGGGCCTGATCAGCTCAGGATCAAGATGAGCGACAAAGATATCCTGCAGGCGAAAGACCTCGGCCCTGATATCCTCAAGGCTGAAACGCCCCAAAACATCGTTCAGTACCGCGTTCAGACCGGCGGCATGATCCCAGGACATGGTCGAATATTCGAACATCCGCCCATCCGTGTGCGGATTCCAGCGATGATCGAGATAAGCAAGCCCCTGCTTCATCAGCCCCGGACCGGCCATGACCGGCGTAAGTCTTGCCCGCAGCTCTGCACTGGTATAGAGCAGGCCGCTGGCCCAGGGCCCCATCAACCATTTCCAGCCGGATGAGGCCAGGGCCGCAATATTGCACTCTTCTGGATACACCGGCAGACAGCCAAGACTCTGGGCACAATCGACAATCAGGTCGACCCCCCTCTCGCGGCAGAAATCCCCGAGGATTTTCAGATCGGCGGCATACCCCGAAGAGAACTGGACATGACTGATGGCGATCACCCTGGTCCGGCTGGTGACCCGGTCTGCCAGTTCCGCCATGGACCAGCCCCTGGGTCTGCCGACATAGGCCAATGTCCCCAGGGGATCGCAGTCCGGCAAGAGGACGAGTTCCACCCCCCTTCTTTCCTGTAAGACCCAAGGATAATAGTTGCTCGGATATTCATGGACATAGCTGATGACCTGATCACCCGGCTGGAACGGATAGCCATTGGCAAGCAAACACAGGGCCTCGGCGGTGTTATTGACAAAAGAGATATTGTCAGGGCTGGTCTTGAGCAGTTTTGCCCCGTTTTCATGGAGTCGGGGCAGGACATCAAAGTACCTTGGCAACAAACGTACACCGCCCGCGGCCATATCTTCGGCAAACTTCTGGAGAACAGCAGCCGCACCCCGGTAGAGGGGTGAAACCGAACAGTGTCCGAGAAAAATGCTCCCTCCAGTTGGGGGAAAGAGCTCTGATGATCCAATCAGCATGTTTTTCTCCTTGTTGAGAACCTGTTGTTGTTGAGAAGAGCCGCCTTTCAGCAGAATCGGCGGTCGGCAGGACAAGTTCTTAGAGGATTTCCGCCAGATACTCCCAGATCGCCTGGTGCGCCCGCTCCGATCCCTCGCCGTTGACCAGTATATGCCGGTCGGAGTGCAAGATGCTATACTCTTTTTGTCTGCTGCCGATTAAGGAATAGAGCCGCTGTGAACCCCTGGGGTCGACAACAGGGTCGTTTTCCGCCTGCACAATCAGCACCGGCTGGGTTATAGCCGGGGCTTTCTCCTCAAGCCCTGCAAGCAGACGGCCCACCTCCCTGATCCCGGATATGGGGTTGCGGTTGTAATTGATATGGGGGTTATCCGAGGAAAACTGCAGAAACGGCTGGGCGCTGTTTCCCTTCATCCTGCGCAGCAACCTGTCCCAGACGTCATCCGTCGGCATGAACTGGCTTGAAAAATCCTGGAGTCGCAGGGGCGGGCAGACCGCAAACACCGCGGCAACCGCTTTGACTCTGGCCGCCAGATCAAAGGCCAGAGCGGCTCCGACCGAAATCCCGCCGAGTACCACCTTGCGGCAGAGGCAGTCCAGAAGGGTATAGCCTCTTTCAACCGCCTCCAGCCATTCCCGGTAACTCCTCTGTGACAGATCCTCAGGGCGTGTGCCATGGCCGGGAAGCCGAGGGGCATAGACCCACAATCCTTTCCTGTTGAGGAAACGGGCCAGCTGCCGCACCTCCTCCGGTTCCGCCAGATAACTGTGGATCAGCACCACCCCGGGCCGGCCGGGCCAGGACGGCAGCAGAAACGGCCGGCCGCTGCCTTTGCCCAGACGTTCGGGGGCATGGATGCGACAATCGGCGGCATAGCTCTTTGTCTCTTTTTTCAGCAGATATCCGGCCAGATTGAGGCGGATCAGGAAGTCGGGCTGCCAGGCCAGCGAGAGCAGCAAACGACGCAGTCTGGTGAGTGGTTCCACCTCATTGGCGATTATTTCAAGCGGATTTTCTATCCGTCCCCGGTGCATGCTGAGGGGGGCCGAGAGTTTTGATCTGTCCTGCACAAGAAAGGCCCCATCCCTGCGCAGGATGCCGGTTTCGAAGGCACAGCGCAGAAAATTGTCGACCTTGCGGTAGCGGTCATCGGTGACGAGATGGACCTGATCCGAGTTGAGGGATTTGTGAAGATGATATCCCAGCCCGTCATTCTCGCCGAGGAGCGCCGCCGCATAAAACACCCGCCGGCGCAGGTCCGCTTCTTTTATCCGGGTAAAGGGGTAGAGACGGAGAAAAGAGACGAAGAGATGCTCGTGATTGACCGTCGTCATGCTGTAGATATCATGCATATACTGCTGCATAATATCCTGGCCCGCTTTACGCGTCAGTCCCTGCAGGGCGGGTGTCATGAAAAAATGAGTCTCATCCTGTTTCTCGAGTTCCTTACGGAATATCGGAGACTGCAGGAACCGGTCCATGGCGATGGGCCTGCCGAAACGGATATCGAGATCGACCCCGGAGAGCAGCATGGTCCCTTCGATCATGATCTCCTCGACCAGACGTTCGGGGAGGTCTCCCACCAGGCGTGCCGCCAGGGTCGAGGCGATATTCTCCCTGGCCCGGATGGGATAATAGGTCAGATTGACCGGCACTATGGAAGTACCCTCCCGCCGGACGGAAGAGAGCGATTCGATATCGAGAAAATCGAGCATTGCCCGGCATTTATCCTCCGACATCCCGGCCCTGGTCAGGAGATACCGGCGATAGAGTTCGGCCCGCAGGGCCAGGGAAGCGGCACCGGTATGCGGTTGGCGCATACCCTCGGGGGCGGTGATCATGTAGTGGCCCCGGTCCATGATCTTCTTGGTTTTGACCATGCTGCCCTCGGGGAAGATAATCCAGTTCGCCTCACCGGTCAGCAAGGTCTTGACAATCAGTTCGTCCCGCTGGGGATCCTTGGTGGAAACCACCCCCACCAGATCGAAAAATCGGGCCAGCCCTCCTTTAAAAAGGGCCGAGGCGGCCAGCGACCAGACCGGTGTCTCGGTCAGAGTGTAGATATAATAGGGGAGGAGCAGGGTTTCGAGCCGGGTGAAATGGTTCACGACAAAGATTGTCGGGCCTTTCGGGATGTTTTCCTGGCCGTGCAGGGCGACATCAGCCTTACTGAGCAGAGAGAGGGCCTTGATGGCCAGACCGGTGGTGAGATAGGCGGATAGATTCATACGGGCATTACAAAAAATCACTGAAATTTCTTTAGGATAATTCCAATATAGGGGGAATGCCCTGTCGGGTCAAGAGAAGATTCCACTCCTCGCATTTGCCTTTCTCTCTGTTCTCCTTTATAGTTAAAAAAGATTGTCATCCCTCAATCAGGAGGTCGTCCATGCAGCTCAATCTCACCTTCAGCCCACCCGATTTTTCTCGGCCGAACCTGAAAAACAGCCCCGTCGCGCAACTGCTCCCGGCCCCGGCCGACGGCATCGCCCCGGTTGGCTTTCACGCCACCTCCAACTTTCCGGAATATATCCACCTCGGCCAGGGAGACTGGGTCCTGGCCCCGGAAAGCCGGATGGATGCGGTGCTGGTGGTCAGGGACACGACTGTTGAGGTCATCGAGGCCAGGCGATTGCACCGGGGGGACATGGTCGTCGTCGGCCGCACGGAAAACGGCGAGGATGGCCTCCTGGTCCATGAAAAATGCTTTATCGCCCCAAAGGCCGAGAACGCCGACAAATTCTCCTTCCGCTCCCGCGGTACCCGGGAGACCCCGTTTTCCCGGTCCTACGACGAACTCTACCAGATCCTGGAACATGACCGTCGGCATGGCCATATCGTCTGGGTGCTCGGCCCGGCAGTGGCCTTTGACAAAGACAGCCGACAGGCCATGCAGGGCCTCATCCAGGCGGGTTTCTGCCACGCCCTGATGGCCGGTAATGCCCTGGCCACCCATGATCTCGAGGCCGCCGTCTTCGGCACCGGACTCGGCCAGAACATCTACAGCCAGGAACTCCAGCCGATGGGCCACTACAACCACCTTGATATCCTCAACACCGTGCGCCGGGCCGGTTCCATCAAGGCAGCCCTCAAGGAACTGCAGATCTCCGACGGGATCATCCATGCCTGCGAGAGCTGCAATGTCCCCTATGTCCTGGCCGGCTCCATCCGTGACGACGGGCCTCTACCCGAGATCATCGCCGATGTCTACCTCGCCCAGGACCGGATGCGAGAACATGCTCGGCGAGCGACTACGGTCATCGCCATGGCCACCCAACTTCACTCCATTGCCTTCGGCAATATGACTCCGAGTTACCGAATCATGGAGGACGGCACAGTGCGCCCGGTCTTTTTCTATATCGTCGATATGTCGGAATTCAGCGCCGACAAACTGGCCAACCGCGGATCGGCCCAGGCCCAGGCCATCCTCACCAATGTTCAGGACTTCATCGTCAACCTCTGGAACACCCTCTCAAAGGTATGAAAACCATGCTGAAGCCTGTGCGAATAATCGGCATCCCCATGGACCTCGGCCAGAATCGCCGGGGGGTCGATATGGGGCCGAGTGCCGTGCGCTATGCCGGGTTGGCCGAAAAACTTCGACAACTGGGCTATGAAACCATCGACTACGGCAATATCGGTGTCCCGGCGCACGACACCCTCACGGGCACCAGCCTGGCCGAACGCCTGATCCCCATCAGCCAGGTCTGCCGGCAGACCTATACCATGGCCAGAGAGGCAATCAGCCGAGGCGAGATACCGATTTTTATCGGCGGCGACCATTCCATCGCCATCGGCACGGTCGGCGGGGTCAGCCATGACGGGGAAATTGGTCTGCTCTGGATCGATGCGCATGGCGACTTCAACACCCCCGAGACCTCAAAAAGCAATAATGTCCATGGCATGTCCCTTGCCACTCTGCTCGGGCGCGGGGCTGAGGAGCTGATCAATATCGGCAGACCGGGGAAGAAGGTGAAGCCGGAGCATGTGGTCCTGGTCGGCGTGCGGGATCTGGATCTGCAGGAGAAGGAGATGCTGAAACAGTCGGGTTGCACGGTCTACACCATGCGCGAGATAGACGAGATCGGCTGCCATGCCGTCATGCGCCAGGCCCTGGCAAAATTCGATTACCTCTCGAAAATCCACGTCAGCCTTGACCTTGACGTCATGGATCCCCTGGAAGCGCCTGGGGTCGGGACACCATCGCCCGGCGGGCTGACGTACCGGGAAGGGCAGCTCATCATGGAGATGATTGCCGATACCCACAAACTCCATTCCGTCGATGTTGTGGAGATCAACCCGATCCTCGATATTCAGAATCGTACGGCCCAGGTCGCGGTCAATCTCCTGGCCTCCGTCTTCGGCAAGAAAATCATCTAGCCCGCTCAAGGTCTGGAGTCCAATCATGCTCCATCTGCCGGGCCGTTCTAATCGCCAGATCAGGCCCGACGAAACGGGGTGTCGCACCGAGCCCGCCCCGGGTCTGGATCGGCGCCGCCGACCTGCATCGTCATACCCGCCTCCCTGTCCGGCTAGATTTTGAAGCCGAAGAATCCGGGGTACACAGCTAAAGCGACCAGCACTATCACCTGCAGGATGATAAAGGGTACAACTCCTCGATAAATATCGACAGTTCTGATCTCCGGCGGACAGCAGCCCTTGAGGTAAAAGAGCGAAAAGCCGAAGGGCGGGGTGAGAAAAGAGGTCTGCAGATTCATGGCGATCAGGATGGCAAACCACAGGGGATCGAGGCCGATGACCTTGGCAATCGGCAGGATAATCGGCACGACAATATAGCAGATCTCGAAGAAATCGATAAAAAACCCGAGAACGAAGATCACCAGCATAACCAGAAAGAGAAAGGTCCATTTCTGACCGGGAAGGTTGGTCATCACCTGCTCGACGAGCAAGTCGGCGCCGCTGTACAGGAAGACCATCGAGAAGGCGGTGGCGCCGATCAGGATGGCGAAGACCATGGCCGCCACCTTGACGGTTTCGATGGCCGATTCCTCGACGATCTGCCATGTCAGTTTGCGGTACATGGCCGCCAGAATGACCGCCCCGACACAGCCGACGGCAGCCGATTCCGTGGGTGTGGCGATGCCGAAAAAGATCGAGCCGAGTACCAGGACGATGAGGGTGAGCGGCGGAATGATGGCGGCAATGGCATGGCCGATATTTCCCATGCGGGTGCCGTCCTGGGGCGGCATGGCCGGTGCCACATCCTTGTTGAGAAAGGCCCAGATCAGGATGAAGACGATATAGGCCGCCACCAGACCAAGACCCGGCGCAACCGCTGCCGCAAACAGGTCGCCGACCGGCAGCTGGAAGATATCACCGAGAACGACCAGAATAACAGAAGGCGGAATGATCTGGCCGAGGGTACCGGCGGCGCAAATTGTGCCGGTCGCCAGCCTTTTCGAGTAGCCGTATTTGAGCATGACCGGCAGCGAGATGACGCCCATCGCCACCACCGAGGCCCCAACCACGCCGGTAGAGGCGGCCAGCAGGGTGCCGACCAGGACGGTGCTGACGGCGATACCGCCCCGAACCCGGCCGAACAGGGTGCCCATCGACTCGAGCAGTTTTTCGGCCAGCTGGGAGCGCTGCAGGACGATGCCCATAAAGATGAACAGGGGAATCGCCTCCAGGATGGTATTGTTCATGATGGAGTAGACCCGGAAGGGCATCATCGAGAACATCTGCAGGAACTCATCTGAAACAGCCACAAAACTGATGTCCGGGGCAACCTCCACAATTGCCGCTATGATGCCGAAAAAGATGGATATCGAACCAAAGGTAAAGGCCACCGGATAGCCGATTGCCAGCATCAAGAGAGCGGCAAAAAACATGATGATACCGGTCATCGGTTCTCCTCCAGGCTGACGTTCAGGTGTTTATTTCCGGCCGATGCTCCGGCCTGCCGGTACAGGTTGATATTTTTGACCGTATAGCTGATGGCACTGAGGATCAGGATGCCGAAGGCCAGTGGTATCATGGCCTTGATCAGCCAGCGATACGGCAGGCCGCCCGGGTTTTCAGAGATCTCGTTCATCGCATAGGAATCCATGACAAATTCGAAGGAGCCGAAGAAGATCAGGCAGGCCAGCGGCAGCAGAAAGAACACCGTGCCGATGATATTGATAACTGCCTTTTTGCGGATGGAAAAACGGTCATAGAGAAAATCGACCCTGACATGCCCCTCTTCCATCAGGGCGACCGACACCCCGAAGAGAATGACGATCGAGAACAGATGCCATTCCATCTCCTGCATCGCCACGGAACTGTTGTGAAAGAAATAGCGCATGACGACATCATAGAAGATGTTGACCGTCATCAGCAGGAAGACAAGCGCCAGTATCCTACCGAGAAGGTGGCTGATACGCTGAAACAGATGCTCCACTTTAAGTAACATGTCCTTTGCTCCTCTACCCAGGCCGATCAACAGAACCGGCTACCGCATTATTTTGCTTTCACGAACGGCTTTTCCGCCTGAGCTTTAAAATTTCCCCACGAGGTCGGCAGATAAAAAAATACCGTCCATTCCGACTGGTCGGAGATGGACGGTACGGTGACAGCCCCTGCAGCCTTATTCCAATTCCAAATCAAGCGTTAACTTTGCCGGCTGCATTGTGCGGCTCCTCGCCGTACGTGTATGTACTGTCTCGTCGCTGCTCGCTTGCCTTCGCGTTCTCATCATGATTTGGCAATGGAATTACTTATTAATCTTTTCAGATTCCTGCAGGTATTTAAATTCAGAAATCTTTGTCCATTCCCTGGCCTTTTTCATGAAATCCTGTTGCGACTGAAGAACTTCTTTGAAAAAAGGATCTTTGGCGGCGTAGCCACCCAGGACTTCGTCGGTTGCTTTTTTCATGGCCTGGAGCACCGGCTCGGGAAAGGTCATGACCTTGATGTTCGGGAACTCTGTCTTCATCGTCGACCAGGCTGCGGCGCTCTGGGCAAAATTGTCAAAGAACATATCGGCGCTGGCCGCCAGGATGGCCGTTTTCAGCGCGGCCTGATATTCCGGTGGCAGTGCGTCAAAGGCCTTCTTGTTGACCAAGAACTGCATGTCTGAGGCAGGCTCATGCCAGCCGGTATAGTAAAAGGGCGCGATTTTATGAAACCCCATCTTGATATCCATACCCGGTCCAACCCATTCCAAGGCGTCGATGGTGCCGCGGTCGAGAGAGGTATAGAGCTCACCCGGCGGAATATTGGTGACGTTGACACCGAGTTTGGCAAAGACTTCGCCTGCGACACTCGGGATGCGCATCTTCAGGCCCTTCAGGTCATCGAGGGATTTGATCTCCTTGCGAAACCAGCCGCCCATCTGCACACCGGTATTGCCGCCGGGGAAGGCATAGACCCCAAATTTGTCATAGCACTTCTGCATCAGTTCCATGCCGCCGCCGTAATACAGCCAAGATCCCTGCTCAGCCGCAGTCATGCCAAAGGGTACTGTAGTGAAGATCGCCGTGGTGGCATCCTTACCCTTCCAATAGTAGGAGGCAGTGTGGCCCATTTCATACTGTCCGCCCTTGATCATATCGAGGATCTCTAGAGGAGCCTTGTGTTTTTCGGCCCCTTCCACCTTGATGACAAACTGGCCGCCGGTCATATCACTGACCATCTTGGCGACTTTTACCGACGGGGTGGCCAGCGGGGTCAAGGTGCTGTTCCAGGTCATAGCCAGATTCCATTTTACCGTCTTCGCGGCAAAGGCCGGTGTCACCAGCAGAGCGCATGAAGCCATTGCCAGAGCTATCTTTCCACAGATTTTCATAGATCCTCCTCCTTTGAATGAGACAAAAATGAATGAAATACAAGGCAACAGAGTTGCCGGCACAAACGCTCCAGATGATTTTATCTAATACGAAGCCCGGAATATGGCAACAGCCAATAAAAAAGATACAGGGAAATATCGGCACAGACTGGTAGTAGCGGCCTTTCTTCATTCAGCGCCGATGGAAATACTCCTGCACATAGAGGATATGCTGGCGCATGGCATCATGGGCCTTTTCCGACTGACGGTTCTTGATATGGTCGAGCACCGTTTTGTGGTGGCTCAGGACAGCCAACAGGGCATCACGGTCCTCAAACATATGGGCGAGGTTTTTCTTGATGCCGATGAAGAGAAAATCATAGAAGTTCCGCATCAGATGGATAAGGACAGGATTTTTGGTGGCAAAGATCACGGCCATGTGAAAGGCGGCGTCGGACTCGGAGCCAATCTTCTCGATAGTGGACATATCAGTCTCCATCTCGGCCAGACTCTTGGTCATAGCCAGAAGATCGCTCTCATTGGCCCTTTTGGCGGCCAGATAGGCGGCATTGCATTCAAGGCCCATGCGCACTTCCAACAGATCGTCGAGGGTGGCCTCTTCGGTTGCCATGACCATAGCCAGCGCATTACCGCGATGGCTGTTCGGCGAACTGACGAAGGTCCCCTGCCCCTGCCGGTGTTCGAGCAAACCCAGGGTCACCAGTTTATTGATGGCGTTTCGCACGGAGGTTCGGCTCACTGCCATGGAAACGGCAAGCTCCCGTTCAGGAGGAATCTGCTGTCCCGGTTTGAACGCGCCCTTATAAATGAGCTCGCGGATTTGCTCAAAAACCTGGTCTGAGATGCGTTTTGGTCTTATCGGTTTGAGTTTCATGGCCTGAGAGGGGGAATGAGGCCCGGAGTCCGTCATCCGGATCTGGCGTTATGGCTTTTTAGTCCCTTAGAAGAATTTTCTGCAGGCTTTTTGAGAAGAATTCTTTGTGAAGGGACTTATCCCGTTTATCGGGGTTAGGTAACTGAAAATACCCGACCAGAAAAAAGACCTTCCATCCGTTCCGATATCAGAAAAACTGATTAAAGCACTGAACTTTACAGGAAATTCCTAACCTATGCAACGCAAAATCTTCTCTTTCTCCGCCTCTTTTCCAGCTTAAACAGGCGACCTCAGAGGAGAAATCCATTGAGAAAACGCCTGTTCCAAAGGATTGCCGCCATATTTTCCATCAGACAGCCGTATCCTGTTGCCGCAGGTGAGATTTTCTCATCCCGGTAAATTCCGACGGCCGCTTGCAAGGCGGGTGGACATGATATAGACTATCTCTGCCTCATCATAAAAACCAGGCGGCCGACGACTGCCATTCCATAACCCCATCAGTACGGCACAAGAGGACCAACATCATCATGCTAGAACATCTCTTTTTCCCGGAGAAGGTCGCCGTCATCGGCGCATCCAGACAACCGGGCAAAGTAGGCCATGACATTCTCGCCAACCTGGTCAAGTGCGGTTTTACCGGCGAGATCATCCCCGTCAATCCCTCCGGCGGTACACTCTTTGACCTGAAGGTCTATCCGAGTCTCAGGGAATATCAGGGAACCGTTGATCAGGTGATCGTGGCGGTGCCCAAGCCCCATGTCATGGCAGCGGTCAGGGATGCCTTGGCCAAAGGCGCCAAGAGTGTTATCATGATTACCGCCGGTTTCAAGGAAACCGGTGCAGAAGGCGCACTTCTTGAAAAGGAAGTAAAGGACCTCTGCAAACGCAACGGCGCCCGCTTGGTCGGCCCGAACTGTCTGGGCCTTCTCAACACCAAGAACCGACTCAACAGCTCCTTTGCCGGATCCCTGCCCAAGGCCGGAAAAATAGGCATATTCTCCCAGTCAGGGGCTCTCTGCACCTCGATTCTCGATCTGGCTGAAGGCCGCAATCTCGGGCTGTCCAAGCTGATCAGCATCGGCAACAAGGCCGACATCAACGAGGACGATCTGCTCGCCTATTTCGCCCAAGATCCGGATACCGACGTGGTCATCGGCTACCTGGAGAACATCGTGGCCGGCGACAGCTTCATCAAGATCGCCACCGACACCTGCTCCGTCAAGCCGGTTGTCATCCTTAAATCAGGGACCAGTCAGGCCGGCCAGAAGGCCGCCGCCAGTCATACCGGCGTCCTGGCCGGGGCAGATACGGCCTACGGGGCGGCCTTCAAACGCTCAGGTATCATCCGGGCCGATACCTTCGAGAACCTCTTTGACTACGCCACCGCCCTGTCCATGCAACCGCTGCCCAAGGGTGACAGGGTCCTCATCATCACCAACGCCGGTGGCCCCGGCACCATGGCTGCGGATGCGGTCGAGCATGCCGGCATGACCGTCGCCGAACTGGAAACCAACACCGCAACCTCGCTGCGCGACAAGCTTCCGGCCGCAGCCAGTGTCGGCAACACCGTCGATGTCCTCGGTGACGCCCCGCCCGAGAGATATGCCGATGCCCTGATCGCCGCCCAGAGCGACCCTTCGGTCGATGCCATTATCGTCATCCTCACCCCCCAGGCCATGACCGATGCCAAGGAGACGGCCCGGATTATCGCCCGCTCGATTGATGGCAGCAAGCCGGTGCTGGCCTCGTTTATGGGCGGCAAGGAAGTCCTGCCGGGCCGTCAGGAGCTCACAGCAGCCAACCTCCCCGATTACGAGTCCCCCGAACGGGCCGTAGCCGCCCTGAAGGTCATGTACCAGTATGCCACCTGGAAAAACCGGCCGCCCCGCATGGTCACCCGTTTTCGGGTCAACCGGAGAAGGGCCACCCGCATCATCAGCCGCAATATCGCCAACGGCATCTACCAACTCAACGAGAGCAAGGCCAAGAAGATACTTGATGCCTACGGCTTCAATGTCCCGCCCGGCCGCCTTATCACCTCCGCCGAAGAGGCCATGGAATTCGCCAAAAGCATCGGCTTCCCGGTGGCCATGAAGATTGTCTCCCAGGATATCGTCCATAAAAGCGATATGGGCGGCGTCAAGCTCCACCTGACAACCGTCCAGCAGGTGCGCGACGCCTACGATCTGATGATGATGCGCATCCTCCAACAGGTCCCGAATGCCAGGATTGAAGGGGTCTACCTGGAAAAAATGGCCGACCCCGGGCTTGAGATCATCCTCGGCATGAGCCGCGATCCGCAGTTCGGACCGATGCTGATGTTCGGTCTCGGCGGTATCTTTGTCGAGGTGATGAAAGATGTCACCTTCCATCTTGCCCCGATCACCCAGGATGAGGCCATCCAGATGCTCAAGTCGACTCGATCCTACGACATCCTTGAGGGCAAACGGGGGCAGAAGGGCGTCGATATCCCGACAATTGCCGCGGGATTGCAGCGTATCAGCCAGCTGACTACCGACTTTCCGCAGATACTCGAGCTCGACATCAACCCCTTCATCGTCGGCGATATCGGCACCGACCCCGTCGTCGCCGATGCCAGGATAACCCTGGCCAAACCTGATGAAGGCAAACGAAGTTGATCTGCCCGGGATGATGATCTTTCCGATACCGAACCTCTTCCTTTAAGGTACACAGATATGGAGTTTGACAGCAACTGGCAGGAACACTACGCACGGATGGTGAGCCCTGCGAAAAAGGCCCTCAAACAGGTTCGCTCAGGCCAGAGGGTGTTCATCGGCACCGGCTGCGGCGAGCCTACGGAATTGGTTAAGGCCCTGACTGAGAGGGCAGGCGAACTCTCGGACGTAGAGATCGTCCAGCTCTTCACCAAGGGTGACGCCTCCTATGCCCAGAGAAAATACGCCGACTGTTTCCGGCTGAATTCCTTTTTTATCGGCCAGAACGTACGGGACATGATCCAGGAAGGCCTGGGGAGCTATACCCCGATCCTCCTCTCGAACATCCCCCATCTCTTCAATTCCGGGCTGCTGCCGATCGACGTGGCCCTGATCCAGACCACCCCGCCCAATAAACACGGTAAGGTGAGCCTCGGTATCTCCGTCGATATCGTCAAAAGTGCGGTGGAAAACGCCTCGCTGATCATCGCCCAGGTCAACCCGCAGATGCCCTGGACCCTTGGCGACAGCATTATCGATATCTACGACATCGATATCCTGGTGCCGGCAGATGTCCCGCTCATCGAACGGGAAGACGAACCGATGCACGAGATCAGCCGGATGATCGGCAGAAATATCGCCACACTCGTGCCCAATGGGGCGACCATCCAGTTCGGTCTCGGCAGGATGCAGGGACTCGGCCGCATCCCCCATGCCGCCATGGAATTTCTCCATGACAAGAAAGATCTCGGTATCCACAGTGAGATGATCACCGACTCGATCCTTGAGCTCATCCGCTCAGGGGCCGTCAACGGTTCGCGGAAGTCGAGCGATCGCGGCAGGATCGTCGCCAGCTTCTGCATGGGCACCAAAGAACTCTATGATGCGGTCAACGACAACCCGCTGTTCTGTTTCCGGCCCACCGAATATGTCAACGACTCAGGCATCATCAGCCAGCAGAACAAGATGGTGGCCATCAACATGGCGCAGGAGATCGACCTTACAGGCCAGATCTGCTCAGACTCCCAGGCCGGTATGCTCTATTCAGGGATAGGCGGACTCGTCGATTTCAACCGGGGCGCCAACCGCAGCAAGGACGGCAAGAGCATCGTCGCCATTCCCTCGACCAACAGGGAGGGAACCCGTTCCAATATCATGGCCCAGCTCAGCCGAGGCTCAGGGGTGTCCGTCACCCGGGGCACCGTGTCCTACGTGGTCACGGAATACGGAGTGGCCTATCTCTACGGTAAGAGTATTCAGAATCGGGTCATGGCCCTGATCGCCATCGCCCATCCGAATTTTCGGGAACAACTGTTCCGGGATGCCATCGAGGCCCACTATATCAGGCCGGATATGGCGCGGATCGGTGACAAACTCGTCCTGCCGACCGATGAGACCATGCGTACCTCACTGCTCCTCGAAGACGGTACACAGCTGACCATCCGCTCCATCGAGCCAACCGACGAACCGAGCATGCGCGACCTGATCTACGCCCTGTCCCGGGAGACCATCTACTACCGCTTCATGAGCAGCCAAGTCTCCTTTTCCCACAAGCAGATCCAGGATTTCGTCTATGTCGACCACCGCAAGGACGTGGCCATTGTCGGAACGGTCCCCGAGTCCCACGGCGAAGACATCATCGCGGTGGGAAGATACTATCTTGATGAAAAGACCAACCGGGCGGAAGTGGCCTTTGTCGTCCGCGATGACTGGCAGGGCAAGCGCATCGGTTCCTTCCTCTTCAAGCACCTCACCGAGCTGGCCAAACGCAACGGTATCGCCGGCTTTACCGCCGAGGTCCTGCGCGACAACCTGCGCATGCAGACGATCTTCAATCACTCGGGCCATAAGATCCAGACCCGTCTGGAGGAAGGCGTCTACAGCTTTGTCATAGACTTCTGAGCCACCATGGTTGCCACCGCCACCCCCGATCAGGGCTGTGGCGGCGGCAATCGCCCGGATTTCGGCTACGACTAGCAGATCTTTCAATTGCCTCACCGACGGCCACAATCAGGCCAATCATCCTGCAGGTTCCCGTATTACCGGTAATTAACCGTTTGCATTTCGGAAAAAGCTTCTTACTATAAAAAATTCCGGTTCGACAGACGCAGTTGCCATGCCCGTCAACTTTTGCGCCACTGAGCTGAACACTTTCACCTACCCAAGCATAAGGAAGACGAAGAGAATGGGGAGACACATAGAGATCTACGATACAACCCTGCGTGACGGCACTCAGGCCGAAAACTTCAATCTCTCGGTAGAGGACAAGGCGCGCATTACCCATGCCCTCGATACGTTGGGTGTCGATTTCATCGAGGGCGGCTGGCCCGGCTCAAATCCGGTCTCGGTCGAATACTTCCAGAAGATGCGGGGAGTACACCTTAAGCATGCCAAGATCGCCGCCTTCGGTTCAACCCGCCATTTTAAAAATAAGGCGGCAAAAGACGCCAATCTCTTGGCCCTCCTCGATGCCCGGACACCGGCGATCACCATCTTCGGCAAGAGCTGGGACGTCCATGTCCGGGACGCCCTGCATATCGAACTCGAGGACAACCTCCTCATCATCGAGGATTCCCTGGCCTTTCTGCGGCCCCAGATCGAACATCTGCTCTATGATGCCGAGCACTTCTTCGACGGCTTCAAGGACAATCCGGAATACGCCCTGGCCACCCTCGGCAGAGCGGTTGCCGGCGGCGCCGAGACCTTGGTCCTCTGCGATACCAATGGCGGTACTCTCCCCCATGAACTGCAGCCGATCATCGAACGGGTGCAGCAGTATCTTGCAGGACTGGCGAAAAGGGTCAAGCTCGGCATCCATGCCCACAACGATTCCGAGGCGGCCGTGGCCAACTCCCTGCTCGCCGTCTCCTATGGGGTCGACCAGGTCCAGGGCACCATCAATGGCTTTGGCGAACGCTGCGGCAACGCCAACCTGACCTCGATCATTCCGGCCCTGGTCTTCAAGATGGGCCTGGCCTGTGAAGTGCGCAAGCACATCGACCGGCTCTACAGCGCCTCCCGCTTGGTCAACGAGCTGGCCAATCTGCCCCATTACCGCTACCAACCCTATGTCGGCGAATCGGCCTTCGCGCATAAGGGCGGCGTCCACGTCAGTGCCGTCAAGCACAATCCCCTGACCTACGAGCACATCGAACCGGACAGGGTCGGCAATTTCCGCCGCATCCTCATCTCCGATCAGTCCGGCCGCGCCAACGTGCTGCACAAGGCCAAACAGTGGGGCCTCAAACTGAGCGCCTCCGATCCCCTGCTCTCGTCGATCATTACCGAATTGAAGGAACTGGAGAACCAGGGCTATCAGTACGAAGGGGCCGAGGCCAGTTTCGAGCTGCTCATGCGCCGAGCCCTTGGCCTGCAGCGCAACTACTTTAAATTCGAGAGTTTTCGGGTAATGAACCATAAGTACCGGATGGACAAACCGCCGCTTACCGAGGCCACCATTCGCCTCTTTGTCGGCGGCGACGAGGTCCATACGGCCTCGCTCGGCGATGGCCCGGTCAATGCCCTGGACTGCGCCATCCGCAAGGCCCTGATCCGCTTCTACCCGTGTCTCGAGGAGATGGAACTGGTCGACTACAAGGTCCGGGTCCTCTCCGGCGAGCACGGTACCGAGGCCAAGGTCCGGGTCCTCATTGAAAGCCGGGACAAGATCTGCAGCTGGGGCACGGTCGGGGTCTCGGTGAATATCCTCGAGGCCAGCTGGCAGGCCCTGGTGGACAGCATCAACTATAAACTGATGAAGGAAGACAATAAAAAGTAGGGACTCAAGGTGGCTGATAAAATACGACTGGGCATCAGTTCCTGCCTCCTGGGCAATCCGGTGCGTTACGACGGTGGTCATCAGCGCGACCGCTATCTCACCGACATTCTCGGCCCGTATGTCGAGTATGTGCCGGTCTGCCCCGAGATCGAATGCGGCCTCGGTATACCGCGCGAGAGCCTGCGTTTGGTCGGCGACCCGGAATCTCCGAGACTTGTCGCCAGCAAAAGCGGCATCGACTATACCGACAGGATGCGCATCTGGGCCGGAGATCGGTTGCAGGGACTGGCGCAGGAGAATTTGGACGGCTTCATCTTCAAGAAGGGCTCACCGAGCAGCGGCATGGAACGGGTCAAGGTCTACACCAGTCAGGGTATGCCGCGCAAGATCGGTTCCGGCCTCTTCGCCCGGGCCTTCATGGATGCCTTTCCCGCCCTGCCGATGGAAGAGGACGGGCGCCTGTACGATCCGGACCTCAGGGAAAACTTTATCGAACGGATCTTTGCCCACCGGCGCTGGCGCCAGTTATTGGCGGAGAAACCCGGTATCGGCGAGCTCGTGGCCTTTCATACGACCCATAAACTGCTCATTCTGGCGCACAGTGAAACGATCTACCGGGAGATGGGGCGCCTGGTGGCCTGCGTCGGGGAGCTGGCACAGGAGGAAGTGTTGAGCACCTACGAACGGCTACTGATGGCGGCCCTGAAGCGGCCAAGCACTTTGAAAAGTCATACCAATGTCCTCATGCACATGCTCGGCTATTTCAAAAAACAACTGAGTGCCGATGAAAAGATCGAGATTCTCGAGATCATTGACCAGTTCAAGACGGGCTACCTGCCCCTCATTGTGCCGGTCTCCCTGCTCAATCACTTCGTCCGCAAGTACAAGGACGACTATCTGGCCTCGCAATTCTACCTCAATCCCCATCCCCTGGAGTTGAAGCTGCGCAACCACGCCTGACCGAACCTGCTGTCAGGCATCAGGGATATCCCGCTTGATCCGCAGAAACTCATCGAGATTTGCAAAGAAGATATCGACCAGCGATGGGTCAAAGTGTCGACCCCGCTCTTCCCTGACCAGGGCAAGGATCTTCTCGGTGGGCCAGGCCGCCTTATAACATCTGTCGGAGCCGAGGGCGTCAAAGACATCGGCAAGGGCCACAACCCTGCCGTAGATATGGATATCCTCAGCCGCCAGTCCTCTGGGATAGCCCCTGCCGCTCCATTTTTCATGATGTTCGTGGGCCACGATTGCCGCCGCCTTGAGAATCGGTCGCTGAGAGCCCTTGAGAATTTCGTAGCCCATGCTAGTATGGTTCTGCATGATCCGAAACTCTTCGTCGGTGAGTTTGCCGGGTTTATTGAGTATGGAATCGGGAATGCCGATTTTTCCGACATCATGCATGGGCGAGGCGTACCGCAGGAGGTCCGCTTCGGGTTCACTCAGACCGCACTTTCTTGCCAGGAGATAGGAATATTCCGCCACCCGCTTCACGTGGTTGGCCGATTCCTTCGAGCGCGTTTCGATCACCTCGCCGAGGGTGAAGATCACCTCTTTCTGGCTGTTGGCGATCTCTTCATTGACCAGGATGCTGTCATAGGCGCTGGCCACATTGGTGATGTAGATCTGCATCAGACGCTGGTCCGCCTCGCTGACCGGCGACAGACAATCGATATAAATGATACATTCGGCGTGGTTGGCGGCTCGCATGTGGATGAGGTAGTCGTTGCCATCGACCTCCCCTTTGCCCTCGGCGAAAAGCCGGGTGACCTTCTCGCAGAGCCTTTCGGGCAAAGCCTCGCAGGCGCCAAGTCCCTCGCGGCCTTTATAGATTCCTGCCCCGCAGACCACGACCTCCTCTTTGTCTTTCACCACGACAAAGCCATTGTCGAAGAAGGCATGTCCGCCGTTTTCGTGGTTATTCCGCGCCCCGCCTTTCAGGAGAAACTGCAGGCTGTCCAGGACACCGGTCAGGAGTTCCGGCACCGTTTGGTAGGAAAACAGCTCGCCCGAGGCATCGGCCACCTCTTCGAGGTGTTTATTCATCAGCAGAACTTCCTCTTCCTTGCGTTTCCGATCGGCAACCTCGCCCCGCAGGGCCATGTTGTTCTGGCGCAGGGCCTCGGTCTTTTTCTCCACCTCCTCTTCAAGATGTTTCTGATATCTCTTATTTTCTTTGATGAGATGGGCCTTCTCGAGGCAGCGCTCAATCGTGCTCTCCAAAATCGCCATGCTGCTGACGGGCTTCATCAGGTAATCCCAGGCCCCGAGTTTCACGGTCTGGACGGCATCGTCGAGTTGACCGGCCCCGGAGATGATCACAACCGGTGTATCAGGGGCATGTTCATGAAGGTAGGCCAGGACGGCGAGTCCGCCCATGACCGGCATATCAAGATCGGTGAGGACGATGTCAAAAGGTTCCCGCTGGAATATCTCCAGGCCGATCTGGCCGTTTTCCGCCTCCCGGGTGACATATCCCCAATGTTTCATAAAGGCCACGAAGGTGCCGCGCACCATGGGTTCGTCATCAATAATCAACACGCGAATTGCCGGCGACGCCATCATTCTCTCCCGTACTGAGAAACCTTGAACAGCCCACATCTTTATTGTCAAACGGTTGGCCAGAGACCTTTCATCAAGTTGCTTGCATTCTATCTCAGAATCCAGTCGATGAACAGGCCCGCCGGAGGAAAATTCTTTCTTACCCGCAAAAAATGCGGGCCGCGAAAAGATACGGCAACTTCCCGCCTCGTTCATAGAGCGGATCTTACCAAAGATCGGACGTTTCCGGTTTTGCAGATCCACCTTGTATCATTGCGACCAGACATCCACCAGCAGTATCGACCACTATGAGCCGGTTATTCTTTGGCGATGTACGGATCCAGCAAGACACTCAGATCCCGACGTAATTCCTCAACCCCCTTCTCTACAGGCCCGCTGAGCTGTTCCAGGCAGACCTGCTCGATATTTTGCACCAAATCAGCCTGATCCTGCAAACCCAGATTGAGCAGGAGGCCTTTGAGTGAGTGGGTCGCATCGCCCACTCCTTTCAAATCACCTTCCCGTAAGGCCTGGGCCATCCTTGCCATATCCCCTCTGATCGTTTTGTCGGTTGTGCCAAGAAGAATCTTCGCCTTGTCCCGCGAAAGTCCATAGTTCTGCTGCAGGTGGCTTTCAATCAGGGACTGTAAGCCATTCGCTCGGGTTTCATCCCCCTTCTGCTCCATGTTTCCGACATTCCGGCGATTACAGGAACCACCTGGAGAAGTCCGCGCCAGGGCAGCGGCCACCAGCTCCGGGGCAAATGGCTTGGTAAGATATTCATCCATACCTGCTGCCAGACATTTTTGTCGATCTCCGCTCATCGCATGGGCCGTCAGGGCGATAATCCTCAGATGCCCTCCCGCCAGTCGGTTCGTCAGCCCTTGCCGGACCGACGCAGAAAGGTTTGCCGACACCTCAGCCCCGCGCTCCATCGCCCTGATGGCCTGGGTCGTGCTGAAACCGTCCATGACCGGCATCTGGATATCCATGAGAACGGCATCAACCTCCTCAACCGCCAGGACCGCCAAGGCCTCCTGGCCGTTGACAGCCAACAGGACCACGTGACCCATATTTTCCAGAACCATCCTTCCCAGATCCCGGTTGGTCTCGTTGTCTTCCACCAGAAGCACCCGCAAGGACCGGCCCAAGGGCTCCGTTGCAGCGCTCCTCTCTTCCACCTCAGTCGCTTCCTGCGCAACGATCTCGGAAAAAAGGATGGAAAAGCTGAAAGTACTGCCAACCTCCGGTTCACTCTCAACGGCTATATCCCCGCCCATCAATTGACAGAGCTTGCGGCTGATCGACAGTCCCAGCCCCGTCCCCTGGTATTTGCGGGAGACGGTGCTATCGGCCTGGGAAAAGCTGTGAAAGATCAGCTCTCGATGTTCTTGGCAGATGCCGATGCCGGTGTCTTTGACGACAAACAGGATCTCTCTTGTTTCGCCCCTTTGGCCACGATTGTGCACGGAGAGACTAATTCCGCCCTTCTCGGTAAACTTGATGGCATTTCCCAGCAGATTAAAGAGGATCTGGCGCAACCTTTGACTGTCACCCCATACCGTCGGCGGGACATCTGCGGCGATCTCCTGCCTCATATTGAGGTTCTTTTCCCTGGCCAGGATCCGCATGGAGGCGACGGTCGAGTTGACGAGTTCGTGCAGATCAAAGGACTGCAGGTCCAACGCCAGCTGTCCCGCCTCGATTTTGGAGAAATCGAGAATATCATTGACCACCGACAGCAGGGAATCCGCCGAGGTGCGCACTGACTCGAGCAGACGACGTTGCTGGGCGTTTTCACAAGCTTCCAGGGCCAACCGACTCATGCCGATGATGGCATTCATCGGGGTCCTGATCTCGTGCGACATATTGGCGAGAAAGGCGCTTTTCGCCCGATCCGAACCTTCGGCCTTATCGCGGGCCTCCCTGATATCCCGCATGGCCCCTTCGATGGTGTCGGACATGTCATTCAAGGCGTGGGTCAGTTCACCTATCTCGTCATTGCTGGTAACGACAAGCCTTTTGCCCAGCTCCCCTCTCTGGAAACGCCGGATACCTTCGATCATTGCCGTTATTTTGCCGGTCAGAGTCGAGGCCATCCAAACCGCAATGCAGAGGACGATGAGAATCATAATAATGGTCGAGACCGTCAGGTTTCTGACGGTGCCGGCCATCAGATCTGTCATCCGCGATCGAGACTCCTCGTGTTTTCTATCCAGTCGCTCGACATAGTCGCCGGT
>JANOIV010000060.1:0-31086 GCA_031407875.1 Desulfobulbaceae bacterium | reverse complement strand
TCAAGAAGATACTTGGCGTTCTGGCTAAGACGGTCGCCTTGATCTGGTTGTATGGAAGAGTCATCAAAACCAAAATAGACGGGCAGCAGGGGCTTAGTTGATCTGCCGTACATCTTTTTGTATTCATCGCTCTGGGTCCCCATCATGTCAAAGGTGTCCTTGCCGGAATTAGCCAAGAGATCGTCCTCCGAGACATTGTCGGTGTCAGTTCCGCTGTCTAAGGGAGCACTGGTATCGGTGCTCTGTCCCTCGGGTTTGGTCGTGTCGGACACCGAGGCCGTATTTTTTTTGCATGATGTGGCCAGGGTGGCCAGCAGACAGAGAGAGACGAGCAGACAGGTGATCCGTGATGGTCTTTTCATGTCGTTGTCACTGGTTGGATTTAATGAGTCTCGGTGTCCAGAAAATGACCCCGCTTTCCTCGAATTCATCAATAAACTGTTTGCCGTTCCATTCCTTGATCTGGTCGAGATAGCCGTTACGCATCACCTTGAAGCTGATCCTGTCTCCCGATTTCAGATCATCCTCTTCGATCAGGCTGACGCCGGTAAAGGGGGTGACCCCCAGATAGATCCAGACCGCCTCTTTTACAGCATCTTCCTTAGCTATCTTGTAGACCAGGTGAGAGCCTTCCGGTTCGGTATGGATATTGAGATTCAGATTCTGTCTGGAGCTGCAGCCTGAGAGGGCAATCAGTGAGAAGAGGCAGCAGAACCAGAGGGGGAGTTTCCAGAGACTGTCGTATTTCATGAGCGTATGTCCATTTGTAGGGATATTTGCGGGGATTATTCTTTTTCCAGAGAAACATTGATATCGACAGCATTGGCCTTGGCCTCGGCTGCGGATGAATGTCGGTGGTTGATCCAGATCGATGTTATCTTGTCGATATAGCCATTCTTTCGCAGCTGGAGTGTCACTTTTTCAGACGATCCGGCCTCGCCGTTCCAGACGACCTGAGCGGGAGTTGTGCCGATCTGGGAGTTGTCGCGCAGGTTGACGATTTCTGCGCCCGGCGGTTCGCTGGCAATATTGGCGGCGCCATAGATGCCCTTTGAGCAACCGGTCATGGTCAGGACAAGGAGGCAGAGAAGGGGCAGGGCTGTGAGGGGAGAGAAGCGGGCGAAGGGTGTTTGCATAGGATGCTACCTCAATGAAAGTAATTTTGCTCTTTTAGAAAGCGTACCGTCTGCCGCATGAAAGATCAACAGAGAAACAACGGAGAAAAACAGAAAAATCATCCTGTTGGAGAAAAGATATCCTCTCTGTTTTCTCCAGCGGATTTATTCAAATATTTAAAACCTGGTCCTCAGGACCAGGTCAGAGATTAATGGCTCAGCCGTAAATCTTTATCATGGCCTTGATTGGGGATAGGCTTTGCCATCCTCTAAAATTATCTGTGTTACACAGTTATAACCAGGTAACATTTTGCCGAACAAAAAATTATCGAACTGGTTGCCACGAACCCTGAACTCAAAATCACAGGTTTCTACAAATGAGATAAGTAAATAATGCCCTCTGGGCTTAACTCAATGCCGGCCCCTCAGGGGTCGGATTTTTACTGTGACCTCCTTTTTACTGTCATGCCGTGTAGGGGAAATGTCTGTGCCGGGAAATATTTTTTACCGTCCCCCCGATTATTTCCAAGTTCCGTATGACTGCCTCCTGGACGAGTTTTCTTGAGAAAAAATCATCTCGACCGGTTTTTGTATATTCCTGTATGTCTCAAAGAGCATCTGCAATATGAAGGAGATAGATACGATCTTCTTTCATATGGGGAGCGCCTCTGCGAGAATTTGCTCGCGAAGATGTCGGCTTAGTCCTCTTTGGGTTACAACGTCCACTCTGTGTCCAGTCCGCTCCTCAATCTCTTGCTTGAAACCGATCAGGTCCAGGAGATCCCGTCCTGCTTCCAGGTCGACAAGGAGATCAATATCACTTCTTTTCGTAGGTGTACCGGAAGCAGAGGAGCCGAAAACCCGAACATCGAGAATCCCATATTTTCCTGCTATCTGGAGAATATCGGGGATGTATCGTTGGAAGTCTTTAATAGAGTACAGTATCCATTTAATCCATGACGACAAGATCGTTAGACATATTCGACCCCGGCGAGGATGCGTCTGCCAATAGCTGGTTTCAGGATTGATTCCATGGCCAGGTAAACCTTATGGTGCAACCGGGTTTCCAAAAAACTCGCGCAAATCCAGAAATAGAAAGAGATTTATCTCGTGATTAAAGGCGACCAGAAGGTCAATGTCACTCTTCTTTCTCTGCCGGTCGTGGACGCCAGGAGCCAAAGAGCCCGAGACGTTTCACGCTATAGCGGGCTTCCAGAACCGGCTTGTTGTTTCTGATGATGTCGATGATTTCCTGTCTGCTCATAACTGACTTTTACCATAACCCTGGGGCCTTTTGCCAAAATTCAGATACATAAGGGACACTGCCCGTAGTATTCATTTGATAACGCTTCGACCCGATTTGGTATCGAGCTCCATCAAGCTGGTTTCAGATTATCGCCAAACCAATCACTCCTCTCAGCATTTATCAGTCGGTCGTCTCTCCGTGACATAGACCCGGGGGATCGCCTCCTCGTTCCACGTCTTGGATACATAGAGCCCACAGTAGCAACTGCCGAATTCTCGGACATCGGCCTCCCGGTAGTCGCAGGGGCAGATGATATCGCGATCCGCTTCCCTGTCGTCCCCGGTCAGGCGGCAGGGGCAGAGCATGTAGCCGTAGCGTTGCTTATTGGTAAGCAGACCGGCCAGCAGCGCCAGGGTGTGCTCCCGGTCGCGGTTGAAAAAATAGCCGTTTGGCTCGTTGATTTTCCGCAGAGTTGTATAAAGTTTTTCCGTGTCCATCAGGCGATCCCCAGTTCTTGTTTGATCAGGTCTTTTCGGTAGCCGACTATCGCCTTGTTGTTGACGATGATGATCGGGAAGGTCTTTTGCGGATTATAGGCGGCTATGTCCTTGAGGAACTGTTGCCGTTCTTCCCGGGGCAGGAGATCAATATCGGTGATCTCAAAGGATATATCATGCCGATACAGCATATCTCTGAGGGCCGTGCAGTGGACACAGGTGCTGAGTGCATAGATTCTGACGCGGGGTTCGATCATATTCCGGCCATTGTTTGAGATCAGGTTTTTCAGCGATTGGCTCTGAGGTGCAAGGGTTACAGATCCACCCAAAGGTAATTCGACGCAACCGTTCCGGCAATGAAAAAAGACTGATTGCCTGTCCGGTTGAAAGAAATGGCCGAGAAAAAGCAGATACAGCAGTGCGGCAATGCAGGCCATGCTCAGGTTCGCTTTGGCTAAGGGGGCGAAGACCCCGAGGGCGATCCAATGCAGTATGTCGTTGTTGACGACGACAAAGGCGGCGACCATAACGGCAAGCAGGGGGAGACGGAGCCGTTGCCCTTCGAAATGAGGCACCACGGAATGGCACAACGACTCGTTCCTCCGGCGCCCATCTGTAGTGAATTTCCCTACATGTCCGTAGTGATTTTTCCTACGTCTATGTAGTCCATTTGCTTACAAAAAAACTGAATAAAAAAGAATACATATCGGTATTCGTCGTTCTTCGTCGTGGAAAGGAAATGTGTTGTCAGAGAAAGGGAAGGTCCTATATCCTCCTTGCAATCATGGAAGACGATAGCCATGGGTTTCCGTCTTGTGCCCAACAGATTTCCGTGCCCCTCGTCACAAAAAGGTATTTGCGATGATACATTTCGTACCGGTTAAAGACTACAGAGGCCAGCTGCCTTCTCATGATCTGCCTGCTATCGCTTCTGCTGATTTCAGCGACAGGTCGGCCTGCACCAGAGGCCACGTGATCAGTATCGTCAAGGAGCATATCTGTGTATTCAGCTTTGAAGATGGTTTGTCCTCCGGGCATGATGCCGCTCTGATGATTGCCGCGGCAGCAGCCGGCAGCGGCATATCTATGCCTGAGGCTCAAGAGGGATTTGCCACTCTGCGCGCCGCCCAAGATGGGTTGCTGAGAATAGATAAAGAGGCCCTCAGTTGTATCGAGAGTTTGGCAACGGTCAGGCTGAATACCTTGCGCAACAACCAGGCCGTACTGAAAGGCCAAGTGGTTGCCGGAGTGAGGATCATTTCCCGCACGGCAGGCGATGACAGATTGCCGAGAATCGAAAAATTATGCCATGAACGCCGCCCGATAATCGACGTATTACCCTTTAAGCAGTTCAGGGTCGGGGTTGTGGCCACCGGCACCGATGTCCCGGCCGACCGGATGAATGCAACGATCAATCCGATCCTACAGGAGAAATTCATGGCCCTTGGCAGTTCGGTTATTCGCCAGGAATGCGTATTCGAACACATCGCAGCGACTACGGCGGCTATCCACAGAGTCATTGCCAATGGGGCGGATATGGTCGTCTGTGCGGGTGGGATGAACCTTGGCCACGGCGATTATTGCGCTGCCTCTATCAGAGCGGCGGGTGGAGAGATTGCCACGAATTCTATGCCGGCCCTACCGGAAGCGATGATTTTTTGGGCATGGATCGGTTCCATACCAGTGCTCCGGCTCCCCGGTTCTGTGCTGTTCCAGCGAACGTCGGTTTTTGATCTGGTTATTCCTCGGTTTTTGGCTGGAGTCGAGGTTGGCCAAGAAGACTTTGCTGCCTATGGGCGGGATGGTGTGTCTGTCGCCAGTCCGTAATGCCGTCATCTTGACTGCCCCTCTGCTGATGTCAGGGGACCGGCAGGGGAAATGCTCTTGCAGAGTGTCATGATGTTTAACTGTTTTTCCACAAACCATCCACAATTCAAAGAAAAAGGAGACCGTATGGAAATCAGCAGGAGAAGATTCCTGTCCATGTCCGGGGCCATTGGATCGGGTGTTGCCCTGTCCTCGCTGGGACTGGATCTTACCGCTCTGAGGGCGCATGCCGCAGAACTGGGCAAGATGGATCGGATCCGGACGGCCAGGCAGGCAACTACCATCTGCTGCTACTGTTCCGTGGGATGCGGACTGATCTGCAGCACCGACAAGCTGACCGGCAAGATATTCAATATTGAAGGCGATCCCGATCATCCGATCAACGAAGGCTCGCTCTGCGCCAAGGGTGCCGGTATATTCGGCCTGACCGAGGCCAATGATCATCGCCTGCGCAAGATTCTCTACCGGGCGCCCAAGAGCGACAAATGGGAAGAAAAAGACTGGGACTGGACATTGAAGCGGATCGCCCGTCTGGTCAAGGACACCCGCGACAAGGACTTCATCACCCATAACGACAAGGGAGAGCTGGTCAACCGGGTGGAGACCATCGGTCACTACGGTTCATCCAATATCAACAACGAGGAGTGCTGGACGCTGAGTGTTGCCTGCCGCGCCATGGGCCTTATCAACATCGACCACCAGGCCCGCGTCTGACACAGTCCCTCCGTATCGGCTCTGGGAGAGTCGTTTGGCCGCGGTTCGATGACGAACCACTATATTGACCTGAAGAACAGTGACTGTATCCTTATCATGGGCAGCAATGCGCCGAAAACCACCCCATCGCCTTCAAATGGATCCTCCGCGCGAAGGACCGGGGCGCCAAGATAATCCACGTTGATCCTCGCTATACCCGGACCTCAGCCCGTTGCGATTACCATGTACCGCTACGTTCCGGCACCGATATCGCCTTTCTCGGTGGTATGATCAAGCACATCATCGATAACAACCTCATCCAAGAAGAGTATGTCCAGTATTATACCAACGCCTCGCAGATAGTCAGCCCAAACTATGACTTCCAGGATGGCCTTTTTACCGGCTACGATGCTGAGAAACACAAGTACGCCAAGGAAACCTGGACCACCGAGAAGGATGAGGCCGGTATTCCGATCCGCGATTATACCCTGCAAGATCCACGTTGCGTCTATCAGATGTTGAAGAAGCATTATGAGCGCTATACCCTCGACAAGGTCTCGTCGATCACCGGTGTCTCGAAAGAGAATCTGCTCAAGGTCTACAAGGAATATGGCGCCACCGGCGCCAGGGACAAGGCCGGCACGGAATGTTATGCCCTCGGCTGGACCCATCACACCGTCGGCAGCCAGAACATCAGGGCCATGTCGATCATCCAGCTGCTCCTCGGTAACATGGGTGTCGCCGGCGGCGGTATCAACGCCCTGCGCGGCGAACCCAATGTCCAGGGCTCGACCGACCATGCCATCCTCTACAACATCCTGCCGGGCTATCTGAAAATGCCTTCAGGCCCGGTGGATACCCTGGCCAAGTATATCGAGAAGTACACCTCCAAGTCCACCGACCCCCAGTCGGCGAACTGGTACCAGAACTACCCGAAGTACACGGTCAGTTTCCTGAAGGCAATGTGGGGAGCCAAGGCCACAGTGGAGAATGAATTCGGTTATTCCTGGCTGCCAAAACTGGACGACGGCAAGCACCACTCCATCATGCACATCATCGACGCAATGTACGCGGGCAAGATCAAAGGGTTTTTCGCCTATGGCTCCAACCTGGCAGTCAGCAATCCGAATACCACCAAGGTCCGCAAAGGTCTGCAAAAACTTAAGTGGATGGTCAACGTCAATATCTTCGATAACGAGACTGCCTCGTTCTGGAAGGGACCCGTGGTTGATCCGAAGACTGTCGATACCGAAGTCTTCCTCCTGCCGGCGGCCGCCAGTCCGGAGAAAGAGGGCAGCCAGAGCAACTCCGGCCGCTTGGTCCAGTGGAAGTACAAAGCTGCAAATCCCCCTGAGGACGCCATGTCCGACGGTGATATTACCATGCGCATCATGGATGCCGTGCGCGATCTCTATATGAAGGAAGGCGGAGCCTGTCCAGAACAGGTTCTCAATCTGAAGTGGGACTACCGTGACGGCCTTGGCCGCTTTGACGCGCTCAAGGTTTCCAAGCAAATCAACGGTCATGTCACTCAGGATTTCGTCATCGAGGATCCGGTCAAACTTACCAAAGAAGAATACAAAAAGGGAGAGACCGTACCGTCTTTCGCCAAGCTGATGGCCGATGGTTCGACCTCCAGCGGCAACTGGCTGATGACCGGCAGTTTCGATCAGAAGGGCGAGAACAAGATGCAAAAGCGCGGTAAGGAAGACCCCACCGGTCTTGGTCTTTATCCCGACTGGGCCTTCGCCTGGCCGCTCAATCGGAAGATCATCTACAACCGCGCTTCCTGCGATCTGGAAGGCAAACCCTATAATCCGAAGATGAAGCTGTTGGAGTGGGTGGGAGACAAGTGGGTCGGCGATATACCCGATGGCCCGTGGCCACCACTCGCGGACAAGGAAAAGGGCAAGTTCCCCTTCATCATGAAGGCGGATGGCGTCGGGGCCATCTTCGGTCCTGGCATGGCGGAAGGCCCCTTCCCGGAGCATTATGAACCCATGGAAGGTCCGCTGACCAAGAACCCGATGTCGGCCCAGCTGACCAATCCGGCCGTCAAGGTCTTCAAAAGCGACCTGGATAAGTACGCCAACGCCGATCAGAAATTTCCCTATGTCTGCACGACTTACTCCTGCACCGAGCATTGGTGTTCCGGCTTCACTCGCTGGCAGCCATGGCTCCTTGAGGCAATGCCCGAGGCTTATGTCGAAATAAGTGACAAGCTGGCCGAAAAGTTGGGGCTCAAGAACGGTGAACGCGTCAAGGTCGCCTCTGTCCGGGGAGAAGTAACATGCGTGGCCATGGTCACCAAACGGATGACACCGTTTGAGGTGGAAGGCAAGGTCGTCCATCAGGTGGGTATGCCATGCAATTATGGCTGGTTCAATCCTGTAGAGACCGCAGACGATTCTGTCAACCTCCTGACCCCAGCCGTGGGTTGCCCCAATACTTTCTGTCCGGAGTATAAGGCATTCATGGTTAATGTCAGCAAGGCTTAAAGGGGGTGGGGATATGAAACAAGAACTTATAAAATTGATCGATCTATCACGCTGTACCGCCTGTCGTGGCTGTCAGGTGGCCTGTAAGCAGTGGAACGAACTGCCGGCCAAGCGGACCAGGAACTTTGGCAGCTACCAGAATCCACCGGATCTGCAGTGGAATACCTGGACCCTGATCCGTTTTCAGGAGCATGTCGACCAGAACGGCACCTTGAAATGGCTGTTCCGTAAAGACGGTTGCATGCACTGCACTGATGCGGCCTGCGTTAAAGTCTGCCCGACCAGTGCCTTGTATCACACCGAGTTCGGCAGTGTCAGCCTGCATACAGAAAAGTGCATCGGTTGCAAAGAGTGTGTTGTCGCCTGCCCATTTAGCATACCCAAATATAACCAAGAGACGAACAAGATCTCTAAATGCGATCTTTGCTATACCCGCCTGCAGACTAATCAGCCGCCGGCCTGTATCCTTTCCTGCCCGACAGGTACCCTGCAGATAGGGACCAAGGATGCCATGCTTAAGAAGGCCTACAAGCGGGCGAAAGAGCTGGGAGGAGATGCGACTGTCTACGGGGACAAGTTTGTCGACGGAACACATGTCGTCTATGTCCTGCCGGAGAAAGCCGAGGTCTACGACAACCTGCCCGAGAGTCCCAAAGTTCCTCTGTCGATCATTGTCTGGAAGGATGTTCTGAAACCAGCCGGACTGCTGGCGGCGGGCGGTGTGGTGGCGGGTGCCTTTCTCCATTACATCACCCACGGCCCGAAGACTCCCGATGAGGAAACCACATGTGAAGGAGGCAAAGAGCTATGAAAAAAGGAATGATTAAGGCCACTGGGCCCTTTGAGCGAGTAGTGCATTGGAGTGTGGCCCTTTCCTGCCTCCTCCTGTGTATCACTGGAATGGGGATGATGTATCATTCCCTCAATTTTATTGGAACTCTTGTGGGGGGCATGGGCAACCTCAAACTGATCCACAACTTTGGCGGCATCTTTTTTGGCGTGAGTCTGCTCTTCACCATTGCCATGTGGTGGAAGGAGGCGGGGGTGTTTTCTTTCCCTGAAGACACGGAGTGGATCAAGGCGGCCGGTGGCTATCTCTGGCCTGTTGAGAATGTACCGGAGGTCGGCAAGTATAATCCGGGGCAGAAGATGTTTTTCCTGGCGGTTGCCCTGTTTGGCGCGGTCATGGTCGTCACCGGCCTGATCATGTGGTTCCCTCTCAGTTATTCTGTTGAGCTGGTCCGAGTCATGTACGTCCTGCACGCCCTTGGCTACGTAGTGATTTTTGCCTTCTTTTTTGTCCATCTCTATCTGGTCACCATCGGTGCCCCGGGTTCCGCCCCGGCGATGTTCACCGGCTGGGTTACCCGAGGCTGGGTCAAGAAGCAGCATCCGAAATGGTTAAAGGAAATGGAGGAAGACGGGACCCTTGTGGTCTATGGAGAGGACAAAACTGCCAGCAAAAGACGTTGTTGATAGCCGTCGTAGCTGTTGAGGTGTCGTTCTCTCGTGTTTGAAGCCTCATCATCACGAAAAGACCGGGGTGTGCAAATACCCCGGTTTTTTTCATGTCGGTCCTATATTCCAGATGAACTTGGAAACATTTACAAAAGGTTGCTCAATCATGGTTAGTAACAATGACGATATCGAGACATTGGCAGAGGAAATAGAACAGATTCGGGCAGAACAGCCCCATGTTGGCAGCCTGCTCAAGGCCTTTGGCCCCCTGTTTCTGGAAAAGAGCCGTTGGCTCATGGAGGTGGGGGATTACACAGAAATATTTCCAATTGACGCAGTTCAATACCTGGGAGGCATACCGCTGATCCAGCAATGTCAGCTCTTTCTCCCTGATGATCCCTGGAAAAGTGCAGGCCTGTCGGTCGCCGAGGCCATCAGGCGGGGACTTCCACATTTTGCCGGAGATATGGCAGGATTGACGAAGCAGATTGCAGAGGAAAAAGTTGATTGCTTTACCTTGGTCAATTCTTCAACCGCACCTGATGAGAGTCAACTTGCCGATCGGGCTCAGGAGTTCGAGATTGAGCCGATGGCTCTACAAGTCTTTCTGCGATTTGTGACCCAGTTCATGCTCAGCAAAAGGGCGCAGGATATGGCTGCCGAACTCGCCCCCCTCACCTGGAATAAAGGGTACTGTCCGGTCTGTGGTAGTTTTCCTCAGTTGGCCATCATCAAAGAACAGGGGCAGAGGTGGCTGCAGTGCGGCGACTGTAGCCATGAGTGGAAATTCCCCCGCTTGACATGCCCTTGCTGCGACCATGAAGATCCGAAGGATACAAATTACCTGTTTGTGGAAGGGAAAAAAGAAGACTCAGCCTTTACCTGCAGTAACTGCCGGAAATACCTGATCACCAGCAACCGATCAGGTAATCTCCAACAAGCCCATGCCGGTCTCATTGCTCTCAGCCTCGCTCACCTGGATCTGATTCTCCAGGACAAGGGTTTTCTGCCGATGGCCGAGTGTGAATGGAATTCCTTTGGAGCATCTTCAGGGGTGTGAAGACTGAGGCTACTTTCCTGATGATTATCACCGGACCGAAGTCCCCTTTTCGTCATCTCCGATTCTGATTAGTCATCGGTGATGACGGGTAAAGGGGCTTGGTCGCTTTGCTATCTTGTTGTACGGGCCAATCTATGCCCAGGGCTCGATCTTCACCGCACAGGCTTTGTATTCGGGGGTGCCGGTGATCGGATCCCTGTGTCCTGAGGTAAGGATGTTGGTCAGCACCTTCTGGTGATGGAACGTCATGAAGACACTGCCGAGCCGGGAGCGGTCGGAGACCTTGGCTCGTACCTTGACCTCTCCTCGGCGCGAGGCCACCTTCAGCCAATCGCCGGTTTTGATATGCAGGGCCTGGGCATCGCCCGGGTGTATCTCCACCATTTCTTGCGACACTATCTCTGCTATCCCTTTCGATCTCCTGGTCATCGAGCCGTTGTTGTAGTGTTCCCGGATCCTGCCGGTGATCAGCACATAGGGATACTGTTCATCCGGAACCTCGCCTGAACCTTGGTGATCAAGGGCCATAAAAGTCGCACGGCCTCCGGGTCTTGAGAACAGATCGGTGTAGAGGGTGGTCGTGCCGGGATGATCCTTGGTGGGACACGGCCACTGAATGCCCTTCTCTTCCAGACGGTCATAGCTGATGCCGCCGTAAATGGGCACGAGGCTGGCGATCTCATCCATGATCTCGGCAGGATGACTGTAGAGCATCGGGTAGCCCATCAGGGTTGAGATTCTGCTGATCACCTGCCATTCGGCCAGGCCAGCAACCGGGTTGACGGCCTGGCGTACCCGCTGGATCCGGCGCTCGCCGTTGGTGAAGGTGCCGTCCTTCTCGGCAAAACTTGCGCCCGGTAGTATCACATGGGCAAAGCGGGTGGTCTCGGTATGGAAGAGATCTTGGACCACCAGGAAATCCACGGCCGCAAGCGCTTCCTGGACGTGTTTGGCATCGGCATCGGTATGGGCCGGGTCTTCACCGAGGATGAAGATCCCCTTGAAATTTCCCTTGCGGCATTCGTCAAGCATCTCGACCGACTTGAGACCCGGCTTGTCCTTGATCTTTACCCCCCAGGCTTTTTCAAATTTGGCCCGCGAAGCAGGATCTGCCACTGACTGATAGCCTGGCAGGGTCGCCGGCAGGGGTCCGAGATCCGAGGCCCCCTGGACATTGTTCTGGCCTCTGAGCGCCATAATGCCCGTGGCCGGTCGGCCGATATGACCACAGACCAGGGCCAGGTTGGCGATGGCCATGGCGTTCTCGGTACCGGTCCGGTGCTCGGTCACCCCGAGGCCATAGACGATCATCGCCTTATCGGCAAGGGCATAGAGACGGGCCGCCTCGATGATATCCTTGCGATCTACTCCGGTCAGCTTCTCGACACGATCAAGATCATATTCTTGCACTTTTACCTTGAGTTCCTCGAAGGCTTCTGTCCGCTGAGCGATAAAATCGTTATTTTCCCAGCCGTTTTCTATGATGACATTGATAATCCCGTTCAATAGGGCAATATTGCTGCCGGGTTTGAGACTCAGCCAGACATCGGCCCTTTTGGCCATCCAGGTCTTGCGCGGATCACCAACGATCAACTTGGCGCCGTTCGCCAGGGCCTCTTTCAGATAAAGAGAGACGATGGGGTGGGCCTCTGTCGGATTCGAACCAAAGAGAAAGAGGGTGTCAATATCGGGCATCTGGTTCAGCGAGTTTGTTGCTGCTCCAGCACCAAGGCTTGTGGCCAGACCGGCCACGGTGGGGGCGTGTCAGACACGGGCGCAGTTATCGACATTGTTGGAGCCGACCGCGCATCGCACCCATTTTGACAGGAGGTAGTTTTCTTCGTTCGTGCATCGCGATGATGAAAATCCTCCTACCTTTTCAGGGCCATGTTCCGCTATGAGACTTTTGAATCTGGAGGCAACAAGTTCTAAGGCCTCATCCCAGCTGGCCTCCCTGAAGCCGTCACCCTCTCTGATCAGCGGTGTCTTAATGCGGTCCTCATGGTGGATGAAATCATAACCGTAGCGCCCCTTGATGCAGAGATTACCCTTGTTCACCGGGGCATTGAGGTCTGAGGTGACCCGGATCACCCGGTCGTCTTTGACGTTCAGAAAAAAGTTACACCCGGTGCCGCAGTAGGTGCAGGTTGTTTTGACCTTTTTGACTTCGTTGGAGCGGCCCAGTCCCCGGCCTTTACGGTCAGTGAGGGCGCCGGTGGGACAGGTCGACACGCATTGGCCGCAAAACTCGCAGTTTTCCAGGCTGCGCGGTTTACTGAAGGCGGTATCGGGCATGACCTCAAAACCGCGGTTGATGAGCGAGATGGTACCGGCCATCACCACCTCATTGCAGATGCGGGTGCAACGGCCACAGACGATGCATTTATTCGCTTCGTACGTGATGAAGGGGTTGTCTTGCCGGATCGGCAGTTTCCATTGTTCACCGGGGAATTTATCGAGCCTGGCCCCATACGTATAGGCCAGATCCTGCAGGCCGCAGCTTCCTGCCGCCTCGCAGCACATGCAGTCATTGGGATGGTTGGAGAGCAGGAGTTCGAGGACGGTCTTGCGCAATCGGGTCAGGCGTGGACTTTCCGTAGTGACCTCCATCCCGGCCTCGGCAGGGGTGGTGCAGGAGGCCAAGGGTCTCGGCACACCTTTTATTTCAACGATACAAAGGCGACATCCACCGTAGGGTTTCAGCCTCTCGTCATGGCACAGAGTTGGCAGGGTGATACCGGCCTCCCTGCAAATCTCTAGAATGGTTTTTCCTTGGTGGAATTGCATCTCCTTGCCGTTGATCACAATTGTCGGATGACTGTTCATCGATCTACTCCCTGTTTCGGTAATCCAAGAGAATTTGAAATGGTTGCAAGTCTGACGATACAGGCTTGATGATGGATAGAACCGTACTACTACAGCCAGCTATTTTCATCACCTAAATCTGCGCTGACGATCATTAACTGTAAATGACAAGAATTCGGATGAGCGATGCTCGATCTGAAGGGAACGTGATATGTGTGCAGGATCCATTGACACGTTATGTGCGAAATTGTATGTATAAGAAAACAATATACGTATTGATGGATGGAGGTACCCATTATGGCCAAGAGAGTGACCGTCAGCATCCCGGATATGCTGCATGAAAAAATGGAAAAATGGCGAGAATCGTTCAATCTCTCCAAGATGTTTCAGGATGCAGTGATGGAGGCTATCCAGAAAAAGGAGGACTTTCAGAAACGTATCCGGGAAGATCTCGATCTGCAGGAAATAATCGAGCGTCTACGCAGCGAAAAGGCCAGGTCGGAAGGGAATTTTTTTGATTCCGGCAGGCGCGACGGCCTGCTCTGGGCCCGGTCGGCCCACTATGATGACCTCCTGTATGCCCTCGATTGGGATGATATCGACAATGCCGTTAAAGACCAGATCCTGGGCGGATTTTTTCAGGAAAAGAGCAAGAATAATAAACTCCTGGAGGCCCGTTCGGAAGGGCTCAGCGAGTCGTTTCGAGTCTATGTCAAGGGCTGGAAGAGTGGTATCGAGCAATTCTGGAACGAGATACAGGAAAAGCTGTAATTTTATACTGGTGGATTTTTTTGATAGGCGATTTGCAGAAAAAGGGGAGGGAGAATGGGCACCGTCGGAAAAATCCTCGGGATTGATGCAGGTTCGGTGGCTGTAGGCCTAGCCGTGGTAACGGCTGGCAGGCAGATTGGCCGAACGGCCTATCGCTTCCATCATGGCGATGTTAAGGGAACAGTCCTGCAACTTCTGGCGGAGTTTGATCTCCCGGATATCTCCTTAATCGCGGCCACCGCCTCGGCGCCCCGGTTTCTCATGATCCAGAAACGGTATAATAACGAGATAGCCGCAATCACCGCCTGCAAATATCTCTATCCCGGCATGAGGGGAATGCTCCTGGTTGGCGGCGAAAAGTTCAGCTTTGCCACTTTCGACCATGACGGCCACTATCTTGGCAGCGCCTCCAATTCCTCATGTGCTGCCGGGACCGGCAGCTTTCTCGATCAGCAGGCCGGCAGGCTCAGTCTTGCAGGGATCGAGGAGCTTAGTGAAATGGCCTGTGCCAGTTGCGGCACATGTCCGCAGATCGCCTCGCGCTGTGCGGTCTTTGCCAAGACCGATTTGATCCACGCCCAGCAGGAGGGCTATCAGCTTGGTGAGATAAGTGACGGACTCTGTCATGGTCTGGCTAAAAATATCGTAGATACTCTGTCGCTGGCCCGCAAGCTTGAGGGAGAGATGATCTTTTGTGGCGGGGTTGCCAAAAATCAGGCGGTAACCCGGCATATTACAGCACTCTCCGGTCTCTCGTTCATCACCCCTGAAAACGGTCATGTCTATGGGGCCATTGGGGCAGCTCTTGCCCTGGCCGAGGAACTCAACGGCGGATCGGGCGCAGATCTGTGTCCTGTTGGTCTGCAAAGACCGGAGGATATTCTGCTGCCTGAACAACAGAGGGCCAAGGTCTATTACTATCCGCCGCTACAACTGCAACTCTCCACCTATCCCGATTTCACCAGTGAAGATCAGTATGAGTATGAGGCCGAAGGCAAATTGCCCGTCGAGGTCGATATCTATCAGCGGCTGGCACACGGGGTTGCCCTCGAAATCTATCTCGGTATCGATATCGGCTCAACCAGCACCAAGGCCGTTCTGATGGATCGGCGGCAGGAGGTACTGGTCGGCCTGTACACCCGGACTTCCGGCCGACCGCTCGTCGCGGTGCAGAATATCTTCAGGGCCATTGACGATATTACCAGGAGAAAGGAGATTTCCTTGACGGTGCTAGGCTGCGGGACCACCGGCTCGGGCCGCAAATTCATCGGCAGGCTCATCGGCGCCGATGCCGTCATCGATGAGATCACCGCCCATGCCCGAGCCGCCTGCCAGCTCAATCCCGAGGTCGATACCATCATCGAGATCGGCGGCCAGGATGCCAAATTCACCACGCTCAAGGACGGCAGGGTCACCTCTTCGACCATGAACAACGTCTGCGCCGCCGGTACCGGCTCATTTATCGAAGAACAGGCCGCACGCCTCGGCTGCCCGGTGCGCGACTATTCCGCCAGGGCAGAGGGCGTTCGGGCGCCGATGGCCAGTGACCGCTGCACGGTCTTCATGGAGAGGGATATCAATCACTACCTGAGCGAGGGCTATTCGGTCGACGAGGTCCTCGCCTCCTCTCTGCATTCCGTACGAGAGAACTATCTTTTAAAGGTGGCCACGGAGAAGTATATCGGTTCGACCATCTTTTTCCAGGGAGCAACCGCCAAGAACAGGTCCCTGGTCGCCGCCTTTGAGCAAAGGCTGGGTAAACCGATCGTCGTCTCTCAATTCTGTCATCTCACCGGGGCCCTGGGCACTGCCCTGATTCTCCACGATGAACGGCAGGGCGAAAAAAGCACGTTTGCCGGCTTTGCCCTTTACAAAGAAGAGATAGCGATTGCCGGCGAGGTTTGTGATCTCTGCAGCAATCACTGCAAGATCAGTGTCGCGGAAATCGGTAATTCTAAAGTGGCCTACGGTTTTCTCTGTGGTCGGGACTATGACGGCAAGGCCTATGTCAGCCGGGACACCGGGGCGATCGATCTGCTGCAGGAGCGAGGCAAGGCCAGCCGTTTCCGGCCTGAGGCCCGGGCAGGCGGAAATATCGTGGTCGGTCTGCCTGCCGCCGTCCATATGGTCGAGGATCTGACATTCTGGCAGAAGTTTTTTGATCTTTTGGGAATACCGACCATATCGACTGAGCGATACAGCGAGGGGTTGAAGGCCGGCAAATCCATCAGTCGGGCGGAATTCTGCGCCCCTATTGCCGCTATGCACGGACACGCCGCCTGGCTCCTGGAGCGGGCGGATTATGTCTTTCTGCCATGCTATCTTGAGAATAAGAACAAAGATGCCCGGCGCCAGTACTGCTACTATACCCAGTTTCTCTCCTCTCTGACCTCGCTGGCCCTGGAAAACGGGCAACAGCGCATCCTCCGGCCGGTGATTAAATACCTCTATACCTCCTTTCATACCAAGATACAGTTGTATCGGATGCTCAAAGAGGTCAGCAGAAAGCCGGTCGGGTTTCTTGAAATCTCCATGGCCTATGACCGGGCTGGCGACTATGATCGTGTATGTCGGCGCCGGTTCAAGGAGATTTATCAGAAATGGGCCGACCGATCACAAGATGTCAGGGTGGTCTTTGTCGGTCGGCCTTATACCGTCCTCTCACCGGGCCTCAACTGCGGGATACCGGAGATCTTCGCGGGTCTCGGAGTCAACGCCTTCTATCAGGATATGTTGACCTATGAACCGCAGCAGATTGCTGCTCTTAAGCCCCTTCTCCGGGAACTGCACTGGGAGTATGCCTCGAAGATCCTTGAGGCCACGGCATTCATAGCTGGGCAGGATGGGGTCTATCCGGTCTATATAACCTCCTTTAAATGTTCGCCCGATTCCTTTGCGGTCGAATATTTCAAGGCCATCATGGAGGCCCATAATAAACCCTATCTCATCCTGGAACTCGACGAGCATGATTCGAGTGTCGGTTATGAGACCCGGATCGAGGCGGCCGTCAGGGCCTTTCGCAACCATCGCTCCAAGGTGCGAAAGAAGCCTGTGGTGATCAATTATGCCCCCGTCAATCCGCACTTTGAAACGGGACTCACCAGAAAGAATGTGGTATTCCCCAACTGGGACCGTCTTACCTGCAGCCTCCTGGTCGCCACCTTGCGGCGTGAGAGTTATAACGCCATCCTGATGGAGGAGACCGAGCAATCCATACGGGAGAGTCTCAAGTATAACACCGGTCAGTGTATTCCCCTGAACGCAATTGCTCAGGGTTATATGAACTGCATGACCGCCAATAAGCTTGATCCCGCCGAGACCGTGCTCTGGCTGAATCAATCGACCCTGGCCTGTAATATCAAACTCTATCCGCACCATATCAAGCAGATTCTGAGGGAATGCGGGGGCGGCATGGAGCAGGCCGGGGTCTATATCGGGCAACTGTCCTTTTCCGATATCTCCCTGAAGGCGACGATGAATGCCTATTTTGCCTATATGCTGGGGGGAATGCTGCGCAAGGTAGCCTGCAGGATCAGGCCCTATGAGATCGAAGAGGGGCAGACGGACAAGGTCCTGAACAAGAGCATCAGAATCCTCGCCGATGCCTTTGAGGGCAAGCGGGATAAGGAGGATGCCCTGGCCGAGATCATCTCCCATTTCGAATGGATTGAGACACGGTCGATGGTGCGGCCTAAGGTGGCAATATTTGGGGATCTCTATGCCCGTGACAACCGGGTCATGAACCAGGATCTGGTCCGCTTCATCGAGAAAAACGGCGGCGAGGTAATTACCACGCCCTACAGTCACTATGCCAAGATGATTGCCAGTTCCTATTTCCGCAAATGGTTCAACGAGGGGAAGTATCTCGATGTCCTGTCCCATCGGACCCTGCTCGCCACCATGACCCAGATGGAAAAGGCCTACTATCGTATCTTCAGCCGCATCCTTGGCGAGAGTGAGCCCGAGTACACGGACAACCCGGAGGATATTCTGGCGGAGTATAATATCTCCCTGGAGAATACCGGTGAATCGATGGATAACATCCTGAAGATTCACTACATCAAAAAACATTATCCCGATGTCGCCCTCTTTGTCCAGACAAGTCCGGCCCTCTGTTGCGCTTCCCTCATTACCGAGGCGATGAAAGATGTCATCGAGAATAAGACCGGTGTTCCCGTAGTTTCCGTGACCTATGACGGCACTGGTGGCTTCAAAAATGAGGTGATTATTCCCTATCTCAGGTATCCTAGAAAAAATCAGAGTGATTCCAAGGGCCCGGCAGTTGCCTGGCTGGAGAAGATAAGCTGAGAAGAAGACGATCCCCTGTGGGGGCGACGTTATCAGTCGCGATCGGCCTTTCTCGAGTTCTCCGTGAGATGATAATTGGCCGGAAACGTTTCTCTTCTTGAGATCACATTCCAGCTACGCCATGCGGCTTCTTGCCGATCAATTTCATCATCCCCGTCGCTGCTCGCTTGCCTTCACGTTCTCATCATGCTTTGAAAATGGTATTATGGCGCACATCTTTGAAAGAAACGTGAGCCTGCAGAAAATGTCCAGGCTGTTCTGGGCGCAACATGAAGAAATCGTGTTCATTTGGGAAGACACGGAAGGCTTTTTCGATGTGAAAGTTTTGTGCATAGTTATAGTAATGATAACAATGTTACACGGCCAGTCTTTCTCTTGCTCGAAGTATCACAATTAAAACTAACATAACAATAAGTTAAAGGTCATAATAGGGTAAAATATTTGGCTCATATCCGAGGCAAAAGTCTATATCCGGTATCGCTTTTGTCTGAATAACTATATGTTTATATGAACAATATAGTATGCAAGTATTATCTCTTGACCAGAGGTTCAGGGCTGATGGTAACAATGTTAAATTAATCTCTTGAAGATTGAATTTCTTTACTGTATACAAAAGGGAGGCAGCAGGACGGGTAGCTAACAATCAAACCAGATGAGGAGTGATTATGACTAGTTTTGATTCTGTTTTCCAAAGTAGCGTCAATAACCCCGAAAAGTTTTGGGCAGAAGCGGCAAAAGGGATCACCTGGTACAAAGAGTGCGACAAAGTCCTTGATGCATCCAACCCTCCCTTTTATCGCTGGTTTGTCGGGGGGAAAATGAATACCTGCTACAACGCTATCGATCGTCATGTCGAGAATGGTCGTGCTGATCAAACGGCAATTATTTATGACAGCCCTGTCACCAATACTATTGCCAAGATAACCTATAAAGAGCTTCAGACGCGAGTTGCCACCTTTGCCGGGGTTCTGCAGAATCAGGGCCTTGTGAAGGGAGACACCGTTGTTATCTATATGCCGATGATTCCTGAGGCGGCAATTGCTATGCTGGCCTGCGCCCGTCTGGGTGTGATCCATTCATTGGTTTTCGGCGGATTTGCCGCCCATGAACTGGCTATTCGCATCGATCATGCCCAGCCAAAACTCGTCATCACCGCTTCCGGAGCCGTGGAAGGGAAAAAAATCCTAGCCTATAAACCGCTCGTTGACAGCGCTATTGAACAGTCAGTGCATGATGTAAAAAAAGTCATTCTCTTTCAACGGGACATCATCAAGGCCGAGATGAAACAGGGAAGGGATCTTGATTGGCAGGAGCTGGTTGCGGTCGCAAAACCGGTTGGCTGTGTAGAGCTGGATGCCACCGATCCCCTGTATATCCTCTATACTTCCGGGACGACCGGAATGCCGAAAGGGGTATTGAGAGACAATGGCGGACATGCCGTGGCGCTGCACTGGACCATGAAGAATCTCTACAATATCAATCCTGGCGAAGTCTGGTGGTCGGCCTCGGATGTCGGCTGGGTTGTCGGTCACTCCTATATCGTCTATGCCCCGCTGATCCAGGGTTCAACCACCATCCTCTATGAGGGCAAGCCGATCGGTACCCCTGATGCCGGGGCCTTCTGGCGGGTCATTTCCCAGCATGGAGTGAAGAGCCTGTTCACGGCCCCCACCGCCTTCCGGGCTATCAAGAAAGAAGACCCGAACGGTGTGCTGTTCAAGAAATATGACATCTCCACGTTTGAATGCCTGTATCTGGCCGGAGAGCGTCTCGATCCGGATACCCTGCACTGGGCCGAAAGACTTATTGGTGTCCCCGTAATCGATCATTGGTGGCAGACCGAGACAGGTTGGGCCATTGTCGGCAATTGTCGAGGCGTAGAAGAACTGCCGGTCAAAGAGGGCTCGCCGACCAAACCTCTGCCGGGATACGACGTGCATGTCCTCGATGATGAAGGCACAGAGCTGCCTGCCGGTAAAGAAGGCAATATCGTCATCAAACTGCCCCTGCCTCCCGGTAATCTCGTCACCCTCTGGCGTAACGATGAACGCTTTGTCAAGTCCTACATGACCAAGTTTCCGGGTTATTATGATACCAGCGACGGCGGTTATATTGATGCGGACGGCTATGTCTATGTCATGGGCCGCATGGATGATGTCATTAACGTGGCGGGACACCGTCTCTCCACAGGCGCCATGGAGGAGATCATCTCCAACCATCCTGATATCGCCGAATGTGCGGTCTTTGGCACCCACGACCAGCTCAAGGGGCAACTCCCGGTCGGCCTTTTTGTCGTCAAGGCCGGTGTCACCCGCCCCAGCGAGGAGATCAAAGAAGAACTGGTCAAAATGGTACGCGATGCCATTGGCCCTATCGCCTGTTTCCGCGATGCCACCCAGGTGGTAAGGCTTCCCAAGACCCGATCAGGCAAGATACTCCGCGGAACTATGCGGGCCATCGCCGGCGGCAAGGATTATAACATGCCTTCCACCATTGATGACCCGGCCATCCTTGATGAAATTACCGCAACTCTCAACAAGATGGGTTTTCCCAAAAACTGAGAGGGCAAGCTGCTGATCCGGGCGTCTCGCTTGATGGCCGGATCAGCCTGTTTTTCTGGAAAAACAATCATGGGCGGTCCTGCGCCGCCCCTCCTTGAGGAACATCTATGAAGATTCATGAATACCAGGCGAAAGAGCTGTTTCAGAAATACGCTGTCCCCGTGCCGGAAGGAGGCGTGTGTGAAACCCCCGATGATGTTGTCAAAATCGCGGCACGACTCGGTTTCCCCGTGGCGGTCAAGGCCCAGATCCATGCCGGCGGCCGGGGTAAGGGCGGAGGCGTAAAAGTCGTGCAGACTGCCGAAGAGGCACTGCAGGCCGCTCAGGTGATCCTCGGGATGCAGCTTGTTACCAAACAGACCGGGCCGGAAGGCAGACTGGTCAAAAAAGTCCTGGTAGAAAAGGGCGTCAGCATCAAAAAGGAACTCTATCTTTCAATCATTCCGGATCGCGAGACCGCAAATATCACCATCATTACCAGCCAGGATGGCGGCATGGATATTGAGGAGGTGGCCGAAAAGCATCCCGAGAGGATCATCAAGGTCGCCATCAATCCTCTGATTGGCATCCAGGGTTATCATCTCCGACAGGTGGTCTTTGGCCTGCAGCTCGAAGCGGGGCTCATGAAGACCGTATCCGGGGTGGTCAAAAAGCTGTACAATCTTTTTGTCGATTATGATTGTTCGATGCTTGAGATCAATCCCCTCATTGTCACGGAAGAGAACGAGATCATTGCCCTTGATGGCAAGATGGACATCGATTCAAACGCCCTCTTCCGGCATGCCGATATTGTGGCAATGCACGATCCCAATGAGGATGATCCGATGGAGGCTGAGGCTGCCAAATTCAACCTGAACTACATCAATCTCGACGGCAATGTTGGCAACATGGTCAACGGTGCGGGACTTGCCATGGCCACCATGGACATCATCAAGCAGGCCGGCGCATCTCCGGCCAATTTTCTCGATGTCGGAGGTGGAGCCAATGCGGAGATGGTCGAAAACGGCTTCCGGATCATCCTGAGCGATCCCCACGTCAAGGGTATCCTGATCAATATCTTTGGCGGCATCCTCCGCTGTGATGTCCTGGCCACAGGCGTGGTACAGGCCGCAAAGCACGTCAACCTGACAGTTCCGGTGGTGGTTCGCATGGAAGGCACCAATGTTGAAGAAGGAAGAAGAATTCTCGCTGAATCGGGACTCAAGCTGATCAACGCAACCGACCTTGCCGATGCTGCGAGCAAGGTTGCCGAGATAGCCGCCTGAGGAAAGGGTAGGTTTCTGGCAACAGGCAGCCACTTCTCAGGCGTGGCCTGTTGCTCACTGTTGCCGAAAGAGCACGGAAAATAATCAGGGATAATTCCTGTGGGACCATATGGCCACCATCGGGATTGTTCGTCGAACACTGAGAGCACATGCTCCATCACCAATAAAGGAATGAGATGAGTATCCTCGTTAATTCCCGGACTCGGGTTCTTGTACAGGGTATTACCGGCAAGGAAGGACAGTTCCATGCTCGGCAGTGCCTCGATTATGGCACGAATATTGTGGCCGGAGTCACACCTGGCAAGGGTGGCCAGACAATGGATGCCGTACCGGTCTTTGATACGGTGAAGGATGCCAGAGAGCAGACCGGCGCCAATGCCTCAATGATTCTGGTCCCACCCCCCTTCGCGGCCGAGGCGATCCTCGAGGCGGTCGATGCCGGCGTGGAACTCATCGTCTGCATCACCGAAGGCATTCCGGTCATGGACATGCTCCGTATTAAGAATTACCTGAAGACATCGGCCTCGCGACTGATCGGACCGAACTGTCCCGGCATAATTACTCCGGGACAGTGCAAGATCGGCATCATGCCCGGAGCTATTCATAAAGCCGGCGGGCCGGTGGGTGTCGTTTCCCGCTCGGGCACCCTCACCTATGAGGTGGTACATCAACTTACCCAGGTTGGACTTGGCCAGACCACCTGTATAGGAATCGGTGGAGATCCGGTGAACGGTACAGGATTCATCGACTGTCTGGAGCAATTCAACGCTGATCCCCAAACCGAGGCCGTGGTCATGGTGGGCGAGATAGGCGGTAATGCTGAAGAAAAGGCCTCGGCGTGGATCGCTGCCAATATGAAAAAACCGGTGGTCGGATTCATTGCCGGCCTGACGGCCCCTCCGGGTCGACGAATGGGCCATGCCGGGGCCATTGTCAGCGGCGGTCAAGGCACTGCCGAGGCCAAGATTAAGGCCATGCAAGAATGCGGTATCCATGTCTGCAAAAATCTGGGCAGTCTTGGCAAGTTGTGCAAGGAGGTTTTTGTCTGATCTTCTTTTAAAGGTATTTCAGGAAGGATACTATCGAGAGTCAACGTGCATTGACTCCGGGCTCCTTGCCCTGTCCGTGCACGTTTTCGCTGATCTATAGCATTTCGCACCAAGGAGATTGCATGAATACGAATAGTCAGTTGGATCATCTCATGAAGCTCAGGGCGAAGGCCTGTATGGGTGGGGGGCAGGAGAGGATAGACAAGCAGCACGCAATGGGGCGGATGACTGCCCGGGAGCGGATTGACCTGCTCCTTGATCCGGGCTCCTTCGAGGAATTCGACATGTTCAAAACCCATCGATGCAAGGATTTTGGCATGGAGGAGACGGTCTTTCTCGGTGATGGGGTGGTCACCGGCCATGGGACAATAGATGGCCGGGTTGTCTATGTCTTTGCCCAGGATTTTACGGTTCTGGGCGGTTCTCTGTCGGAGACCTTTGCCGAGAAAATCTGCAAGATCATGGATCTTGCCATGAAAAACGGTGCCCCGGTCATCGGGCTCAACGATTCGGGGGGAGCCCGTATCCAGGAAGGCATCGAGAGCCTAGCCGGATATTCCGAGATCTTCCAACGCAATGTCATGGCCTCCGGGGTGGTGCCGCAAATTTCGGCGATCTTCGGGCCGTGCGCCGGTGGTGCCGTCTACTCTCCGGCCCTGACCGATTTTGTGATCATGGTGCAGAACAATTCCTATATGTTTCTCACGGGCCCGAAGGTGGTAAAATCGGTGACCCATGAGGATGTCACCGTCGAGGAACTGGGTGGTGCGATCATGCACTCGTCCAGGAGCGGTGTTTCGGATTATGCCGCCACCACCGGCGTCGATGCCATCGACTACATCAAAAAACTCATCTCCTTCCTGCCTTCGAATAATATTGAATCACCACCCGTCCTGCCCTGTGACGACCCCGGCGATCGCTCCTCCGACTACCTCAATGCGATTATTCCAGCCAATCCCAATGCCGCCTATAATATGAAGGAGGTCATCCTGCATACGGTCGATAACGGGGACTTTTTTGAGATCAAGGAACTCTTTGCGCCGAACCTGATTGTCGGTTTTGCCCGCTATAACGGTATTCCGGTCGGCATTGTCGCCAACCAGCCCGCCCATCTCTCCGGGGTCCTGGATATCGATTCTTCGATTAAGGGGGCCAGGTTTGTCCGTTTCTGCGATTGTTTCAATATCCCCGTGGTCACCTTTGTCGATGTCCCCGGATTTCTGCCGGGAACCGCCCAGGAGTATGGCGGTGTCATCCGTAATGGCGCCAAAATCCTCTATGCCTTTGCCGAGGCAACTGTGCCGAAGATCACCGTCATCACCCGCAAGGCCTATGGCGGGGCCTACTGCGTGATGTCCTCCAAACACCTGCGGGGTGATATCAACTATGCCTGGCCGAGTGCCGAGATTGCCGTCATGGGGGCAAGAGGGGCAGCTGAGGTACTTTATGGCAGGCAGGTCAAGAAAGCGGTAAATCCTGCCGATTTCCTCGCCGAAAAAGTTAAGGAGTACCAGGATGCGGTCGCCAATCCCTATGTTGCCGCACAGCGAGGTTATATCGATGATATCATCGAACCCTCCTCTACCCGGTTCAGGATAATCAGGGCGCTGGGCATCCTCCAGAATAAACGGGATACCAATCCCATGAAAAAACACGGTAATATTCCACTGTAACCAGCACGCCGGGCCTGACTCGGAAGGAAAGGTCTGCCTCCGCGGTTGATTGTATCGGGAGACCGGTATCTTTAGCTTCGGTTCATTACTCAATACGCAAGGGAGTGATTCATGACAGTAAAGATCTTCATCAAACGCAAGGTACCGGAGAAAAACAGTGTCGAATTAGCGTTGCTTCTCCAGAAAATGCGGGGCTTGACCTTGAACCAACCAGGATATATCTCGGGCGAAACACTCAAAAGAATAGATAAGAATGACGAGTGCATGGTCATCAGCTCATGGCGTTCTGTCGAGGACTGGAATACCTGGGTGAACAACGAAAAGCGGATCATCGTCCAGAGCGAGATCGATAACCTGCTCGGCGGTGAAACCGAATACGCCATTTATGAGTGAGCCGGCTTAAAATTCATCACGTATTATACTGATAAATAAGACTATTATACCCGGCTTGCCGACTGCTGACGAGTGGGTATGATGACACCGACATCCGACATTGATGGACGGGTAAAATTGCAGTTCAAGAGAAGGTAACCTCAATGACTGACAGGCAGAAAAAGATGGTAGCAGCCCTGACAGCGGTTAGCGCCTATGTACAGCAGGAAGAGGAGGCCGCCGCGGCCCATACTCTTGCCGTCCTTCCACCCCCATTCCAGGCAGGTGCGCTGAATCTCTGGGGGCCGAGCGGGCGTCTGGAGGTGATGTCAATGCGCCGACTGATCCAGATGCGGGCCTTTGATCGTATCAGATAAAATCCACGTGCAATAAGACCACATAAGAGGGAGAAAAGTGATGAGTGATAACGTCAAAATGACCGCGTTGAGGTATGACAGCGACCGTCCCAAGGCCAAAAATCCAATCAAGATCATGGATCTCTCTCTGCGGGACGGGCATCAGTCCCTTTTCGCTACCAGGGGGCGCACGGAAGATATGATTCCCGTCGCCGAATTGATGGATGATATCGGTTTCTGGGCCATTGAAACCTGGGGTGGGGCCACCTTCGATACCATGCACCGTTTCCTCAATGAAGATCCCTGGGAGAGGCTGCGCACCCTGAAGCGCTATATAAAAAAGACCCCTTTTTCCATGCTCTTGCGAGCCCAGAACCTGGTGGGCTATCGCAATTATGCCGACGATCTGGCCATGGCTTTTGTCGAGCGGGCGGCCGAAAACGGTATGGACATCTTCCGGACCTTTGACGCCCTCAACGATTATCGCAACTTCGAGACGGTGGTCAAGCAGATCAAGAAGAGCGGTAAGCACTTTCAGGGTTGCATCTGCTATACCCTGACCGAACCGCGTCTCGGCGGCGATGTCTATAATCTCGAGTATTATGTAGAGAGGGCCAAGGCCTTGGAGGATATGGGGGCCGATTCCATCTGCATCAAGGACATGGCCGGTCTGCTTGCCCCCTACGACGCCTACCCGCTCGTCAAGGCCCTCAAGGTGGCTGTCAAGGCGCCGATCCATCTGCACAGCCATTTTACCTCGGGTATGTCGCCGATGACCCATCTTAAGGCCATTGAGGCCGGGGTGGATATCATCGACACCTGCATGACGCCCTATGCTTACCGGACCTCCCATGCCGCTGTCGAGCCGCTGGTGATGGCCCTGCTCGGCACCAACCGGGATACCGGCTTTGACATCAAGAAGCTCGCGGAAATCAACGAGATCTTTGAGAAACAGATCCTGCCCAAGTACAAACATCTGCTCGATGACTCGAAGATCTCGATCATCGATATTAATGTGCTGCTGCATCAGACCCCGGGCGGCATGCTCTCCAATCTGGTCAATCAGCTCAGGGATATGGATGCCCTGGATAAAATCGACGAGGTCTACCGCGAGCTGCCGAGGGTGCGCCGGGATCTGGGCCAGATTCCTCTGGTCACCCCGACCAGTCAGATTGTCGGCGTGCAGACCGTCAACAATGTCCTGCATGACACCCCCGATGAGCGCTATAAGATGATCACCGGTCAGGTCAAGGATCTGTGCTACGGTCTCTATGGCAAGACGGCGGTGCCGATCAATGCCGAACTGCAGAAAAAGGCCTTGAAAGGCTATCCCCGCGGTGAGGAACCGATCACCTGTCGGCCGGCCGAGGTTTTGGAGCCGGAACTGGATAAGGCCAGGGCTGAGATCGGCGATTTGGCGGCGGACATTGATGATGTGATTCTCTATGCTCAGTTTCCGGTGACGGGCCGTAAGTTTTTAGAGTGGAAGTACGGCCGGGCCGAGGTACCCGAGAGTGTCAAGCCGACTTCCCTTGAGGCGGTGAAAAAGAAAGACGAGCTTATCAAAAAGGCCAAGGCTGGCCAACTCATCGAAAGGAAGGCGGATACTCCGGCCAAGTCACCTCGAATCCGAACCTTTAGTGTCTTTGTCGACAACGAGTATTTTAATGTGGAGGTCGATCCTGTCGGCGGTGGCCCCGTGATCTCGGCACAGCCGGTTCCGGCTGCGAGTGCATCTTCGGTCTCTGCCGCTCCCGCTGCGCCCGCGCCGGTTGCAGCCCCGGTGGCAACTCCCGTTCCTCCTGTCAAGGTGGGCGATGTTTCAGGCACCCTCCTTCTGGCCCCGATGCCCGGCATGATCGTCAAGTATGTCAAAAATGTCGGAGATGCGGTCAGTAAGGGAGAGCCCGTGGTCGTCCTTGAGGCGATGAAGATGGAGAATTCCTTGGCTGCCCCCTGCGACGGTGTCGTCAAGGTCATCCAGTTCAAGAGCGGTGATACGGTTGCCAAAGGCGCCTCTCTTTGTGTCATTGGCTGAAGGTAAACTCCTTTGCCCCTGCCTTATTGTGGTGACGGGGGCAAAGGATGAACCATGTGGGCGATAGACCATCATGATCATCAGAGAACTCAACGGTAAGAGGCCGCATTATGGTGAAGGGTGTTTTTTCGCGGAAAATGCCGTCATCGTAGGTGATGTCGAAATGGGCAACCAGTGCAGCATCTGGTATAATGCGGTGGTCCGAGGGGATGTGCATTATATCAAGATGGGCAACAAGGTGAACATTCAGGATGGGGCTGTTATCCATTGCACCTATCAGAAATTCCCGACCAACATCGGCAACAATGTCTCAATCGGGCATAACGCCATCGTCCATGGCTGCACGGTTCACGACAATGTCCTTATCGGCATGGGGGCCATTGTCATGGATGATTGTGTGGTCGGGAGCAACACAATTATTGCGGCAGGCGCGGTCGTCACTCAGGGGACACGGGTGGAATCCGGCAGCATCTACGCCGGGATTCCGGCAAAGAAGATAAAGGATATCAGCAATGAGTTGATCTCGGGCGAAATTGCGAGAATTGCCGATAACTATGTGAAATACGCAGGATGGTATAAAGAGGAATGATCTCAGCTCTCAGTCCGCGTGAGTAGATGTCTCTGCCCGCGTGGGCATTATTTTCAGAAGAGAGAGGAGCGTATCTGCTGCTGCGGTCGGAGAGACTCTTCCGCTCGCCACCTCTTGTTGTAAAAACGGCAGAGAAGTCTGTATCTGTGGATTGTTGTAAAACCATTGATGTAGGTCATCCTCGACGAGAAAGGCCAACCAATCCAGAGCCTGACTCCTTCGTTTGGCCTCTATCTGGCCAAAGGCATCAAGCACTTTCCGGTGATCGAGAATAGTTGCCCAGATGGCCTCAATCCCGGTCATCTGGAGAGAACTGCAGGTAAGCACTGGTGGTGACCAGTTGGGGTTGTTGGGCATAAGCAGGTGCAGGGCGGCCTGATAGTCCTTTTGGGCCATCTGAGCACGGAGAATATTGTCACCGTCCGCCTTGTTGATAACTATGGCATCGGCTACTTCAAGAACCCCTTTTTTTATCCCCTGTAGCTCATCTCCCGCCCCGGCAATCATCAGGACCAGAAAGAAATCCACCATGGAGGCCACGGTCGTCTCGGATTGACCGACCCCGACGGTTTCGATGATTACCACGTCAAACCCTGCCGCCTCGCAGACCAACATGCTCTCCCTGGTCTTGCGAGCCACCCCGCCCAGGGTGCCGCGCGAGGGCGAGGGGCGGATGAATGCCTGCTCATTGATCGCCAGTTTTTCCATTCGGGTTTTATCCCCGAGGATACTGCCGCCGCTTCTCGTACTGCTGGGATCGATGGCCAGAACCGCGACCCGATGACCCCGTTCTGTCAACATGGTGCCGAAACTTTCAATAAAAGTACTCTTTCCCGCCCCGGGAACACCGGTAATACCAAGACGTTGTGCCTTGCCCGTATGGGGAAGCAGTCGGTCAAGAATAGTCCTGGCTATTTCCTGATGGGCGGGGAGGCTGCTTTCAATCAGGGTTATTGTCCTGGCAAGTATCAACCTGTTCTGTTTCAGAACGCCATCAATAAAGTATTCAGGGTCTTTGAACATCCTTGTCTGCCGTTGTGGGATGTGATACGTGCATTCTGTTGCAGGGTAAATGAGTTCAGGGCTCGACCGCCCAAGCTGACCGCCAGCATGTCGAGGCCCTCAAGGAATGGCTGATAAATCGAGAGAGTATGGCTATCAGCGCAGATATTTTTCCTCAAGCAAAGAAAGTGTTCGGTCCGCCGAGTCGGTAATCGGTGTGCCCGGTCCGAAAATGGCCTTGACCCCGGCCTGATAGAGGAAATCATAGTCACCAGGTGGAATGACCCCACCGGCAACGACGATGATGTCAACGGCTCCGCCCTTCTTCAGCTCGGCGATCAAGGCCGGGATAAGGGATTTATGTCCTGCCGCGAGGCTAGATGCCCCAACAACATGGACATCATTTTCAATGGCCATCTTGGCCGCCTCTCCGGGGGTCTGGAACATCGGACTGATATCGACATCGAATCCCAGGTCGGCGTAGGCACTGGCAATGACTTTGAAGCCACGATCATGCCCATCCTGTCCCATCTTGGTGACCAGCAGACGAGGCCGCCGTCCCTGGACTGTCAGAAATTGCTCGGTTCGTTTTCTCAGTGCCTCAATTATATCTGAATTTTTTGTAAATTCAGATGAATAGGCTCCAGAGATACAGCGTGTTGTAGCGACAAAACGGTCGAAGACTTTTTCCAGGGCGTCGGAAATCTCGCCAATGGTCGCCCTGGCACGAACGGCGGGCAGGGCCGCGGCCAGGATATTGCCATCCCCTTCCGCTGCCCGAGTCAGGTCAGCGAGGGCCTTTTCTACAGCGCTGTTGTCTCGGTTGGCCTTGATGTGGACGAGACGATCCACCTGCTCATCGCGCACGGAAGAGGGTACTTCGCGAACATCAAAATCGATCTTCTCGTTGGGAAGTTTGTATTTATTGACGCCGACAATCACGTCCAGACCCTGGTCGATGCGGGCCTGTTTTCGGGCCGCCGACTCCTCGATACGCATCTTGGGCATCCCGGATTCAATGGCCTTGGCCATGCCACCCAGACCTGCGATCTCATCGATGATCTTCTGGGCCTCGTTGATAATGCTGTTGGTCAGCGATTCGATATAATAGGAACCGCCCAGCGGGTCGATGACATGGCAGACCTGGGACTCCTCCTGGATGATAATCTGGGTATTGCGGGCGATGCGGGCCGAAAAATCGGTGGGCAACCCGATAGCCTCATCAAAGGAATTAGTATGCAGGGATTGGGTCCCGCCCAGAACGGCGGACATTGCTTCGAGGGTGGTCCTGATCACGTTGTTGTACGGATCCTGCTCAGTCAGGCTCCAGCCCGATGTCTGACAGTGGGTCCTGAGCATCGAGGATTGAACGTTTTTGGGGTTGAACTGGCTCATAAGTCGGTGCCAGAGGAAGCGCGCAGCACGCAACATGGCTATATCCATGAAGAAATTCATGCCGATGCCGAAGAAAAAAGAAAGCCGCGGGGCAAAGGTATCGACATCAAGGCCGCTCTTTAAGGCCGCTCTGACATATTCCACCCCGTCTGCCAGCGTGAAGGCGGTTTGCAGAACGCTGTTGGCTCCGGCCTCCATCATATGATAGCCGCTGATGCTGATCGTGTTGTATTTCGGCATCTCCTTCGAGCAGTAGGCCATGATATCGGAGATGATGCGCATCGAGGGAGTAGGTGGATAAATGTAGGTGTTACGGGTCAGGTATTCCTTGAGTATATCGTTTTGAATCGTGCCGGTAAGTTGATCGTGGCTGACGCCCTGTTCTTCGGCGGCGACGATATAACCGGCAAGAATGGGAATGACCGCACCGTTCATGGTCATTGAGACCGACATCTGATCGAGGGGGATACCATCAAAGAGGATTTTCATATCCTCGACGGAATCAATG
>JANOIV010000020.1:0-20774 GCA_031407875.1 Desulfobulbaceae bacterium | reverse complement strand
TGAGTTGGCTGCGGCTGCATGATGGTTCCGGAACTTACACCAAGCATAAAAAAAGGGGTTAAGCCAAAACGACTTAACCCCTTGAATTCACTTGGTAGCGGGGAGAGGATTTGAACCTCTGACCTTCGGGTTATGAGCCCGACGAGCTACCAGACTGCTCCACCCCGCGTTGCGAGGCCCCAATATACAATGAATGGCTGGATAGTCAATAACTATTTTGCCCTATCGCCGGAGAGCGTCGGTTGTGTTGGCAGCAACAATTCCAGTTTCTTGATGATATCCTCGGGCAGGCGGGTGAGTTTCCCCTCTCTGGTTACTGCGGCATGGATGGTATAGCCCTTGACCAGTAATTGCTGGCGCTCGGCCCCGGGGATCTCCCGACAGATCCGATAATTGAAGCGGCAGGTCAGTTTCTTCAGTTCGGCGATCGAGGTTTCGATAGTCAGCAGATCATCATAGAAAGCAGGGGCCTTGAAACGGGTGTAGCATTCCGTGACCGGCAGAAAAATGCCCAGCTGTTCGATTTCTCGGTAGGAGCAGACCCATTCCCGCATGAGTTCGGTGCGGCCGATCTCGAAATAGCGTAGAAAATTAGCGTTATAGACTACGCCTGCGGCGTCGGTATCGCCGTAGATGACACGGCAGGTGGTGCGATGGATGTGGGCTGTCCTTGCTGTTTCCATGGTTGCGGTTATCTCAGGCCGAGGAGCTTCTCAATGAGATATTCCCCCCGTTCCATGCTGTTGTGGAGTGCCTGATCCAGGGCCAGGCATTCTTTTTCGGAGAAGTTACACATTGAGCCCTGGCCTGTTTCCCGCGAGTCGTAAAGTAGGGTGGGGACCGGTTCGGAGGTATGGGTACGCAGGGCCAACGGGGTGAAATGGTCCATGGTGACGACTACCCGAAAATCCTGGTTATCGGCCCGCAGGCTCGCAATTATGGGGCGGACTATGCGGCTGTCGAAATCTTCGATGGCCTGGATCTTGTCGGCCAAGAGTCCCTGGTGGCCTGCCTCATCCGGCGCCTCGACATGCACAAAGACAAAGTCCTCGGTCTTCAGGGCCTTGATGGCCGCTCGGGCCTTGCCTTCATAGTTGGTATCGATATAACCGGTTGCCCCGGGGACCTGCGGCACGGAAAGGCCGGCAATAACCCCGAGGCCTTTGAGGAGATCGACGGCGCTGATCATGCTGCCGGTGATATTGAAGCGTTTCTGCAGGGTCGGGGCACTTGGCATACGGCCTTCTCCCCAGAGCCAGACGGCGGTGGCGGGATTTTTGCCTTCTTCTCTCCGTCGACGATTGACGGGGTGGCCGGAGAGGGTTGTCTGGACCTGTGTCAGCAGTCTTTTCCAGCGGGCATCACGCAGATAGCGCTGCCAGTGGTCGGTGACATCCTTTTCGATGAAGTCGTGGGGCGGTACGGTGGAAAAATCAGGATACGCGCCCTTGACGACCAAAAGATTTCTGTAACTGACACCGGAGTGGAAGTGAAAAACTTCGTCTGCACAGTCCTTCTCTAAGGTCGCTATAAGTTCGTGGGCCTCAGGAGTTGTGATGTGGCCGGCTGCGAAATCGCGCATGGTGGTTCGGCCGGTATCGTGGTGTTCCAGAGTCACCAGATTGCAGCGAAAGGCGGTCTCATCATCCGCCAGTCGGATGCCCCTGGAGGCGGCCTCCAGGGGGGCCCGGCCGGTGTAATACAGTTCAGGATTGTAGCCGAGCAGTGAGAGGTTCGCTACATCGCTACCGGGTGGGTAGCCTTTGGGCACGGTGTGATTGAGAAAGAATTCAGCCTTGCGGCAAAGTTCATCAATGGTGGGGGTGTGAGCGGCTTCCAGCGGGGTGCGGTCGCCGAGTTCGGCGAGGGGATGGTCGCCCATGCCATCGCCGACCAGAATCAGGTATTTCATTGGTTTCTCGTGCTGCTATTTGTCGTCGACCAGGACACGGATCTTGATGGTCGTATCGGTACAGAAGGGCAGGGCATCAATCTCGCTGATCGCCTTTTCGACGGCTTCTTCCGAGGCTTGGTGCGATCTGAAGACGATATGCACCGGCTCGTCATCCTGCCGGCCCTTCTGCATGACGGATTGGATCGAAATGCCATATTTGCCGAAAATGCCCGCTATCGTCGAGAGGACGCCCGGTTGATCTAGGGCTGTGACTCGGAAATAATAAGGGCAGGTCAGCCGGCTCATGGGGGTGATCGTCGGTTCGCCGATGAACTGTGGCTGGTAGGACAGGGCAGGGACCCGATTGATCGAACCCGAGAGGATGTTTCTGCCGATATCCACCACATCTGCTGCCACGGCGCTGCCGGTCGGCATCATACCGGCCCCCAGGCCATAGAGCAGGACGTCGCCCACGGTATCGCCGGTGAACTGGATAGCATTGTAGGCGCCGTTGATATTGGCGAGCATGTGGCTGGTCGGCACCATGGTTGGATGGACCCGGGCCTCGACATGGTCGCCGTGGTTGCGGCTGATGGCCAGGAGCTTGATGCGGTAGCCGAATTCACGGGCAAAATCGATATCGATTGGCCTGATACCGCTGATCCCCTCAACCGTAATATCGTCGAGTTTTACATGCAGGCCGTAAGCGATTGTCATGAGAATCGCTAGCTTATGGGCGGTATCGATTCCCTCGACATCATAGGTCGGATCGGCCTCGGCAAAACCTTTCTGCTGGGCATCTTTCAGGACCTCGGCGAAGGGGGTGCCGTGGTCTGTCATCTGGGTGAGGATATAGTTGGCTGTGCCGTTCATGATCCCCTGGATCGCCTCGATGCGGTTGGCAACCAGGCCTTCCTTCAGGGACTTGATGACCGGGATACCGCCACCGACGCTGGCCTCAAAGCCCACCTCGACATTATTGGCGACAGCCGTCGCAAAGATCTCGCGACCGTGAATTGAGAGCAGGGCCTTGTTGGCGGTGACCACGTGCTTGCCCTTGTTGATCGCCGCCAGGATAAATGACCTGGCGGGTTCGATGCCGCCGATAAGCTCGACGACGATATCAATGCTGGGATCATTGAAGATGTCGTTGGCATCAGGGCTGAGGACCACGTTCCGAAGGTGGTTCGGCAGTTTTTTGATGTTGATGTCGGCAATTCTGGCAAGGACTATGGCGGCGCCGGTTTTCTGGGTCAGTCGTTCCTGCTGCTCATAAAGAGTTTGCGCCAGACCGCTGCCTACTGTGCCAAAACCGATGATGCCAATGCGAATTTCTTTCATGATACTCTTGGATATTTGATGGTAGGTGCGCTTCTTTTTTCGAGAAAAAGAGACCGAACACAGTTCAGGGGAGAATGGGGTGTGGTTGAGTGAGCATTCTCTTTTCGTTGTAATCTGAGAAAAATACCCGCTTTCCGGCTGAAAGTCAAAACGTTAGAAAGATATTTTTCTGGCCTCGAAATTGAATTTGAGCTATAGTTACCTCTTGCTCGATTTCCGGCCGGGACCATGATGGCTGCGGTCTCGGAATCACTGCAGCACCTGCTGCGGGACCGCCGTGCATTCTATTTTTGTGGTCTTTCATTGGCCCCGCTCAATGGTTCTACCGTCTCTGATTGTTTCACTCGACGAGTATTTCGGGAAATATTTCTATCACGTAACGTGTAAAAAGGAGAACGACGATGGGTAAGAATATTCTGGTCTTCGGACCAAACGGCAGCGGCAAGGGTACTCAGGGCGCTATTGTCCAGAAGAAGTTCAATATCCCGCATATTGAGTCCGGTGCCATTTTTCGTGAGCATATTGTTGGCGGGACTGAGCTGGGCAAGAAGGCGAAAGAGTATATTGACAAAGGTGATCTGGTTCCCGATGAGCTGACCATTCCGATGATGGTTGCCCGTCTGCTGAAAGAGGACTGCAAGAGTGGCTGGATACTTGACGGTTTTCCCCGTTCCAAGGATCAGGCCATCACCCTGGCAAAGACCTTGGTTGACAACGGCCTTGCCCTCGACTATGTCATCGAAATTATTCTTGATCGTCAGATTGCCAAGGAACGGATCATGGGCCGCAGGCTCTGTGTCAATGACAACAACCATCCAAACCACATCGCCTTTGATGCCATCAAACCCGTTGAAAAAGACGGCAAACTGGTCTGCCGTGTCTGTGGTGGTGAGCTGAAGACCCGCGCCGATGACCAGGATGAAGTGGCGATCAGCAAACGTCACAATATCTATTATGACACCGTTACCGGAACCATGGCCGCGGTCAATTATTTCAAAGAGGTTAAAGGACCCAAGGTTATCTCTGTTGACGGTTCTACCTCAATAGGTACGGTAACCGAAGCCATTATGAAAGAGCTGTAACAGACCCGGAGTGAAATCACGAATTGTTGTAGATTTCACCGAGAGCTGAGCAAAGGGGCATACCGGCATGGCGGGAATGCCCCTTTTTTGTCGGATTTCCTTGCCGGTTTGGCACCGGGCCTTTGAAAAATTGGAACTATTGACGCATTGTCCGTGTTGATTATGGAAGAACAAACAAAAAAACAGAAACCGGGTAAGGTTTATCTGGTTGGCGCAGGCCCGGGAGATCCCGGTCTGATCACGGTTCGTGGCAAACAGCTGCTTGAGAGGGCTGAGGTCGTGGTCTACGACTATCTGGCCAGCACGAGGCTGCTCAAGCATATTCCCAAGGATGCTGAACTGGTTTATGCCGGTAAGAAGGGCGGCGTGCAGCACACCCATACCCAGGAAGAGATCAATCAGATGCTGGTGGATTACGCCCTGAGCGGCAAAATCGTTGTCCGTCTGAAAGGGGGAGACCCCTTCATCTTCGGACGGGGAGGCGAAGAGGTGCAGGAACTGGCCGCCCAAGGCATTCCCTTTGAGGTCGTGCCGGGGGTGACGTCCGCCACAGCGGCTGCAACCTACGCCGGAATTCCGATCACCCATCGAGATTACACCGCCTCCGTAGCCTTTATCACCGGCCATGAAGATCCGACGAAGGAGAAAACGAATATTGACTGGCCCAAGTTGGCAACTGGGGCGGGCACCTTGGTGATCTATATGGGGATCAAGAACCTGCCGATCATCGTCGAAAAGCTGCTCACGAACGGACGTCATCCCAAGACACCGGTTGCCATTGTCCGCTGGGCCTCGACCCCTGAGCAGGAGTCGGTCGTCGGGACCCTTGAGACGATTGTCGAGCGGGTCAGAGAAACGGGCATCAAGCCGCCTTCGCTGATCATTGTCGGTGAGGTGGTCAAGCTGCGTGATACCATCGACTGGTTTGAAAAACGGCCGCTGTTTGGTAAACGGATTATCGTCACCCGGACCCGGGAGCAGGCGAGTGATCTCGTGGCCGGTCTCGAGGAGGCGGGGGCCTATTGTCTCGAGTATTCCACCATCAATATCCAGCCGACGGATTCTTACGATATCCTAGACAGTGAACTCGAGCGCCTCAACGAATATCACTGGATCATCTTCACTTCTCTGAATGGCGTAGAATATTTCTTCAACAGACTCCACGCCAGAGGGATGGATGCCCGCAATCTGAAAGGCCCGGGAATTGCCGTGGTAGGCAAGAGTACTGCGGAACTGCTGCTGAAATATGGCATAAGGGCCGACCTTATACCTACCACTTTTACCGGGGAAGGGCTGGCGGAAAGCCTTCTTGATCAGGGCGTGGAGGGGCGTAACATCCTCATCCCGCGGGCCGAACAGAGCCGGGAGATCCTCCCTGAGACCCTGCGGGGGGCAGGGGCCCGGGTGACCGTTGCCCCGGTCTACAAGAATGTCCAGCCCCAGGGACGAAAGGATGTCCTGCGGGCCGAACTGGAAACGGGCAAAGTCAATATGGTGACCTTCACCAGTTCTTCGACGGTGACGAATTTTCTAACGATGGTTGATGCGCTCAATCAGGAAGAGCTTGAACGGTTGCTGGCCGGGGTGAAGATTGCCGCAATAGGGCCGATCACGGCCAAGACGGTTACCGATAATGGCTTGAAGGTGGATGTGCAGCCCGATACATTCACCATTCCCGCAATGATCCAGGCCATTCTTGACTTCTATGTGGAGGAAAAGAAGTAATTCCATTTCCAAAACATGATGAGAACGCCAAGGCAAGCGAGCAGTGACGAGACAGTACAGAGAGTACGGAGAGGAGCTGCCGCCCCGTGTAGCCTATACAATTATCACTTGATTTGGAATGGAATAAGCGCTTCAGGACGTGCATGTCCTTGGCAGACTATGACTGTGCCTGACCCTTCACTTCCGATTGAAATGCCGTTTCAGGCCGGGGGTGGTGTCCTGCATCTCCTGAGAGAGATAAAGACCGGGAGCCGGGAGGCAGTGGAGGCGGGAGCGCTTGAGGAAGAAGACCTCGGGCAGCGCGGTCTCTTCTGCCGGCGGTGCGGTAACCGTATCACCAGCGAGGCCAGTCGTATCACAGTTAAGGGCTCGCATACCCACACCTTTTTCAACCCCGCTGGGATTCTCTTTGAATTGGGCTGCTTCCGCAATGCCCCGGGCTGCTCTGTCCATGGTGAGGCCAGCGAGCATTTCACCTGGTTCGCCGGTTATCTTTGGCGTCTGGCCCTCTGCGGGCGATGTGACGCCCATCTTGGCTGGCAGTTTGAAAATCAGGATGTGACCTTTTTCTGTCTTATCCTTGCTCACCTGACAGATGACCTTTGAGCAGGGTCATTTTCCTCTCTGAGCAGATTCAGGAGTTCCTCCGAACTCATCTTGGCGCTTACATCGCTTCCCTCAAGCAGACTCCCGGCAAGGTCGCGTTTTTCCTGATGGAGTCTGACAATTTTCTCTTCAATCGAATTTTTGCACACCAGTCTGTAGATGGTTACGGGCCGTGTCTGCCCTATGCGGTGGGCACGATCCGAGGCCTGATCCTCAACGGCCGGGTTCCACCAGGGATCCATGTGAATCACATAATCGGCCGCAGTCAGATTGAGCCCAAGACCTCCGGCCTTAAGGCTAATAAGAAAGAGATCTCCTTCACCCGCCTGAAAGGCTTCCACTCTCTCTTTTCTCAGTTTGGAACTGGTACTCCCGTCGAGATATTGATAAGAAATGCCCCGTTTGTCGAGAAATTCACGGATGATCTGGAGATGTCCGATAAACTGGCTGAAGACCAGGACCTTATGGCGGCTCTCGATCAATTCTTCCACGACCGCTGAGAAAACCTTGAGCTTCGAACTGACAATTTTGCTGTGAGGGTCGAGCAGTCGGGGGCTGCAGCAGGCTTGACGGAGTTTCATGATCTCAGTGAGGATCTGCAGATGTCGTCCTTTTTTGTCCTTATTGCTCTCCAGAATATCTATGGCGTTCTGTCGCAGTGCTTCATAGAAATGGGTTTCATACTCGCTCATTTCGACATCAAGGGTAATCTCGGTGCGGGAGGGCAGCTCTTCGAGAACCTCCGATTTGATACGCCTGAGGATGAAGGGGCGGATCAGTTTCTTCAGCTTCAATCGGGCTTCTCGGTCCTGATAGCGCTCAATGGGGATAGCGAAACGTTCATTGAAGCTGGAGAGAGTGCCAAGAAGACCGGGATTGATGAAATGGAAAAGATTCCAGAGTTCTCCCAAGTGATTCTCGATGGGTGTACCGGTTGTGATCAACTTGAATCGGGCCTTGAGGGACATTGCCGCTTTTGAACGCTTGGTGGCGGCATTTTTGATGGCCTGGGCCTCATCAAGGATGACGGTCTGCCAGGGAACTGTGGCGAGCAGGTCCATTTCCTGCTGCAACAGGGTGTAGGTCGTGATCAGGAGGTCGAAGCGTCCGAGTTCCTTGATGTTGGCCTTCCTGTCTTTGCCGGTCAAGGTTACGATATTGATTGTCGGCGTGAAGCGGGCGACCTCCGTCAGCCAGTTTGTCGAGACCGAGGTGGGGGCGACGACAAGCGAAGGCCCGTCTACGGCGTACCTAAGGATGATAGCAAGAGATTGCAAGGTCTTGCCGAGGCCCATGTCGTCGGCAAGACAGCCACCGACACCCCAGTCGGCCAGACGTGCCAGCCAGTTGTAGCCCTCTTTTTGATAATCGCGTAATTCGGCCTGAAGGGTGGAGGGGAGTTCCGGCTGAAAATCACGGGCGGAGCGGATTTTCTGAAGTTGTATCTGCCATCCGGCATCGATGCTGGTGGCGGTCTGGCTAATGAGTTCTTCGAGAGGGAGGGCTGCCAGTGGATGAATGAGGAGCTCATTGCTGTTGTCGCCACTGAAGTCCTGGGAATAGATATTGAGATCTTCCAGACGTCTTCTGAACTCCTGGGTGAGGGCGATAAACTGGCCGTTGGCAATCTCTATGAATCGCCCCGTGGATCCCTTAATGGTTAAAAGCAGGTCTTTGAGCTGGATGACATGGTCCTGGTCGAGTTTCAGGTGACCGTCGATGGCCAGCCAGTTCTGGCGGTTGGTGCGTACCTTCAGGTTGAGATTTTCTAGAGATACCTGGTGGGTGATTATCAGTTTTTCGCCCTCGGGCCATTCGATAACCAGCTTGTCTCTGATTGCCTGAAGTTCAAGAAGGGCCTGGAGGCAGTCATCGGGATCCTGCAGGTGCCATTCTCTGTCTGCCTCCCGCTCAAGATCGATGGCGAGATCGAGAATCGGGCAGAGTTCTTCAATATCACGGGCCTTTTCCTCTTCCAGAGCGAGATTCCTCCGGGTCTGCAATCTCCTACCTTGGACCTCGGTCATAATATTTTCAACACCCTGGCCCGGTTTGAGATAATGGGTGCCTGCCGGAAAGGGTTTGACGAACATTTCCAATCGGAAGCCCGTACCGAAAGGCAGCAAATGCATATAAATAGTGGAATCGGCCTCGACAAATTCTATATTGCTGTCCCTATCCGTTGATCTATCACCGGCGATTGCCGAGTGAACCGTCATGAATGATGAGCTGTTGCCTATGAGTTTTAAGACATGCTCGCTGGCGGAAACCGGCACGACAAGTCCATCCTTACCGATCTGGCGGGCAATTTCCCGATGTTTGTCATTAATGGTGATGATTTTGACGCGGGTGGGGGTTTCGTGAAATATCGATAAATTATCGGACGTTATCGGCTGGGCGAAGCGAATAAGCAAGTCGGAGCCCTTTTCTTCGACCAGCAGTTCAGGCTCTCCAGCAATGAACTCGATAAGTGTCGTGGGTGAATCAGATAGGAACAACAACGGGTGGCCAATCATGCCGTGCAAGGCCTTTTCCATGTCGAAGTGGTGGCTTATGCTGTTTGTTTCCATATTGTGGACCTGTATGATGGCCGCACATATTTTACGATCCTGGGGAGTGAGATAACTGAGTTTAGTTTGGTGGAGACGAGCCAGGGAAATCGGTCTACCTTTGCTCCATTCCCCGGTAGGGCTGAGTTTCTGCTCTCTGGGGCTGATGGCGATAGGCGTGGCTGTCATGTCGATCATCCAAATCAGACGGATTTTGTGCTGTGAGGTGAGGGTTTCCTGTGACGTAGTTATGTGGATGAGGGTCTGGAGAGCCCTTTTCCATGGTTCTTCGGGTTCGAGGAGGGAAAGGATACCGGTAATACCTGTCTTTTCCCGGAGATTTAAAACGACAGAAGAGAAAGAGGATTCACCTTCCTGGGTTTTGGCCAGGATTTCAGCCGAAATAAGGCTGAACAGATGATAATCGTGTTCGAGGGCCTGTTCGTGCAGGAAGAGAAGTTCCGCTTCGATTGCCGGCTGAATCGAGCTGTTCAGCCAGTATTGGCAGAGGCCGGCAAAGAGTACGGTAAGGCTGTGGGGGCGACTGTTTTCCGGCAAGGTAATGCCAAGCTGTTCGAGATTGCTGTTGAGGCGGGTATGGACAAGCGTTGCAAGGTAGTTATAGGCCTCATTTTCAGCTGCGGAATGGAAGAGTGAAAGAGCGGTGGCTATCTGATCGGCGATAGCATGATAATCGCCATTATCGCAGGCCTGCAGGCGGGCGAGTATATACAACAAACCGCAGGGCCCGAAAAATGCCGCACTGTTTCCCGCATTGAGTTGTTGGAGAAAATGGAGATCCTGGTCAAATTGTTGAAGAGATTCTGCAAAATTTCCACGCAAAAAAGAGAGGGCCCCGCGGGCCCCAGTTCCCTGGAAAGATTCCGGGCGTGAATTCAGAAGGTGCTCGGCGCGACTCATTTCACCCTGCAACAGATACTGATTGAAGAGGAGGCGTTTGAAGGGTAGCTGCTCATCGACGCTGAGATCTGCAGAATTCTGCTCCGTTTCAAGAAAGCCGAGTATTTCTGGGAAAGTACTCAGGGTTGCCTGGCCGTACTGCAGGACGATGTTCAGGAGATAGAATGTAAATGATGCGGGCAGGCTATCGAACCACAGGACATCAAAGGGTGTGGTGATGACTTGGACGATCGGAGGGAGGGAAGAGACAAGATCGCGACACTGATTGGAGATGAAGGCAGCCGTATCTTCAATCAGCTCAAAATTCTGTGTGTAAATACCAATGCGCATCTCCCTCATCGCGCGCCAGCAGCGAGTAGACCATTTGCCGTAATAGTAAGTGGCCGGGGCCTCCTCCTGGATAATCCTGGCGTAGAGGGCGAGATTCCCTTCTTCAAGGGCCTTCCGGGTGAGAATCTCAACCAGCCCGGAGACACATCGACGATCTGGAGTTGTCAGTCCTAACTGCTCGAATTTAGTAAGGTAGTGATTAAGATTGACCGAAGTCGGGCGGGTTCCTCTGGGATTATTGAGTTCGAGCTTGCGGAGACAATTGACAAGAAGAGAGCTGTGAGCAGGTTCGTAAATGATCGAGAGGAGTTGTAGGAGAGTCTGTTCAAAGGAGGAGAGTTTTATATACTGTTCCGGGAGGTCTGTCTCGTTAGGCATGATGTATTCAGAGCAAATTAAGATCAAGAATAACGCTGGCCCAAATTGCAAGAGTGCAGTGTTCTTTTGAGCGAAGCGGAAAGAGCAACACGACAATATATCATTGTGAGGACAGCAAGAGAACCAAAAAGTGAAAGATGAACAAAGGCTGATTGATGATGCCCTTCCTACTGACGGTTTTCTAATCCTTCGATCTGCAACGTTTCTCAACGATCATCTGAACAGGCTCTGCTGGGGAAAAATGAATAACAACAGCTCAAGCGGTGTCTGTCAATAATGAAATGGTAATATGACAAAATGTCAATTACCAGAAATACAAACTTGACACTTTGGCAAAAATATTCGAAGGTAAGGCAGGATTAAACGGTCATAATCGGGTGCGGAGGGGCATAATATGGCATGCATTGGCTACTTATATCTGGCCTTGGAAAAAGAACTGCGGGTACCCTTAGCGGAGCAGCAACAGGCTATATCCGCCTACGGTTCCTCACTGGGAAAAATGATCGAGGAGTTTTTTGTTGAACAGGGTGTTTCCCTGAAGCAAGCCCTGGTCAATCGTCAGGAAGGAAAAAAAATTATCGAAGAATTACAGGCAGGTGATGCCATTTTTGTCGCTCAGGCCGCTTTTGTCCTTGGGTCAAGCAAGGAAGCAAGCCGTCTGCTGCAGATGCTGAGGAAAAAAGGCGTGTCCCTATTCTGTATTGATCTCGATGAGGACATTTCGCTGGACAGAGAAAGAAAACTCGTCGTCTCTCAGGGCGGAGCGATGCTGGTTCAGAAAGTCCTCGCCTCTCTCTCCCTCTGTGACAGCTGCAGGCATGGCGAGGCAATACGAGCGACGAAAAGGACACAGAAAAAGGAAGGCAAATATCTCGGTGGGCCCGTGCCTTACGGCTGGCAGATTGGCGCCGGAGGTTTCCTGGTTCAGCATCTCGAGCAACAGAGGGTGATCGGCGAGATGCTCAAGCTCCGTGAGGATCGCTGGTCGTATCGGGATATCGCGAAAAAGCTCCTTGAAAAATACAACCTGGAACTTTCACACGAGGGGATACGAAGGATCCTTGAGGTCAATTACCGGAAGAAGGAGGAGGCGAAAGAGCGAAGTGCCAACTTGCAGGGAAAGAGCAATGCTCTTCTGCAGAGGCATCTCCCACTGTCTCTGTCGCCGGTGTCTGGAAGTATCAAAGTTCAGAAGAAGAAAGATGCCTGATCGTCAGCTCAACAGCAAGAACCCTCTCCCTTTGGTTTCTCTATCAGGGGTATGCTAGAGACTCTTATGGCGGGTTATTTTGGCTTTTTGCTCAAGATTACGGACCCAGGCAGCAAGCAGCTGCTGCTGATTGTAACGGATCAACATATCACGATACTGCCGCATTTCCTGATCTCCGGCCTTGTTCTCAGGAACCTTGCGTTCCTGGAAGGCGAAAACCAGGTAATCTTCTTCAACCTGGGCAGGCTCTTTTGGTAGGGGTGAGGATTTTGACAACTGAAAGATCTGGCTTTGCAGAGCAGCCGGAAAGGCGGAAGACGGATCGGCAGCTTTTTTGCTCAGAAATCCTGAGTTTTCCAGTTTGAACTGAGTAGTCGCAACGGCCTGGGGAAATGCCGTTCCCTTATGCAGTTTTTCAAGCATCTCGGTTGCGGTTGCCTTGGCTTTTTCCTGGGCCTTGAGTGCGACATAGTCAGCTGTTACTTTGTCCTGGATGGTCTCAAGCGGTGGCACGATTGGTTCTTTTTTTTCCAGGGCAAAGAGAATTGCATAGCCAGTATCGGTCGTGATGAGGGAGCTCAACTCTCCTTTATTGAGGGCGAAGGCCGCGTCGAGGAATTTCTGATTCTGACCTATCCCTTCCGGAGGCTGACTGCGAGAAAAGAAATCCGTCTCGACGGTAGAGGTGTCGGGATGCGAGTCGGTAAAGGCCTTGAGACTCCCGGCCTTTATAATTCCTTCATAGGCATCATTGGCAAGCTGAAAGGCTATCTGTTTACCTTGCTTGAGCTGCAAATTCCGGACAATGTCCGCCTGGACTTCCTGGAGAGGTTTTGTGGACGCAGGCTTTATCTCTTCGAGTTTGATTATGTGATAACCATAACGGGTTTTCACAACCTCACTGATCTGGCCGGGTTGCATGGCAAATATCGCTGCATCGAATTCCGGTACCATGCTTCCCTGAGCAAAAAAGCCCAGATCCCCCCCCTTGCCTTTGCTCGGATCATCAGAGTATTTCTCAGCCAGACCGGCGAAATCGGTATTCTCTTTTAAAAGTTGTTTTATTTCAGCTGCTTTTTTCTTTTTCTCCTCGTGCACAGTGGGATCGTCTTTCTCGCCTGCCAGGAGAAGAATATGACGGGCATGTCTCTGCTCCGGGGCCTGGTAGGCGGAGATATTATCAGTATAATATGACTGAATTTCTTCCGGAGATATTGTGGTTTTTTCCCCTAAGGAATCATAATTGTAGACTATATACCTGAGCTTGAGCAGAGGTTCCGAGCGATAATTGTCCTTGACCGAATCAAACCACTTCTTCAGCTTACCCTTGTCAACCTGTATTCCTTTTTTAAATGTGTCAGAGGAAATTCTGACAAATTGGACGGAAACCGTTTCTTTTTCTTGGTTATACAGATTCTGTATCTCGGATTCACTTGCTACGGTGGAAAATTTAGCGATATCTTGAACTGTCTTATCGGACAGCATGTCATGTCGCATGGAATTTTCAAAACTGTTGGGAGTCATTTGATTTGCAGCGAGCAGAGAATTATAGCGTTCGAGACTGAAGGCCCCGTTTTCAAGAAACTGCGGCATGCTGGTAATCTGTTTCTGAACTTCTTCCGCACTCACCCGCAGACCCATCCGACTTGCCCCCTGTCGCAGGAGAGTCGTTTGGACAAGTTGCTCAATGACCTGTTGTTTTATACCGAGACTTTCATCCAACCCTTTCGGGATGGTGCCGCCAAACTGTTCGCTGAGTTTTTTTATGGCCTGGTCATAGGCCTGCTGATATTGTTGAAATGTGGTTTCCTCATCGTTGATAGTGAGAGCGACCTCTCTGGTGTTCATCATGTTGGTACCGACTCCCCAGAAGATGAAGACCAGGGCGATAATTACCACAACGATTTGGATAACCGTGGATTGGGCTTTGTTACGGAGTGTTTGCAGCATGGTTATTTATGTGTATCTGTTTTCGAGATTGAACAGTTCGATCACTTTGGCGGTGTACGCAGTTTCCGAGCTTATGAAGTAGCACGAATTCCACGCCTTAACCCTCAGCAGAGTTCACATGGATTTACTCTTTCTTGTTCTTCCATGCAAGGAAAAAACCCGAAGATCTCTTCCTTAATCGGGCCAGAGACGGAACGCAAAGCAAATGCGGCATTCGGAGAAAAGGGAATGCGAAAAAGGAGAGAGGCGAGAAAGTATTTGGACATATGCAAAAAAACAGGTATGTTCTTTTCTGCTTATTTGCATGCAGTTGCAGTTTTATCCTTTGGTTTGTTAAATGGACAAAGTGCGCTAGGCTTGGTTTTTGCCTGCCCCTTTTTCAGTATGTCCATGTTCGAAAACAACGCGAGTGGAAGGTAAATGTTGTTATATTTTAAAATGTTGTTGTGTGATTTTAATGATGTAATAAATGCTTGTCCATTCACTTGACAAACGTTGCCCCCTATAGTAATAAGGCCTAATTAGTTTTTTAGCCGACTCAAACAACGGTGTGAGCCACAGAAAAATATTTAAGGAGGTTTGAAATGCCAACACTTGAACACAACGGATCGAGCTTTCAGGTAGATGAGGATGGTTTCCTGCTCAAGGGCATGGAAGAGTGGAATAATAACTGGGTGGACTATGTAAAAAGCACTGAGGGTATTTCAGAGCTGACCGACGAGCATAATAAGGTAATCGATGCTCTTCAGGAGTACTACAAGAAGAACGGTATTGCCCCTATGGTTCGTATTCTCTCCAAGACCACTGGTTTTCCGCTGAAGAGAATCTATGAGCTCTTCCCCTCCGGTCCTGGTAAAGGAGCCTGTAAGATGGCTGGTCTACCAAAACCGACAGGTTGCGTATAATCACTCTGCCTGAGTGTTTGCTGTGTAGATGAAAAAAAGGGATTGCCGGTGACGGCAATCCCTTTTTCTTTCTGTTTGTTATATACAACTCTCTATCGCCTGCTGTCTGACCTGAACAGATAGATAGCCCTTCACTTAGAAGATCATCTCGGAAAATCGCTGGTGTAGTTCACTGAGTTCTTCTTCGCAGCTTCCGCAAAAAAGTTTGCTACCTCCAACTGACTTGATGCTTGTGTCTTCAATAGAAAATGTGCCATCAGGGTTCTGGATGTAATGGCTGACGATGATCGCCTCTTCGCTGATTTCAAAAAAATCAAGATCATTATCGCAGTGGGGACATTTCATGCGAGGGGCGAAATGTGTCTCATCAAGATTTTGCTTTGTCTGGGCTTTTTGTGGAGTGCTAACCATGTGTTTTGTGGAGAACGGGCGTTTTGATCAGGGTTGGTGATTGCGGCAGATTTTTTTCGTTAATTGGGTGAAGGTCCTTGGTGGCAGCCTTTATTTCACCGTCAATAGCGGCCCCCGGTTCGACAGTCAGATTGGTTGCCTCAAGTCTGCCGTGGATTGAACAGTTTTTTCTGGCGATGACATTGGTTGCCTGTATTTCTCCCTCAAGTGTGCCGTAACAGTTAAACGTGGCGGATTTGATGTTACCGATAATTTTCCCGGTTTCACTCAGTATGAGGTGGTCACCTTCAATATTGCCGGTAATATTGCCATCAATGCGGGCTTTACCCTTGAAGGTGAGCGTGCCCGTGATAGACATGTTCTTGTCGATAAGTGAGGAGATTGCCTCGATATCGGCCTTGCTCATTTTCTGCTCTCCTCCGGTTTTCTTGCTAAACAGACCCATATCAGTTCCTTTTCGGCAGATGGGGTGTTGAGAGTGTCAATGCAGCAACCTTCATCAGTTTTGCCGGGTTGATTGGTTTGTTGTTCAGGCAGACTTCGTAGTGGAGATGAATTCCGGTTGTTCGACCACTACTGCCGACCTGGCCGATAATCTGGCCTCGCTCGACTTGGTCACCTTCTTTGACTAGGAAGCGGTTGAGGTGGGCGAAGTTTGTGGTGTATCCGTTGCCATGGTCGATGGTCACGAAATTGCCGTAATTCCCGTTATAAAAAGCCTTGGTGATGACGCCGGCAGCTGTGGCGAAGACTTTTTCTCCACGTTTTGCGCGGATATCAAGGCCGGAATGATATGCCCCTTCTCTATTGAGCGGATCAAGACGCGTGCCGAATCCTGAGGTGATCTGGCCGATGACCGGTCTTCCCAGAGGGGTATAAAGAATGGTTTCAAGGTATTTGTCTGCCTGGAAGAGCAATTGGTCATGCTCTGCCTTCCTGCTGGCCATGAAGGGGCCGCCGCTGTCTTTCCGGGCGTGAGAACTATCTTTGACCTTTATGCCGATGGAGTCCATGACGGTCTTGATATGTTCGCTACGTTCATTGAGTTCCGTGACTGCGGTGGCGAGAAGTTCCTCTTTTCCCTCGGTAAAGGAGGCCTCCTCCCGAGCCTTGGCGAGTTGCAGGATGGCAACTTTCAGATCCATCTGGTGTTTCGCCAGCAGCTGCGTGCTGTGTTGCAGCTGCGTTTTCAGGTCGGTTATCTGGTGGGAAGAGGTCCGATTGGTACCGTAGAGGCGAAATGTGAAGGTGGAGGAGACGCACAGGCCGAGAAGAAAAAGGATAAGGAAACTACTGACAAGAGCAAAATTCCTCTTGCAAACAGGCAATCGAAGGGTTCTGCCGCTGTCACTGGTTATGATGAAATAGAGGTGTTCGCTCATAGCACATAATCCCTATCGGTTGTGTTTTGAACCACACGACGGCGTGCCGGTCAAAAGGAAGATATTGCAGGCCGACTCGGCCTTCCGGAAAATTCTTTACATGTTTATACTCTTGACAATTAAATTATTCAACAACAAAAGGGCCAGTTTTCTTGCTCGAGTAAGAGTCCTTAAGCTCGTATTAAAATACTGATTTATAACAATAAAATTTTTTTAGCGCTCTCAATTTTTCCGAGTTCTTGCCCTATGTAATGGTATTGTTTTCGTACCATAATATTCGGTTTTTTGGATTGTTGGAGGGAGCAAAAGTATATCGGCTATGACGAATCTACTTACCTGTCAAGCGTTGGGCAAGGCCTATGGCGCCCGAACCCTCTTTCAGCATATCGATCTGGTCATCAATGCGGGAGATCGGGTGGGCCTAATTGGACCCAACGGCTCCGGAAAATCGACACTCCTCAGGATCATCTGTGGTCTTGAAGAGGCCGATGCAGGTCAGGTCCTGCGACAGCGGCATGTCCGACTCAGCTATCTTTCCCAGGAGGATACCTTTGTTGAAGAGGTGACAGCTGCGGAAAATCTCATTCTTGCCCTGAAAGAATCGCAACTGACTGAAACTGAACGCTACAATCGTGTCCACACCCTGTTGAGCCTTGCTGAATTCACTGACAGCACGGAATCGGTCAGGCTCCTCTCCGGCGGCTGGCGCAAGCGGTTGTCTATCTGCCGATCCCTTTTGGTTGCACCCGATATACTGGTCATGGATGAACCGACCAATCATCTCGATATTGAGGGTATTCTCTGGCTGGAGAGGCTCTTGAGCGGGGGGCTGGTGCAGGGGCCGGCGGCTTTTCTGGTGGTCAGCCACGATAGACGATTTCTGGAAAATTGCACCAATCGTACCGTTGAACTCTCGGCGGTATATCCCGATGGGCTCTTTCAGGTCAATGGTTGCTACTCGCAGTTTCTGGATGAACGAGAGGCCTTTGTCGCACTGCAGCTGCAGGAGGAAGAGCGTCTGAGCAACAAGGTGCGTCGTGAAACCGAATGGCTGCGCCGGGGGCCGAAAGCCAGGGCTACCAAGGCGAGGTATCGGATTGATGAGGCCTATAAACTCCAGGATGAGCTGGCCCAGGTCAAGGCCAGAAACCGGGCCTCTTCGACCGTGCAGATTGATTTTGAGGCAACAGGCAGAAAGACCAGAAAGCTGATCGAGGCTACCGGTCTCACGAAGGCTTTTGGCAAGCGGAAGCTCTTTGCCGATCTTGATATCACCCTTGCACCCGGCAGCCGTATCGGTCTTCTTGGCAGAAATGGCTGCGGGAAATCGACCTTGATGCAGATTCTTGCAGCCTCGGCTGGTACCGCCGGCCCTGTTGCCGATGGCGGTAACCTCAGACTGGCCGATCATGTGCGAATCGTCAGTTTTGACCAGAGACGGGAGCAGATCAATCCGCTCCTGTCCTTGAGAAGGGCCCTGGCCCCCGACGGTGATGCCGTCGTCTATCAGGGCCGCTCCCTGCATGTAGTCTCTTGGGCTAAAAAGTTTCTCTTTCGTGCCGACCAGCTCGAAACCCCGGTAAGCCAGCTTTCCGGTGGCGAGCAGGCGCGCATCCTCCTCGCCGGTTTAATGCGGCAGCCGGCCGATATCCTCCTGCTTGACGAGCCCACGAATGATCTTGACATAGCATCACTCGATGTCCTGGAAGAGAGCCTTCAGGAGTTTGCCGGGGCGCTGATCCTGGTGACCCATGATCGTTTCCTCCTTGACAGGGTTTGTGACCAGATCCTCGGTTTTGACGGGAAGGGAGGGGTGACCTGGTATGCCGATTATGAGCAGTGGTTGAACCATATGAAGGACCTGGAAAAAAAGGCCTTGCCGTCACCAAAAACTGAGAAGACAGAGGAAGGAAAAGTAGAAATCGTAAAGAAGAAGGCCGGCAAGCTCTCTTACCTTGATCAGAGGGAGTATGATCAGATGGAGGATCGAATTTCAGCAGCCGAGTCTCTGCAGGAAGAATTGCAGGCCACTATGGAACTACCTGAGACGGTTGCCGACCCTGCCCGGCTGGCGGAGTGCTGGCAGAGCCTTGAAGAAGTCGGCGGGGAGATCGAGAACCTCTATGCCCGCTGGGGTGAACTGGAGGGGAAAAAGAAAGGATAGATCTCGGATGCGCTGCTACCTTCTCGGATGAGACGGCCCGCCGCAAATTCCCGAGGGGGGCGCACGAAGTAGCCCCCCCTCAAGATGTGCTTGCCGGAGGTCGGCAGTAAGAGGTGGTTTATCCCTGCCGGACCTCGACCCTGCGAGGTTTGACCGCCTCTGATTTCGGCAGATGGAGCTTGAGCACTCCCTCGTTGAGCTCTGCATCTACCTTGGCCAGATCGATGCCCTGAGGAACGGAAAAAACCCGGCGGTATTGCGCCGCGCCAAACTCTTCCAGATACATGTCTTTTTCCTGTTCCATATAGCGGTTGCCAATCAGGGTGAGTTGGCCGTTATCCAGATCAATGGTGATATTTTCCTTCTTTACCCCCGGCAGATCGGCATAGAACAGGATCTCTTCGCTGTTCTCGTAGATATCGACACTTGGGATGATGACACTGAGGTTTAGATTTTTTTCAGGGATATTTTTTTCTACCCTGGTGACATTTTTTTCTTCAGTCATGGTGGACCTCCTCGTGCGGAATAAACCCCATGGGATTTATCGGATAGTGATCTGCTGTGGCTTGGCTGCATCGCTTTTGGGGAGAATGAAGTGGAGTATGCCCTCTTTGATCGAGGCAGTAGCCTTGCTGCTGTCCACCTCAATGGGCAAGGTCATGCTCCGGGTGAAGGTCGGATTCTCCCGCTCCTGTCTGTGGGCAGTGTATCCTTCCGGGCCGCTCGTCATGCGGGAGCCGCTTAATTCCAGATAATTTCCCTGGACTTTGATGTGAATATCTTCTTTGACAAAGCCCGGCAGTTCAACCTTCACCTCAATCTGTTCTCCCGTGTCATACAGGTTCATTTTGGGCCAATTATCAGCAAATCCCCACGCCCTTTCATACCCCGGCCGCTTGTCATAATAGTCACCATTCAGAAGATTGATCCTTTCCCGCAGGGCATCCATTGATGAAAACATTCGCTGAAGATCGAGTAATTTTGTTGGCATAATCGCACCTCCTGTTGGTTGTGTTGATGATTGCGTAGGACAGATGTCCTGTTCGACTTCGAATTGAAGATGTTCTATTGTTCTGTAATTAATGAATATATTTCATTTGTTAAGAAGATAAGGTGGCCTCAATGGCTTGTCAAGAACCACAATGTTGGACATTGGGGAGTAGCCCCGGTAATCGAGATCCGGCTATAAAAGACTTGCCCGGCAAGAGACATTTGTTCTAGACTGAAGAGTGACATACTGGAGTTCGGGCGGATGCACAACAGATCAACATACGGGAAAAATGCGACTGGCGATTCTCTCTGATATTCATGGCAACCTTGAAGCATTCCATGCGGTTAATGCCGATATTGAGCGGCAGAGGCCCGACGGGGTGGTCTGTCTGGGCGATATGATCGGTTACGGCCCTGATCCTGAGGAAGTCATCCGGGGTGTGCAGGACCTGCAGTGTAACACTGTGCTTGGCAATCATGAGGCGTCATTGCTTGCTGAAAAGGCCAGAAACTGGATGAATTTTCAGGCCCGGGAAAACAGCATCAGGACTGAACAGCTACTTTCCGAAGGGAGCCTGGCCTATTGCCGTAGTCTGCCGCGATATCTGCATTCAGGTGATGCCTGGTTCGTGCATGGCTATCCTCCTGAATCTGTTTTCACCTATCTCTTCAATCAACCGGATCACAAGATAGAAGAACTCTTTGCCGCTTCCGAGGCCTCGCTCTATTTTGTCGGTCATACCCATGACCTGCAACTCGTCTCGCAGCAGCATGGAAGCGTGGTTCGAAGTCCTCTGGTTGAGGGCCGGATGATCCTTGCGAAAGACCGGAAATATATCATCAACGCCGGCAGTGTCGGCCAGCCCCGGGATGGAGATAAGCGGGCCAAGTACCTAATGTGGGACACCGAAACATGGGATTTGGAGATACTCTTCA
>JANOIV010000171.1:0-2491 GCA_031407875.1 Desulfobulbaceae bacterium | reverse complement strand
GTTCCCATTCCGAACACGGAAGTTAAGCTCTTCAGCGCCGATGGTACTGCATGGGAGACTATGTGGGAGAGTAGGTCACCGCCGAATTTCTCCACCATATAAGCCCCTGACTGTCTTACAACGGTCAGGGGCTTTTTGCGTCCGTGGATGTTTCAATATGCCGATTTCTCCTCTTTACTCAGGTTTCTTTTGTATCCGGCGCCAACAGGTTGTAATGTACTACAAAAGCATAAGATGAATTACAAATGCCCTGACAACCCTTTCTCTTTACAATCTTTGTCTCAATTTAAGCCATTTTCAGGCAGAAGAGTATGAATGTCTACGGCAAACCATATCGAACTATCTGGCTCAACGCCGATGATCCAACCCAGGTGCAGATTATTGACCAGCGGCAGCTGCCACATAGATTTCTCATTGAAACGCTTACCTCAGTCAATGATGTTGTCTGTGCCATTGCTGACATGCATGTTCGCGGTGCCGGCCTTATCGGAGCAGCAGCTGGCTTTGGCATGTATCTCGCCTGTCTTGAGGCTCAGCGCGACTCCCCAAGGTTCTTTTGGGAATCAGTTACCAACAATGCCAAAAGGCTTATTGCCAGCCGCCCCACCGCTGTCAACCTGCAATGGGCCGTCAATCGGGTCCTAGGAATCCTTCGAACGATTGAAGGCTCGATTGAAGATTTGATTAGAGTCTCTCGTGATACTGCCCAGACCATCGCAAACGAAGATGCTGAGTTTTGCCGCCTGATTGGACAACATGGGGAAAAACTTATCGAAGACATCAGTCTCACGAAAAAAGACAAACTGGTTAATATTCTCACCCACTGCAACGCCGGCTGGCTGGCCTTTGTCGATTACGGCACGGCCACAGCGCCTATCTATGCCGCCTTTGATCACAACATTAATATTCATGTCTGGGTCGATGAAACTCGCCCGAGAAACCAAGGCGCCAGCCTGACCGCCTGGGAACTCGGTCAGCATGGAGTTCCTCACACAATCATAGCAGACAACACTGGCGGCCATCTGATGCAGCACGGGATGGTGGACATGGTGATCACAGGCACGGATCGGACAACCTCTACCGGTGATGTTGCCAATAAAATTGGGACCTACCTCAAGGCCCTGGCCGCAAAGGACAATGGAATCCCGTTTTATGTGGCTCTGCCCTCTTCAACCTTTGACTGGAGTATTCGAGACGGCATCAAGGAAATTCCGATTGAAGAACGAAACGGTGACGAAGTAAAGTATATCCAGGGCCTGCATAATGGAGAAATCACTACTGTTCTCCTCACGCCAAAAGAGAGTCGGGCCGCCAATTATGCCTTTGACGTGACCCCGGCCAGACTTGTTTCTGCCCTGATCACTGAACGTGGTATCTGCAGTGCCTCTGAAGAAGGTATTTTCAGCCTGTATCCGGAAAAACGGCAGATCATCCTTTGATTTTTCGATATCACCTGGAGGGAAAATGACACTCGTCCTCGCCTCTGAACGCGAACAGATTGCCTCTTTTGGCAGAAAACTGGTTGAACACCGCCTCACCAGAGGGACGAGTGGAAATCTCAGTATCTATAACCGCCACAAAAGGCTCATGGCGATAAGCCCGAGCGGGTTGGATTACTTGCAGACGGCACCGCAAGACGTGGCTGTCATCAATCTCTCCGGCAAGATTATTGACGGAACGAGAAAACCCTCTTCAGAATGGGCGCTCCACAGAATTCTCTATGAGAACCGGGATGATATCTCCTCGGCAGTCCATACCCATTCTCCCTTCAGCACGGTCTTGAGCTGCCTTGGCTGGGAACTGCCGGCCCTGCATTATATGATAGCCCTGGCAGGTCCGACGGTCAGATGCGCTGCCTATGCCAGTTTCGGTACAGAAGAACTTGCCGCCAATGCCTTGCTGGCCATGCATGATCGCAACGCCGTTTTTCTCGCCAATCATGGACTGCTCGCGACAAGTTCCGATCTGGCCAATGCGTTTCATATCGTTGAAGAGATTGAATTCTGCGCTGAGCTCTATTGGCGCAGTAAATGTGTGGGAGAGCCGGTGATCCTTGGCAAGGCCGAAATGGTTCTCATGAAAGATCGGTTTCGCTCATATGGTCAGGTCAAAACGACTTCAGAAAAATGACTATCGGATGGACATATTCGCCAAAACGTAGGCTGCTCGATTTATGAGATCCTTCACACTTTATCGATAGCTTCTGGCAATATCATCACACCACCCCGCGTTGTTCTGCTGCTGATCACCCTCCTGATGCTTGCCGAGGTCGCCCTCGCCCTCCTTACCCCTCTGGCTGGCCGACCGTTTCACCCCGTCACTCTTTAACACCTCGAAGCCACTGTCCTTTTCCTACAAACAGATACTGTTTTTTTTGTTCTGTATGCTGGTTCTCCTGGCCCTGTTCAGCTATTACAATCGCATTCTGGCCGGGACAACCAGCAAAAAGATGCCGATCCAACTGCGACACGGCGGTATGATCATCTTCAAT
>JANOIV010000170.1:0-40400 GCA_031407875.1 Desulfobulbaceae bacterium | reverse complement strand
GTTCCCATTCCGAACACGGAAGTTAAGCTCTTCAGCGCCGATGGTACTGCATGGGAGACTATGTGGGAGAGTAGGTCACCGCCGAATTTCTCCACCATATAAGCCCCTGACTGTCTTACAACGGTCAGGGGCTTTTTGCGTTCCTCTGAGTTTCCCCCTCTTCAGCAATATCCTTCCCTTCAAAACCACAACGACATCCGTTTTGAATGATTTTCTGCGAGATCGAAAGATTCTCAAATTCAGCGAAGACGTATCAAGCTCTTCCACTGAAAAGTCATCCCCGCCTACCATCTTCTGGAACAGAAAAAAATGGTTCGGGCTGTATCTTGCAAAAAAAAAATCCACGATAACAAGGCCTGCGCGTGCTGGCATCAAATTGAGGAATATAATCCGTGACAGGTCGGCAGTTGACTTCAGCTATAGCATCTTGCGCAGACTGTGCCCATAAACTCTATCCAGAGTTATTTTGAAGAGAAGGGGCTCAAAGTCTGATTTGTATCTGTAGAGACCAAGATCTAACGCTCCCTCGACAAGTGAGAGATACGCAACCGGAAATTCTCTAATCCAGGTAGAGAAGAATTGCAAAGAAATGGCAGATACTTCCCGCCAGGACAAAAAGATGCCAGATGCCGTGAAAATGTCTGACACGCTTATCCAACAGATAGAAGCCTATTCCTGCGGTATAAAACAGTCCACCTGAAAGCAACAGGGCAAATCCGGCGGTTGGAAGTCGCTCCAGTAAAGGTCCAAGGGCAATCAGACAGAGCCAGCCCATCACGAGATAGATAGCTAACGGCAGGAATCGACGCCCCTTACGGGTTGCGGGCAGTGCGTCAATCACCAGGCCAAGCGCAGCCAGCCCCCAGACCACCCCGAAAAGCGACCAGCCCCATCCTCCTCGAAGTGTCACAAGAGCAAAAGGTGTGTAGGTGCCGGCGATCAGAACATAAATAGCCTGATGATCGAGAAGTTGGAAGAAGACCTTGGCCTTGCCGCGCAAACTGTGATAGAGCGCAGAGGCCAGATAGAGAAGGACAAGACTTGCGCCATAGACACTGAAACTCACGATCTTCCAGGGGTCGCCCTGCAGAGAAGCAAAGACCACGAGTACCACAAGTCCGACCAATGCCATGACCGCGCCGAAAAGATGACTTATACTGTTGAAACGTTCGCCGTGATACATGATTTCACCTGCCCATAACAGCTTGTACTGGAAAGGAATATATATTAATTGAGGAGCAAGACTGCAAACCCCGCCAGGCAAACACCTAGCAGAGCACATAGACCGATGGAGGAAGCAACTATTGATGATACAGCAAATCCGACCTTCTTTGCTCGTGATATTCGCACCGGCCTCTCTCTTGTGAGATTGCCGAAACTCCTTTTTTGTAGCCGCCTCTTTAAACGCATCCGATTGATATAGGTAAAAGGGGCTCGGGAGAATCTGGCCTTGCAGGCCAAGGTCTGTTGCGCTTTCCAAAAAAGCAGATCGACAATGTGACACGTTGGCGCCATCTTCTGGAGAAGGCTTGTGCAGCCGGCACAATTGGTGACGATCAATCTCTCGTTCGTTCGCCTCTTCCGTCCGACGGGTCGTCTATTTTTTTCCAACTCCCCTTCTCGTGTCTGCCGCCCCCTTCGCCACAGCATAAAGTGCGCTCCCGGGTGTGTTGCCTCTCCTGAACAGTCCGGCCCTGCTGCTGCAAAATCGTGCGGATCGCCGCATGGAGAGCGCCGGTATAACGCACAACAGCACAGTGGGCATGCAGGGGCGTGACAGTGGAATTCTGCATGCCCCCGCTGTGCCCATTCCATGCTCGGCGATATGCTCATAGATTGTTACCACCGCAAGCTCTCGCCGTACTTTGAAAAAATCTTATGACAATTCGGACATACCACGATTATCGTGGTGACCCTTGCGGCAAGGAGATAGTCTCGCAGCTCAAAAAATACCTTTTCAAAGCCCTGCGATCTGCCAAGGTCATGTGGTGGTTTTGCACAACAGTCAAGGACTATCCGTTACTCGCATCGATGACCAGCAGATACTCATACGTCAGGATTCCGTTATGCCCCGGAAAACTCCCTCTATCTGCTGCACATGCCTCTCGGCGCAGATCAAGAAACATCCGGGATGGTTCCAGGGCAACAGGACAGACAGCGGCGCAGAGATTGCGGGGAAAGGAAATAATCTGGATGCCTTCAGGGTCAATCAGATATTCTTCTGCAATATCGCCAGGGAGCCCATATTTTTGCAAGAAGCTGCAATCTTTCTGACAGAGTCGGCATCCGGTGCAGGTATCAGCAACAAATGAGATGCCTGAAGGATACGGATTCATTTAAGTTTCTTTAATATCAGCTGATTTCAGCATAATTCTTTCTTGTGTGATTTGATTCAGGCCATTGTGCATAATTGGGATCTACTAATCCGGAATGCATAAATCAAATTGGCGAATCAAATAGTTGAAGCTGGTAGGATCAGATTTCACGATAGGTCAGAGTTCAAGGCCCCTTTTTGTTTTTCTTGAGAAGGTTTGTATGACAGTCGATTTAGAAAAAAACGGCAGATTTTCACACACAAAGCGATCAGAATACGTCAAAACACATTTTTTCAAGGGAATTCTCCATCTTCAGCGGGCCTTTCAGTATTTTCATCTTTCCCATATTTTACATTGATAACGGCAAATTATTCTGCAACAATGACAACATGGGAAAAAGAAATCTAGGCATCACCCACAAGCAAGAAAAATGATCCGCATTCAATCTCGACTGATAGGGTCCAGACCTTCCGATTGTTTCAATCCGTCTATCAGTATGAAAATTCATAGGATACGATGATTTTCTTTGCAAAAACCAGCGGCAAGCTCATTTTGAGTTTTTTGGTCCTTCTTGCTGTCTTCGCAGGCACATCCTATGTGTATATTCTCCAAGATCAGGTTCATGATGACCGCCAGTTCAAGATTCATGCAACCATCATCGCCGATGACGTTTGGGCGGTAAACCCTTCCGGGGCGAAGCCCTATCTGGAATTGGCTATGCAGGCAAATTCCTACAAAAATCTGACAATCACGCAACTGGACGGTGAATCGTTTGTGCACGTAGAAAGTCCTTCGTTGGCTGTAGTCGAAAAACTGCTGTTACGCCTGAAACTCATCAGGACAAAAATACTCTCCACCGGCATCATCTATAACGGCCAGCAGATAGGTATTCTCGAAGGGGTGAAGTACGTCCGGGTGATTTATCCACTCGCGAATATCCTGATTTTTCTGTTGCTGGTCATGCTTACCACCGTATTTTTCAGCTACCTCTTTTTCAACAGAAAATATCTTGAGCAGCAAGTAGAGGAGCGAACCCGGAATCTGCAGAAGAGTGAGCGGCGGTTCCACGATCTGGTCAACCTGCTCCCGGAAATGGTATGGGAAACGGATCAACAGGGAAAAGTCACCTATGCCAACCAGTTCGCCCTCCAGCGCCTGGGGCTCTCCGACAGGCCGGATACGCCCGCTGTCTGGTTCGATCACATTGTCCCGGAGCAACGGGAGATGGTCCTCAATTATTTTAAAGAGGCGATGCTGGGCCATAACCTCGGTCTGAAAGAATTCCGGGCACTCGGCAAAGACGATACCTCTTTCCCCGTTCTTCTCCGCTCGGCCCCGATTATCCAAGAAACCTTTACCACCGGCACTAGGTGCATTGCCATTGATATTTCAGAAAGATATGCCTTGGAGGAACAGCTGCGTCGTGCCCAGAAAATGAAAGCCATTGGCCTTATGGCGGGCGGTGTGGCGCATGATCTCAACAATATCCTCTCCGGAGTCGTCAATTATCCTGAGCTCCTCCTCATGGATCTGCCAAAAGGCAGCTCTCTGCGACGCCCACTGGAGGCCATGCGTAAGTCAGGCATACAGGCCGCCGAAGTCGTCGCCGACCTGTTGACTGTTGCCCGAGGGATTGCTGCCACAAAAATAATCTCCAACCCGCACACCCTGATCAAGGAGTATCTCGAATCGCCGGAATTTTTTCAACTTGCCTCTCTTTACCCCGGCATATCCTGCAACACAGAGCTTGATTTCGAAATACACAATGTCTCTTGCTCGCCGATCCATGTGAAAAAATGTCTCATGAATCTTATCACCAATGCAGCAGAGGCGATGAATGGCAAAGGCACAATCACTGTTTCCACCTTTAATCGGTATTTCGACAATTTCACTCCTGATAATGATCTCTCATTAGATGGTGACTATTCTGTCATCACCGTTCGTGACACGGGTTCCGGAATCCCGCCACAAGACCTCAAGCATATTTTCGAACCTTTTTATACCAAAAAGACCATGGGCCGCAGCGGCACCGGTCTGGGACTGGCGGTCGTCTGGAACACCATGAAGGATCACGATGGCACGGTCGTTGTGACGAGTGATACAAACGGCACCCTCTTTCAACTTTTCTTTCCAAGCACCAGAGAAATGCATACGCTCGTCGCAGAAACGATTGATCCGGTAGCCTTCAAAGGAAACAACGAGACCATCCTGGTCGTCGATGATGAAGCGCAGCAACAGGACATCGCCGCACGGATTCTGACAGCTCTGGGATATACGGTATCAACCGTCTCTTCCGGCGAAGAGGCGATTGCATTTGTGCACAAGACCGCAGTAGACCTCCTGATCCTCGATATGATCATGTCCCCGGGCATAAGCGGCCGGGAAACCTATGAAAGAATACTCGCGACACATCCACACCAGAGAGCTATTATCGCCAGCGGCTTTTCCGAGAGTATTGATGTCAAGGCGACCCTTCAGCTTGGCGCCGGAAACTTTATAAGTAAGCCGTATACCATGGAGCAACTTGGCAGGATTGTACATAAGGAACTGCACGTATAAGAGAAATCCTCTTTCCATAAAAAATGCACCTATTCGGGGGAAGTCTATAATGTCGTTATTGCACAAGATACAGGCTGTTACAGGTGTTTTTATCCTCATTCTCACCAGTGCAACTGTTTCCTCCGCCAAGGATTCGATAACCTGGTTGGAGGCCGTTGCGCCTCCCTTTTTTATCCACGAAGGTCCCTTGAAGGGTCAGGGTTATGAGGACCTGATTACCAATATCCTGGAAAAAAACCTGCCCGAATACGACCACACCCGAATCGTAGCCAATATCACCCGGCACTACTATGAGTTTGAGCAGGGCCAGAAAGTCTGCAATGTCGGACTGTACAAGACGCCACAACGAGAAACGTTCATGTACTTTTCTATCCCGAGCTTTTTTACCTATCCAACCGTACTTATAATCGATAAATCCAAATGGCCGGCATTCGGCAAGACCAAGTCGGTCAAGCTCGAAGATATAATGAAATCCAAGAAACTCATTATCGGCCGCGGCGAAAATCGCTCTTACGGCAAATTTGTCGATGAAATCCTCAACAAATACGGCACGAAGGAGAATGTCTTCGCCTATGAAGGCCAGGAACTGTCTCTCAACTTTTTCAAAATGCTCAAACTCGACCGCCTCGACGGTCTGATCGGTCTGCCCGAAGAGGCCATGTATCAGGCCGAGAGATTGGGCATCCGTGATCAGATCATGACCATTACCATCGAAGAAAACCAGACGAGTCCGGAATCCTGGTTCAGTTATGTGGCCTGTGCAAAAACCGAATGGGGAAAGCAGGCAATTACCGACATCAACAGTGCCCTTCTCGAACACCGCCCAACCGACGCCTATAGGGCAACTTACGAACGTTGGCTTGATGAAAGCAGTTTGGCGGGCTATCGCAAACTCTACAAAGAGGTTTTTCTCAAAGTTACCCAATGATTTTGCGAGTCGGAAAAACCATTGACTGAAAGCAGGGGTTCCCGACACCCTCTTTCGATAAACAGTCCTGAAGGCAAGCCATACCCATCAAGCACCGACTTGCTGGCCTTCACTGTAACCCCCGCGCCGCCCCGCCCCGCCCTGCTCCGCTGCCTATCTGTTTGCATTTAGCACCCGGATGATATATAAAACCATGAACGTTGGCACTGTAGCTCCGGAGGGCGCCTGTACTCCTTGAGTACGGGCAGTGGAGCAGTGTAACCTCGCGTCAAGCCAGGCAGGAGATTATCCTTGAGTCAGATTCGTGATACCGCCCTCACAGTAGAAAATCTATATAAGAGCTTCAGCGGCATAGAGGTGCTATCAGGCGTTTCGCTTTCAGCAAACCGAGGTGACGTGATCGCGGTTCTCGGCGCGAGTGGTTCAGGCAAGAGCACCTTGCTCCGCTGTATAAATCTTCTGGAAATCCCTGATAGCGGCAGGATTACCGTCTGTAATGAAGAAATCCTGATGAAGAAAAATCGTCGGGGCGAGAATGTCCCGGTCGAGCATAAACAGGTGGAACGGATCCGGGCCAAACTGGCCATGGTCTTCCAACAGTTTAATCTCTGGTCGCATATGACCATTCTCGAAAACATCATCGAGGCGCCCATCCATGTGCTCAAGGTCCCGCGCAAGGTGGCGATTGAGCAGGCCAAGCACTATCTCGACAAGGTCGGAATCCACGACAAGATCGACGCCTACCCAGCCCATCTGTCCGGCGGCCAGCAGCAACGGGCAGCCATAGCCAGGGCCCTGGCCATGGAGCCCGAGGTCATGCTCTTTGATGAACCCACCTCGGCCCTCGATCCCGAGCTTGTCGGCGAAGTTCTGCAGGTCATGCGCAATCTAGCACTGGAAGGACGCACCATGATTGTCGTAACCCATGAAATCGGTTTTGCCAGAGAGGTCTCTTCCGAAGTCCTCTATCTCTTCAAGGGCCAAATCGAGGAGCAGGGCCCACCTTCCGAGGTCTTCGGCAAGCCCAAATCAGAGCGATTCGCCCAGTTCCTCAGCACTGTGCTTTAACAAAGAAGCGTTCAATTTATCTCATAAAAACATCAACCAGGAGAGAACGAAATGAAAAAATTGTTTATCCTTTTCACCATCGCGCTGATATTGACTGCAGGTACAGTCCAGGCCAAAGACTGGAAAAAGGTCCGTGTCGCCATTGAAGGCGCCTACCCTCCATTCAGTCAGGTAACTCCGGAAGGAAAACTGATCGGTTTTGATGTGGATATCGTCATGGCCCTGTGTCAGGCCATGGGCGCGGAACCCGTGCTGGTCACTCAGGACTGGGACGGCATGATCCCCGGCCTTCTGGCCAAGAAATATGATACCATCATCGCCTCCATGTCCATCACCGAAGAACGTTTACAGAAGGTTGATTTTAGTAAAAAATACTACCAGACTCCGGCCAAGTTCATGGCCAAGAAAGGTCTCTTCACTACCTTTACTAAAGATGTCCTGAAAGGCAAAGCAATAGGCGTTCAACGTGAGACGGTGCATGACAAATATCTGACCGATGTTTACGGCAAGGATGTGACGATCAAGCGCTATGGCTCGCTTGATGAGGCCTACCTTGATGTTGATGCCGGCAGACTCGATATCCTCATGGCTGATAGCGTCGCCCTGATGGATGGTTTTCTGAGCAAGGACAAAGGCAAGGACTATGAGTTCGTCGGACCGGACATGGTCGATCCTAAATGGTTTGGCCCGGGCATCGGGGCAGCCCTGCGCAAAGAGGACACTGATCTCAAAGAAAAACTGAACGCCGCCATTGACAAGATCCGTGCCGATGGCACCTATGATAAAATTCAGAAGAAATACTTCAACTTCGATGTGTACGGCCAGTAATCGGCCGGATACAATCCTGGACACTTCCCTGTCGTGGCAAAGATGGGAAAGTGTCTCCTGTTGTACTTTTTATATCCTGAAGAAGCCATGATGCCTTTACAGGGTTATGGCCCCAGCATCTGGAGCGGGACGCTGCTCACCATCAACGTCTCGCTCGTTTCGCTGTTGATCGCGATGGTTCTCGGCATCCTCGGGGCCTTGGCCAAACTCTCCGGGGTACGGCTTCTCAAGATCATTGCCCAGGTCTATACTACCGTTATCCGGGGAGTTCCCGATCTGGTTGTGATGCTTCTGGTCTTTTACGGAGGCCAGATGCTGGTCAATCAACTTGCGACTGCCGTCGGCTATGAAGGCTACATCAATATCAATCCCTATATCGCCGGCGTCTCGACCATCGGCTTCATCTTCGGGGCCTATATGACCGAGACCTTCAGGGGTGCGATACTGGCCGTGCCCTATGGTCAGCTGGAGGCCGGCTATGCCTATGGCATGGCCCGAAGGCTGGTCTTTTTTCGCATCCTCCTGCCGCAGATGATCCGCCACGCCATCCCCGGCTTTGGCAACAACTGGCTGGTTCTGACCAAGGCCACCGCCCTGGTTTCCATTATCGGCCTCGATGATATGGTGCGCAAGGCTTCCCTTGCAGCCGGGGCGACCCGCATGCCCTTTACCTTCTACGCCGCCGTCGCCTTCATGTACCTGATGATCACCACCGTTTCCATCTATCTCCTGCAGTGGCTGGAAAAAAAGTACAGCACCGGGGTAGCCAAAGACTAGCATGGACTATTCTATCATCCTGGAAAACGCCAGTATTTACTGGGAAGGCATAGGCAACACCCTTGAGCTGGTCTCTCTTGCCGTGTTCTTTGGCTTCTTTATTGCAGTTGTTCTGGCTGTGATCCTGACAAATTCGACGAACCTCTGCCTCACCCTGCCGATTAGGGCCTTTGTCTATTTTTTCCGGGGAACACCACTGCTCATCCAGATGTTTCTGGTCTATTACGGCATGGGCCAGTTTGACTGGATCAAAACAACCTTTCTCTGGGAGTATTTCAAGGAAGCCCATTTCTGTGCCCTCTTCGTCTTTGCCCTGAACACCGGGGCATATACCACCGAAATCTTCCGGGGCTCAATTGTCAATACCCCGCGTGGTGAGATTGAGGCCGCCAAGGCCGCAGGGATGTCACAGCTTCTGATGCTCCGACGCATTATTCTGCCAAGCTCTTTCCGAAGGGCCCTGCCCGCTTACGGCAATGAGATTATTTTCATGCTGCACGGAACCGCCCTGGCCAGTGTCATCACCATAGTCGATATCACCGGCGCCGCCCGCATTGTCAACTCACGCTTCTACAGCCCCTATGAGGCCTTTGTCACCGCCGGCCTTCTCTATATGACCATTACCTTCAGCATGGTATGGGTCCTCAAGAAGATGGAACACCGCTGGCTGGCCCACCTGCAGCGCAATGGCTCGGCGAGAGGATAAAAGAGCACTTCTTTTTTTCAACATTTCAGCTTCTGCCAGACAAGAGCCCATTTTCCCCACGATTACAATATGCGCTGCACGCCCACTTGGTGTATATTGTTTGATTATTTATCGAGTACCGCGAAATATTGTGGTTATGGGCCACCTTTTCCGTCTGCTCCTGTCAAAGGACCTCTTGCTTCATGGCTACACCAGCATTTCAACTCAATCATCAGTTTATCAACCAGCTCTGGGAAAGAATCGCCACCCCACAGGAAACTCCGGCCAACACATCAATCTTTCACAGTGTTTTTCTCAAAGGCAATGCACCGACGCTCGAACATCTGGCGCTGATCATCGAAGTCGCTTACTGGGCCAGTTTTGCCACCGAAGAAGGAAATTCGGTGACAGCCTCGTTGATTCTCAGGCAATCGGAACATACCTCGGATACCTTCCACTTCGATACCTCTCTGGAATTCTCGGCCAGGACTCTGGTGAAGTTGGGCCCGGCCCTGGAAAACCCCAAGGCCGATATCGGTGTCTGGCCTGATGCGACCGGGATTCTGAAAATCTGGGGTTTCACCTCAGTCTCTTCCGAACTTATCAAACCGGATTTCTGGGTGCAGATTCTCGGACCGGGCCGGATCCTGATCCTCTACAGCGGCCGGAGCATTGCCGCCGTAACCGGCAATCAGGCCGTTTTCATCGATCAAAAGACCGGCTTGCAGTCCATGATGCCGATGATTGCCGCCCAGGCCAAATCCAGCGACATCAAACTGCTCAATCTGCTGCGCTATAATGCGATCCTGAAAATCGCCCAGCAGATGCGGGCGCATGGCCGGGGAGGCACTATTCTGGTGGTGCCGGAGAACAAGAACTGGATGCAGTCCATCAAGGCCCCGATCAAATATACCGGTGGCGCCAACTTTCTTGATGCCGACTCCAAGCCGATGCCGAGGCCACCGGATGAGCACGCAGGCCTCGACCAGATCACCCACCTGATCGACGAGATGAACCTGCCGCATCAGAAGGACTGGATCCGAACCTGGCAACAGGTCCAGCAGCAATGCAACCGCATCGCCCGCCTGACCGCTGTAGATGGCGCCCTGGTTATGAACTTTGACCGCTATGTCTATTGTTTCGGGGCAAAAATCAAGGCCCTCAACATCAAGGCCTCCTCCTCCCATCTGCGCATAGTTGAGCCTTTTGAGAACCATTTCGAGACACTCGGCCCATTCTCCATGCTGGGCGGCACCCGCCACCAGTCTGCCGCCCAGTTCGCCTATGATCAGCCGGGATCCATCTCCATTGCCGCCTCTCAAGACGGCAATGTCACCTTTTTCAGCCGTGACGACCAGGCCGACCACATCCTCACCCTGCAGCAGGCGGAACTGATCCTGCTCCATGAGGGATTGGGGGGGTCTCTCTGGAATCTCTCGGTCTTCACCGAGCTGGGCTGGTTTGAAAAAGAGGATGAAAAGAAAGGGAAAAACTATCTTTCGGCCGTTATCCGCTGGATGAAGACGACCCTGCACCGAGAATAGCCGGCAGAAATGCCTCCAGGCCTCGTCCGCTCCTGGCCCACAGGCCCAGCAAGTCCGGCGAACCATTGTAAACATAGACACATAACACTATCGCGTTCATCCCCCTCATGCAAGTTTTTTCCTTTTCTGGGAAAAGAGGCCGATTATAAGGCCAGATCTTCGAATGGCTCTCTTTTCCGACAAGAAGGCCCGCGCCGACAGACAATTCAAATTGACAATCCCGGCGCTCTGGGGCAAAAATCACTCTCCTGATATCACTACGCGAAATTTTTTGAGAGGAAATATGAGCCGTTTCTGGAGTCCGATAGTCCATGATCTCAAGCCTTACGTGCCGGGTGAACAGCCCAAGGCCGCACGTCTGATCAAGCTCAACACCAACGAGAACCCCTACGGCCCGTCGCCACGGGTGCTGAGGGCCATTGCTGAAGCAAACAGCGATGCCCTGCGGCTCTACCCGGACCCCAACGCCGACAGCCTTAAAGAAGCGATTGCCGGATATTACAGCATCTCCTCCGACCAGGTCTTTGTCGGCAACGGTTCCGACGAGGTGCTGGCCCATGCCTTCCAGGCCCTGCTGCGTCACGAGGGGCCGCTCCTCTTTCCGGATATCACCTACAGTTTCTATCCCGTCTACTGCCGTCTCTACCAGATACAGTACGAACTGGTTGCCCTGACTGAGAATTTCGCCATCGATCCGGCCGATTATCTGCGTCCCAATGGCGCCATCATCTTCCCCAACCCCAACGCCCCGACCGGCCATGGCCTGCCGCTCTCGGCAATTAAACGGATTCTGCAGGCCAACCGGGACTCGGTGGTCGTCATCGATGAGGCCTATATCGATTTCGGCGGCGAGACGGCTGCCTCCCTCGTCAACCTCTATCCGAATCTTCTCGTCATCCAGACGCTTTCCAAATCCCGGTCCCTGGCCGGTCTGCGGGTCGGTTTCGCGATGGGACAGAGAGCGTTGATCGAGGCCCTGGAACGGGTGAAAGACAGTTTCAACTCCTACCCCCTCGACCGCCTGGCCATTGCCGGCGCCGTTGAGGCCATAAATGACCGGGATTATTTCGAGAAAACCAGGCAGCAGATCATACAGACCCGAGAAGGGCTGGTCAAGGGGCTGGTGAAACTCGGGTTCCTGATCCTGCCCTCCCAGGCCAACTTCGTCTTTGCCCGGCATCCGCAGCGGGATGCCGGGAAGTTGAGCCTGCGACTACGTGAACGGGGGATCATCGTCCGCCATTTCCGTCTGCCGCGGATAGAGCAATTCCTCCGCATCACCATCGGTACGGATAGCGAATGCGCCGAGTTCGTCGCAGCCCTTACGGAAATCCTGCAAGACTGACGGGGATTCAGCCTTCCCGAATCCCGACGGTCGTGTCCCGCCCCCATTCCTGCAACGCAACAGCCACCAGGCCGAGAGTGGCCAGATAAACCCAGAGGCGAAGCCCGGCGGCATCCTGCCCTGATTGTCAATGTCAACCTTTTGCCATACTATATCAGCGATGCCGTCAGAGATGGGGTATTGGTACACGAGACAAACAAAGTCTTGCATCGTCTATTTTTCTGTTGTAACCCATAGACATAGAGTATCGGAACTCAATAATATCGCCGTCAAAATACGGAAATCGACACATGGCCATCGGCTACTCTTCCGACCGTACACACCCCAATGAGGTCTACATATGAAAACAATGCAGGCGCTGGTCAAGGCAAAGGCCGAACCGGGACTCTGGCTACAGGAGATCCCCATCCCCGAGGTGGGGAAAAACGAGGTCCTGATCAAGATCGTCAAGACAGCCATCTGCGGCACCGATGTCCATATCTACAACTGGGACGCCTGGGCCCGTAAGACCATCCCCGTACCGATGGCCATCGGCCATGAATTTATCGGGGTGATAGCCGAAATCGGCGAGAATGTCATCGACTTCAAACCCGGAGATCTGGTCTCAGGGGAAGGCCATCTCGTCTGCGGTCACTGCCGCAACTGTCTGGCCGGTAGACGGCATCTCTGCAACAGCACCAGCGGGGTCGGGGTCAATCGGGCCGGGGCCTTCGCCGAGTATCTCGCTATCCCGGTGACCAACGCCTGGTACTGTGATCGCTCCATCCCGACTGACATCCTGACCTGTTTCGACCCCTTGGGCAACGCCGTTCATACCGCTCTCACCTTTGATATACTGGGAGAAGACGTGCTCATCACCGGAGCCGGCCCCATCGGTTGCATGGCCGCCGCCATCGCCAGACATGCCGGGGCCCGCCATGTGGTTGTGACCGACGTCAATCCGTATCGGCTTGAACTGGCAGCCAAGGCCGGCGCCACCCTGACCGTCGATGTCACGCAGGATTCCCTGAGCGATAGCCAGAAAAGGCTCGGTATGCGTGAAGGTTTCGATGTGGCTATGGAGATGTCCGGCAATCCGGCCGCCCTCCAGGCCATCCTTGCCAACATGTGCCACGGCGGCAAGATCGCCATGCTGGGCATCATGCCCGGCGATACGGCAATCGACTGGAATACCGTGGTGTTCAACGGCCTGACTATCAAGGGCATTTACGGCCGCGAGATGTTTGAAACTTGGTACAAGATGACCTCGATGATCCAGACCGGCCTCGATATCAGCCCGCTCATCACCCACAGATTCCACTTCAGCGAGTTTGAGCAGGGTTTCGAGGTGATGCGCTCCGGCAGATCGGGCAAGGTCATCCTCAACTGGCAGTAAGCCGTGAGCGATAACGGAAGCCACAAACCATACAGGAGCATACCATGGCACTGGATCGACTAAATGAAGCGCTGACCCTGGAATTGCAGAAACTGGCGGCAGAAGGACGGACCAAGAAACCGGAACGGATCATCAGCGGCTATCTCCCCGCCAGCGGCAATAGCGGTCCGCGTTATTACCTCGAAGGGGCAGAGCGCCCCTTTCTGCGCATGAATTCCAACTCCTATCTCTCCCTCTCCCAGCATCCGGCCCTGATTGAGGCGGCGGACAAGGCCACCCACCTCTTCGGGGTGGGTCCGGGGGCCGTGCGCTTTATCGACGGCACCTTTTCATATCATATCGCTCTTGAGAGCCAGATTGCCAAATTTGTCGGCCAACCCGCCGCCAAAATCTTCAACTCGGCCTATACCGCCAACTGCGGCCTGGCCCTGGCCATCTCTGATGCTAAAACCCACTGGATCGGCGATCAGCTCAATCACAACAGCATCATCAGGGCCATGCGCATCGCAGGTGTCCCGAGTCAGAACAAGGGTATCTACCGGCATAACGACATGGCTGACCTGCAGCGCTGCCTTGACGAGGTGGGCCAGGAAATAGACCGGGTTATCGTCATATTCGACGGCATCTTCAGCATGCGCGGCGACTACGCGCCGATCGACCGGATCGTTGAACTGTGCAGCAGCTATCATGCAAAATTCAGAGACGGAGTGACCACCGTGGTCGATGACTCGCACGGCCTGGGCGCCTATGGCCGGACCGGCGGCGGGACAGCGGAATATTGCGGCACAGCGCCCGACATCACCATCGGCACCTTCGGCAAGGCCTTCGGGGTCAACGGCGGGTTCATCGCCGCCAGCGCTGCAGTGATCGAGACGGTTCGCCAAAAGGCCGACACCTATATCTATACCAACCCTCTCAGTGTCGCCGATTGTGCTGCGGCCATCACCGCCCTCGATATCTGCGCCGGCCCGGAAGGCCGCACAATCCTGGGACATCTCAAGGAGAGGACTCGGCAGTTCCGGCACGGCCTGGAAGTCCTCGGTCTCGAATCCATCCCCGGTCCTCATGCCATTGTTCCTCTTCTGGTGCGAGACACGGCGGCAACCCTGAGCCTGGTCGACCGGCTCTTTACCCTGGGGATTCTGGCCGTCGGGCTGACCTTCCCCGTCGTTCCCCGAGGCGATGAAACCATCCGCTTCCAGGTCAATGCCGCCCATAGCGCATCTGATATTGACTGTGTGCTGCAGGCGTTGCCGGCTATCAGAAAGCATTGATCGTCCCAGCCAGCCCCTTTTTCAGGCAGAAATCTGCAGCGACCGGAGCCTGGAAACATCTTCCACGATATCAGTACTTTTCTTGCAGGACATTCCATGATATATAGATTGCCGCATTTCCCCGGAAGAACTTCCGATAAATGCGGCAATCCACGAACCATAAGGGAATCCGTTGAAATTCCCTTGACGGGAGAAACACGGACATGTAACGATACTGTTTGTACCTGCTCATGATTTCACATTTTTTTCGCAGCCTTAAAGGAAAAATTCCGGGTACACAGTTTTTCAATACAACCATTCTGCCACGTTCATTAAAGGAAAGTTCCGCATGAATCGTTCCGGTCTTTTTATTACCCTCATCATGGGTGGTCTCGCCGCCCTGCTCTGGATGCTCATCAACTTCCCCGATACCGAGCCGCCCTGGCCGGAGATGGTCCAGGGCTTTTCTTTTTCGCCCTACCGGGCAAACCAGTCCGCAGAGAAAGACATCTTCCCGACCGAGGCCCAGATCGAAGAAGATCTTGCCCTGCTGGCCGGAGACGCCCATGCCGTGCGCTCCTACAGCGTCAAAGGCACCCTGGCCGAGATTCCCCGACTGGCCGCCACAAAAGGTCTCAACGTGGTTCTGGGTGGCTGGATTTCCAATATCGCCAAGGACAATGAGGAAGAGATCGTAAAACTCATCAAGGTCTATCGAGCCCATCACCGCAACATCATCCGGGTCATTGTCGGCAACGAGACCCTGTTGCGCACCGAGCAGACGGTACCGCAGATGATCAAACATATCGAGCGGGTGCGCAAATCAGTCTGGGCTCCGGTGAGCTGTGCCGAACCCTGGCATATCTGGCTCGAGCACCCCGAACTGGTCAAACACGTTGATTTTATCGCCGTCCACCTGCTGCCCTACTGGGAAGGCATTTCGATTGATGAGGCCGTCAACTATGTGGTGATGCGCTACAACGAACTGCGCAAGGCCTATCCCGACAAGCAGATCATCATCACCGAGGTCGGCTGGCCGAGCAACGGCCGGACCCGCGAACAGGCCGTAGCCAGCCAGTCGAACCAGGCCAAATTCCTGCGCCGTTTTCTCGCCACCGCTGAAAAAAACGGCTATACCTACTACATCATGGAGGCCTTCGACCAGGTCTGGAAAAAATCCGGAGAAGGTGAGGCCGGGGCACACTGGGGTGTCTATAACGCCAAACGGCTGCCGAAATTCTCGTTCAGAGAGCCTCTGGTCATGATCCCGCAGTGGCGTGATCTGGCGGCGATCAGTATCGCCCTCTCGGTGGTCATCCTCCTCCTGCTCTTCCGCGACAGCGGCACCATGAAGACATCCGGTCGGGGCTTTCTCGCGGTTGTCGCCTTCTCTATCACCACCTTCGCAGTCTGGATCGTCTATGACTTTTCCCAGCAGTACATGTCCCCCGGCGGTCTCGCCGTCGGCATCGTGTTGTTTATAGCGGCACTCGGGGCCATCATCGTCATCCTGGCCGAGGCCCACGAATGGGCGGAGGCCCTGTGGACCAAGAACTGGCGGCGTCTGCCTCTGCCGTCAACTGATCCGGACGAGATCTTTCATCCCAAGGTTTCGGTACATGTCCCGGCCTATAACGAACCGCCGGATATGCTCAAACAAACCCTCGATGCCCTGGCAGTCCTTGAATATCCCAACTTTGAGGTCCTGGTCATCGACAACAACACCAAGGATCCTGCGGTGTGGCAACCGGTGGAAGCCTACTGCAAAGAACTCGGGCCGCGCTTCCGCTTCTTCCATGTCGCGCCCCTGGCCGGCTTCAAGGCCGGGGCACTGAACTTCGCTCTGCGGGAGACGGCGGCCGATGCCGAGATTGTGGCGGTCATCGACAGCGACTATATCGTTACAAAAAACTGGCTGCAGGCCCTGGTGCCGCAGTTCAAGAACGACAAGATGGCCATTGTCCAAGCCCCGCAGGACTACCGTGACGACACCGAGAATGCCTTCAAGGCCATGTGTAATGTCGAATACCGCGGATTCTTCGACATCGGCATGGTGACCCGCAACGAGCGCAACGCCATTATCCAGCATGGTACCATGACCCTGGTGCGCCGTTCCGTGCTCGACGAGGTCGGCGGCTGGGCGGAATGGTGCATCACTGAGGATGCCGAACTCGGCCTGCGCATCTTCGAGCGCGGTTATGACGCCACCTACCTGCCGCAGAGCTATGGCCAGGGCCTGATGCCCGACACCTTCATGGACTACAAAAAGCAGCGCTTCCGCTGGGCCTACGGGGCGGTCATCATCGTCCGTCATCATCTGATGAAACTGATCGGCCTGGAATCGACCAACCTGACCCTCGGCCAGCGCTATCACTTTATCGCCGGCTGGCTGCCCTGGTTCGCCGACGGCATCAACCTGCTCTTTAACTTCATGGCCCTGGCCTGGTCCGTCGGCATGGCCATGTTTCCGAATTATGTGGCCCCGCCCCATATCATCTTCGCCATCCTGCCCCTGACCCTGTTCGTTTTCAAGAGTGTGAAGATGTTTTTCCTCTATCGCCGCCGGGTATCGGCCACCCTGCTGCAGAGCTTTGCCGCAGGCCTTGCCGGCCTTGCCCTGTCGCATGTCATCGCCAGGGCCATGCTCACCGGTTTTATCACCCGCGGCATCGGCTTCTTCCGTACCCCGAAACGGGTCAAGGCCAACGCCCTCATGCAGGCCCTGGTCGATGCCCGCGAGGAACTGCTGTTCCTGATCGCCCTGACCCTCTCGGCCTATGCCGTGCTTATCCGCCCGGACGGCACGATGCTCGATATCCGGGTCTGGGCCCTGGTGCTGATTGTCCAGAGTGTGCCTTACGCCGCGGCGGTGCTGGTTTCTCTGATCAGCGGCATGCCGCGAATGTCGGCCAAGCTGGTCGGCAAGATGCGGCCGCTGGCGAGCTCCGGGCGGGAGTAATTGCTTGTCGGAATGGCAGGGTGGGCCAACAAGGAGAACGTGAGTGGTGGGATTGACTAAAGTCAGAAAAGCTGGGTTCTGTCCCTTGTTTCTTTGTTATTCCGCTGCAGTAAATCAAATCCTTGGTTTCAAATGCCCACACAGGCTCTTAAAGGTTAGACTTTAACATTTATTTCTGAACAGAATACCGTCCTATGCAAACAGACGAGTTTGTGAAAAGAAGAGTGTCCAGATATTATTGGAAAGATGAAATAAATTGCGCAACAACCACACTGAAGATTCTTTCAGAAGTTTTTGAGATAGAATTGCATAAACAAATAATTGATGCGGCTTTAGGTTTGCATGGTGCAGGTGAATATGGTGCTCAATGTGGGTTAGTTGAAGGAACACTGATTTTTTTGGGAATTTTCGGAAGGGAAAACAACCTTCCTGACAATATAATTGTCACCTCGTGCAAAGAGTTTGCCAATCAATTTGTATATAAATTCAAAAGTTTACAGTGCAATATTTTAAGACCAGAAGGTTTTCATCCGAATAATCCCCCTCACATATGTGAACCGATTACATGTCAAGCTGTAGAGTTTTCGATTACTTTTATCTCAACTTTTAGAAAAAATTTAAAAAAGAGGCGCATATAACAAGTGGGGCAAGCGGAGTGTGAACGACTCAGCGGTTTTAGTTATTAACTCAACGCGCCACTTACCTTTGGTGCTTGCCATCACGCCTTGAATTTACAAAAATACAAGCCCTTCTGGTAATCAGCTCTCCTCTTTATCACCAACACAGCAACACCCCCCACCCTATTTCTGTCCACCTTTCCCTAACCTCTCAATTTCCGGCAGACCGTACTGCTCACCGCTGAAGAGGTCGCGGGTGACGGTGATGATCGCCTGCAGCCACTGATCCGTCTCCGCACAATCCTGTTGCTTTTGCCCCTCACGGCAGACCTTCTGTCCGCCCTTCACACCGAGCCAGTACATCCCCGGCAGGGGTCGCAGGACCGCATTCCCCGGAGGGGCGGAGAGACGGACCACCGGTCCGCCCTCCATACCGAGGAGGTCGAGGATCAGGGCCGGTAGTCGATACATCGGCACATCGCCAAGGGCGAGCGGCCCGCGCCGGCCATCAATGACCACCAGGGGAGTGGCCGTCAGGGTGTAGACCATGGCATCGCTCATCGTCGCCCGGTTGTCGGTCAGGAGTTTCGAGCGGAGGAAGCCGTAAAAACCCGGCCCGAGAAAGGGCAGATGATCGCCGAAGAGAACAATCAGGCCATCGGGATCGTCTTTTTGCAATTTATCGAGAAAAACCATCAGTTCCCGTGACTTATAGGACAACAGATTGACGTAAGCGTTGAGCAGGACATTTGTATCCGTCGTCGTGATCTTCTTGGGTCGCTCGGCGTTCAACGGATAGGCGACATGGCCGAAATAGGTCAGGATGTAGTTGAAGACCGGCGTCCCGCCGGCAGCGATCGGCGTTACCTTGGCCATCGCCTGACGATAGAGCGAGGCATCGCTCAAAAACTCACCGTTGAGGTCATCGAGCACAAAGTCCCGGCCCGACCAGTAGGTATCAAAGCCGATACGCCGGTAGGCATTCACCCGGTTCCAGAATCCGGCCACGTTGGGATGCGAGACGACACTCCGATAGCCGGCCGCCTGCAGGACCTGCGGCAGGCAGGCCACGCTATTGCGCAGGCCCCCCTCGAAAAACACCTGATTCTCGGTCACCGGCATGCCGCAGAGGACCTCGAACTCCGGGTTGGCGGTATAGCCCCCGAAGACCGGCGACAGGACATGGGAATTGCCGGCAGCCTGCCAGAGTTTGCGGAACCGCGGATCGAGCGGATCCTCGGAAAGCCCCGATCCGGTGAGCAGGGCGGCATCCCAGAAGGACTCCAGAAGAATCATATGAACATTGCGCTGCGGCTTTCCCGAGCCCGGCGGGGTGATGGTTGCTTCCTGCCTGGGCCTGAGCGATTGCAGGACGGCCAGGGCCTCGGCGACCTCCTTTTCCGAGGGCGGGTTGGCGCTGCGGGCCTGATGGCGGAGGGACTCCTGGACGATATGGATAAGGACTCCGCGGCCTTCAAAATTGCCGCGCTGGTTCCAGACGCTGTTCTTGAACAGCCTATCCATGCCCCTGACGACCGGTTCGGCCTGGCGGAGGGCGATCACCACAGCCAGGGTATACAGGCCAAGAAGAAGCCAGGTCGGGCCTTTCCGCCAGCTGATCATGACAAGAAGCAGGGTTATCGGCAGAAAGACGACGATCACCGCTCCGACCAACTGCCAGCCGGTCAGGAGGAGAAAAAGATTGCGCAGGGCCAGAAAATCGTCGGGCATCACCGGCGTCCCGTAAAATTGGATCTTGCCGGCATTGCAGAGATTGAGGGCGGCAATGAGACAGGCGATGGCCGGCAACGCGAGGGTGAGCCTCCCTGACAGGCTATAGCAGACAACGGCCAGCAGCAGATGCGCCGCCAGATCGCGCGGGATCGCCGCCGGCTCGAGCCTTACATGAAAGATCAGATGGCTTATACCCTGGATCAGGGCATAGCACAGGATCACGAAGCCAATAACGATGAACCATCGCAGGGTTTGAGTCAGGAGGTGTTTGCTGTCTTGCACTGTATTTCATATCCTCAGATCAATTTATTTGCCGGGCGCAGAGCAGAGAGGGCAGCCAGTTGACTCCTGTTGAGGAGACAAACAGGAAAGGCACAGCCTGCAACGGCGGCCTCCTCCCTTCAATACCCGTCCGCCTCAAGTTCATCGGCTGGGCACGCGCTCCGCTATTTTGCCGCAGACTATGCCACAGCGGCCTCTGCATTGCAATCCGCGTTTAGATGCCGTTACGGAATATCGCCAAGAGGAGGTGAAGAGAATACGCCATCCCTATCTCTCCTGGTTTTGCCATATTGTTCTTTGAGTTCATTGCACAATGGATGTAGTATAAAGAATGTAAGGTTCCTGTTATGTTTTGCCCCGATTGTATGTATGCCTTTTTGCCTGCTGCCGGAATGGGCCTGACCACTCCCGGCTCTGTCCACTGAAAAAGAGAACTTCATACCTTTTTGCAAGATAAATAGGGATAAATAGGGACACTCCCCAGTTTTTCCGACACGGGTAGAAATTGAGGGAGAGTGTCTCTGTTTATCACCAGAATGAAGGAAATATACATAATGAAGAGCGCCCTGTTGCTTGTGGATATTCAGAACGACTTCTGCCCCGGCGGGGCTCTCGCGGTTCCGGAGGGGGATCTCATCGTGCCGGTGGTCAACAGTTTGATGGGACTGTTCCAGGCGGTCGTGGCCACCAAGGACTGGCATCCGCCGGGCCATATCAGTTTCGCCAGTCGCTACGCGAAACCGGTCCTGAGCACGGTCGACACCCCCTACGGCCCGCAGATTCTCTGGCCCGATCACTGCGTCCAGGAAACCTGGGGGGCGGATTTCCATCCCGCGCTTGTGACCGCCAAGGTCCGGCATGTGGTTTACAAGGGAACCAATGTGGCAATAGACAGCTACAGCACCTTTTTCGACAATGCCCGCCGACAACAGACCGATCTGCACCGCTATCTGCAGGATGCCGGGGTCACCGACCTGTATCTCTGCGGCCTGGCCACCGATTACTGCGTTCTCTACAGCGCCCTCGACGCCCTCGAACTCGGCTATACCGTCCTGGTGATCGAGGATGCCTGCCGCGGCGTCAATGTCGGGGCGGACGACAGCGTACAAGCCCTGCGGAAAATTGTCGCAGGCGGCGGCCGACGGGTGAAGACCGATACCCTGATCCACCAATGGGATAAGGAGTGCAGGTTATGAGACGTGCGCACCGGCAACTCAGCGAAGGGATCCTGATGACGGATCAGTACCAGCTGACCATGGCCCAACTCTATTTTCGCCAGGGCCTGCACCGGATGCCGGCCCAGTTCGAGTACTTTTACCGCAGCAACCCGTCCTACGGCTCACATCAGGCCGGCTACACCATTCTGGCAGGAACGGGCAGCCTGCTCGAATGGATGGCGGAAGAGCGCTTCACTGAAACCGAGATCGCCTTCCTCAGACGGCAGACCGGCCGCAGCGGTACCCCGCTGTTTCACCGGGATTTTCTCGACTGGCTGCTGCAGGAGGGCGATTTTGCGCAGATCCGCATCCGGGGCCTGCAGGAAGGGCGGGTGGCCCATCCCACCGTCCCCCTGCTGACGGTGCAGGGCCCGTTCGCTATGGCCCAGATCCTGGAAACTCCCCTGCTCAACCATATGAACTACCAGACCCTGGTCGCGACAAGGGCGGCCCGTATGCGCCAGGCGGCGGCCGGTCGGCCGATCCTCGAATTCGGCCTGCGGCGGGCCCAGGGGTATGGCGGTAATGCCGGGGTCCGTGGGGCGCTGGTGGGCGGGGCCGACGCCTCCAGCAATGTGGGGATCTCCCATGCCCTGGGTTTCGACCCGAAGGGCACCCATGCCCACTCGATGGTCCAGGCCTTTTCCGCTCTCGGCGGCGGCGAACTGGAGGCCTTTCGGGCCTACGCCGAGACCTACCCGGACGACTGTCTGCTGCTGGTCGACACCATCAACACCCTGGAGAGCGGCGTCCCCAACGCCATCCGGGTCTTCGAGGAACTGCGGCAGAAAGGCCACCGGCCGGTGGGGATTCGGCTCGACTCGGGCGATCTGGCCTATCTGACCCTGAAGGCCGCCCAGGCCCTCAATGCGGCCGGTTTCGCCGAGACCACCATCGTCCTCTCCAATCAGCTCGATGAAATGGTCATCTGGCAGATCCTCAGCCAGATCCGCACCGAAGCGCCGAAGGTCGGCATGGAGCCGGAGTCTATCGTCCAACGGCTGGTCTTCGGAGTGGGGACCGCGCTCATCACCAGCCAGGGGGCGGCGGCACTCGACGGCGTCTACAAGTTGACCGCCGTCAAGGATAAGGGGCAGTGGCAGCCGGCCATCAAGATCTCCGAGACGCCCGGCAAAACTATCAATCCGGGGGCCAAACAGATCTGGCGGCTGTACGATAAACGGGACAAGGCGGTGTGCGATGTACTGGCCATGGAAGACGAACGGCTGGACGAAGCGCCTGAAATCCACCTGCACCACCCGGTCGACTCCCATATCCAGCGCACCCTGCAACGGGAGGACTTAAGCAGGGTGGAACGATTGTGGATCGACCTCCCCCTGCAGGGACCCGATTCGCCGCTGGAGGACACCATCGCCCAAATGCGCCTGCGCCGGGATGAGGATCTCGAGCGCCTGGACGACGGCGTCAAGCGGATGGTCAACCCACATCTCTATCATGTCTCCCTGACCCGAGCGCTCTGGGAGCTGAAACAGAAACTGGTGCGCGAGAGGTCGTTCATCGCCACCAAAAAATAAAAGAGGGACATCCCTGTTTTTGATTCCCCCTCTTTCACATAATTTCTCGCTGCAAGGAACCCATATGAACAAAAAATCTTTCCAGGATTACTACCCGGAATCGCTCAGTCACTGTTATGGCTGCGGGCCGAACAATCCGCATGGGCTGCATATCAGGAGTTTTTGGGACGGCGAGGAGTCGGTGGCCGTTTTTCAGCCCAAGGAGCATCATCTGGCCTTTCCCGGTTATGTCTACGGTGGTCTGCTCGCCTCGCTGATCGATTGTCACTGTGTCGGCACCGCGGCTGCTGCCGCCTACCGAGAAGAGGGGCGGGAACTCGGGAGCCTACCGGCCTTTCGTTATGTTACGGCCTCGCTGCAGGTCGATTATCTCAAACCGACCCCGCTTGGGCCGCCAATCGAGATCCGGGCCAGGGTTGAAGAGATCAAGGGGCGCAAGACCATCGTCACCGCCACGGTCTCGGCCGGAACGGAGATCTCCGTGCAGGGACGGGTGATTGCGGTGCGGATACCCGAGCATCTGTTGCCGGAACGTAACGGTCCAACTGAATAAAATCGAAATCGAAATCGGGATCGAAATCGAATCAAGTTCGCAAACATCATCGCAGTTTCTGGGAAAGTCCGACTGCAATTCAGAATTCACTGCACCAAAAGACTCAATCCGATTTCGATAGCGATTTCGATCCCGATGGATTCAATGACAGCGATCTGAACCATCACGCATGAATAGGCTGACAACAACCCTACAACATGACAGCCATCTGGCCTAGCGGCTGCCGATCTTTTTCGGCATGATATGGGTCGGGCTGCCCATATACAGCTCGGCCGCCTCGGCCTCGGTCTCCGAGAGGGTGGGATGGGGATGGAGGCTCAAGGCCACATCTTCGGCCAGGGCGCCCATTTCGATAGCCAGGACACCCTCGGCGATCAGCCCTTCCGCTCCCCGGCCGACCACGCCGATGCCAAGAATCCGGCCGTCCTCGGGATTGGTCAGGATCTTGGTGAAGCCCTCGGCGGCGCCCATGGTTTGGGCCCGGCCCGAGTACTTCCAGGGGAATTTCTGGACGGTGACGGCAATCGTCTTTTTCTCGGCCTGTTCCTCGGTCAGACCGCACCAGGCGATCTGCGGATCGGTATAAACCACGGCGGGAATCGCCCGCACATCGAAACTCGACGGTTTGCCGGCAACGACCTCGGCGGCCACCCTGCCCTCCCGGGTGGCCTTGTGGGCCAGCATGACGCCGCCGGCGACATCGCCGACCGCGAAGATATGCGGTTCAGCCGTCTGCTGCCGATCATTGATCTCGATATAGCCCCGCTCGGTCAGCTTCACGGCGGTATTCTCCAAGCCGAGTTCCGCACTGTTCGGTCGCCGGCCGATCGCCACCAGAACCCGGTCGAAGGTATGGGGCGAAACCCGTCCATCCCCTTCCTGCAGGCTGACCTCAACCGAGTCGGCCTTCTCCTGCATGCTGACGACCTTGGTCTGCAGGCTGATTGTGGCAAACAAGGCGGCAAGCCGGTTCTGCAGAGGTTGGACCAGATCGCGGTCGACGACGGCCAGCAGCCGGTCCGCCAGTTCAACCACCTGCACCTTGCTGCCGAGGGCGGCATAGACCGTACCCAGTTCCAGGCCGACATAGCCGCCGCCGATGACCAGCAGCGAGGCCGGAATGTCGATGAGGGCCAGGGCCTCCGTCGAACTCATGATCCGGCCGCCCAGCCGGAAGTCGGTCCCCGGATAGGCGAGCGGCCGGGAGCCGGTGGCGATAATGGCGTGGCGGAAATGGATGCGGCGGACTTCGGCGTGCTCGAGCCGGACGGTGGCGGCATTTTCAAAACTGGCCCGGCCCTGGATCAGCTGCACGCCGCGCTTCTTCGTCAGGTGCATCAGGCCCTCGGCCATCGAGTCGATCACCTGCTGTTTCCAGGCGCGCAACTCCGGCAAGTCAAGCCGGGGGGCGGCGAAATGGACGCCCATGCCGGCGGCCTGCCCGGCATCGTGAATAAGTTCGGCCAGATGCAGGCAGGTCTTGGAGGGAATGCAGCCATTATACAGGCAAACGCCGCCCGGTCTCGGCGCGGGATCCACCAAAGCCACATCGAGTCCCAGATCGGCTGCCCTAAAGGCTGCGGCATAGCCGCCCGGACCGCTGCCGATGACCAGGAGTTCGCAGGTCAATTCCATTTCACCCATGACCATGGCCGTCTCCTTTATTAAATCATAGCGATGAACAGTTCGTCCGGATCTTCCAGCAGGTCGATCACCTGGCGCAGGAAACGGACGGCGTCTGCCCCGTCCACCACCCGGTGATCGAAGCAGAGGACGATCGGCATGATCAGGCGGGGGACGATTTCATGCCCGCCCTGGCTGTCGGTTACGACCGCAGGCTGCATCCGGCCCTGGCCCAGGCCGAGGATGGCCACTTCCGGCTGATTGATGATGGCCGAGAAAGAACTGCCGCCCAGGCCCCCGACATTGGTTATGGTAAAGGTGCCGCCGAGCATCTCTTCCCGACTGTTCTTGCGCTGACGCGCCCTCTCAAGCGTCCCCTGCAGCTCGACGGCCAGTTCTTTGATGCTCTTGCGGTCGACATCGCGGATGACCGGGACCATCAGGCCGTGCTCGGTGTCGGCGGCGATGCCGATATGGAAATACTGTTTGACGATGATCTCCTGGCAGGCGAGATCGAGGCTGGCGTTGAAATGCGGATACTTTTTCAGGGCGGTGGCGACCGCCTTCATGGCAAAGACGGTCATGGTCAACCTGCCGCCCGCCGCCTCGATCTCCGCCTTGTGTTTTTGCCGGAACTCCTCAAGTCGGGTGATGTCCACCGTGTCCTGGCAGTTGACGTGGGGAATCCGGGTCCAGGAAGAGGTCATATGGGCAGCGGTGGCCCGGCGGATAGAGCGGAAGGGTTCCCGAACGATCGGCCCCCACTGGCTGAAATCCGGCAGACCTGCCTCTGCGCCTGCCGGCGGAGCGGCCGGAACGGCTAGTGCCATTACTGCCGCCGGCGCCGTCGGCGGTGGTTCAACAGGCGGCGAATCCTGCGGGGATTTCCCTTTTGCGGCAAAGTTGCGGATATCGTCGGCGCTCACCACCCCTCCGGCCCCGGTGGGAGTCACCAGCTGTAGATCGACGTCCAGTTCGCGGGCCAGGCGACGGGTGGCCGGTGAGGCCGGCACCGGCAGTTGCGAGGACCCCGTGGGTTGCACGATCGGCGGGGCGGTTGCCGGTTGCGCCGCTTTCTTTTCCGGCGCAGTCGGTGGTATCGGCATCTCCGTCAATACCTTGTCCACTGTGTCACCGAAGTTTATCAGAATATCGCCGACCCCCGCCATATCGCCTTTTTTGGCCAGAACCTCACTGACAACTCCGGTGATGGGCGACGGAATTTCCACCGCGGCCTTGTCCGTCTCCACCTCCAGGAGGAGATCGCCTTCCTTGATCGATTGCCCGACCGTAACATGAACGGCCAGAATTTCAGCCTCGTGAACGCCTTCACCCAGGTCGGGTAAACGAAAGGATTGAGTCATAGTATCTCCGCAGTGCGAATCAGTTATCTTGTAAACACGTTCTTTAGATGGCCAGCGTATGGCGGGTCGCCTCGACGATCCGCCGCACGCTCGGCAGATACCATTTTTCCCGGCTGAAATAAGGAATGACGATGTCATAGCCGGTGACGCGGGCGATCGGGGCCTCCAGATTGAAAAAGGCGCCCTCCATCAGGCGGCTGACGATCTCGGCGCCCGCACCGAAGCTGCGCGGGGCCTCGTGCACCACCACGGCCCGGCCGGTTTTCGTTACCGATTGGACCATGAGCGAGTCATCCAGCGGCGAGATGGTCAGCAGATCGACGATCTCGGTCTCGACACCGTCGCTTGCCCGTAGTTCCTCCGCGGCCTCCAGGGCCGGGCGGATCATTGCCCCGTAGGCGATCATGGTCAGGTCCTTGCCCTGCCGGACGATCTGTGACTGGCCGATGGGCAAAGTCTCCTCCTCTTCCGGCACCTCTTCGCGAAAGGCCCGGTAGAGCGCCTTGGCCTCGTAGAAGATCACCGGATCGGGGTCGCGCATGGCGCTGACCAAAAGGGCCCTGGCGGTGCGTGGCCCGGAGGGGATGACCATCTTCAGACCGGGGGTATGGGCCCAGTAAACCTCCCGGCTTTCGGAATGGTGTTCGAGGGCCCGCACCCCGCCGCCATAAGGGGCCCGCAGGACCATCGGCACCGACAACCGGCCCTGGGAACGCCAGCGCAGACGGGCAGCGTGATTCTCAAGTTGATGAAAACACTGGTAGGAAAAACCCGAGAACTGGATCTCGCAGACGGGCCGCAGGCCATAGATCGCCATACCGATGGACATGCCGGCGATGGCCGACTCGGCCAGCGGGGTATCGAGCACCCGGCCCTTGCCGAAGGTGTCGATCAGGCCATCGGTCACCCGGAAAACCCCGCCGTCGACGCCTACGTCCTCACCGAGCAGGACGACCCGGTCGTCCTTGGCCATCTCTTGCTGCAGGGCCAGATTAAGGGCCTGGACCATGTTCATCTTAGCCATTGTGCACCTCCCTGTCGCTTGCGGCGATTTCCTTGGCCAGGCTCGATTTTTGCAGAACAAGGTGCGGGGGCGGTTCGGCATAGAGATGGTTAAACATGTCCAGCGGATCGCCGAGTTTCTTCATCTGCTCCTCCGCCCCATCGACCGCGGCCTGGATCTCTTGGAGCACCTGGGCCTCCTGATCGTCCAGGGCCTGCGCCGTGATCGCACCTTTCTGCAGCAGATAGTTGGCGAAACGCGGCAGGGGATCTCGTTTTTTCCAGATCTCGACCTCCTCGTCGCTGCGGTAGCGTTTAGGGTCGTCGGCCGTGGTATGCATCATCAGCCGATAGGTGACACACTCGATAAAGGTCGGGCCGCCGCCGCTCCTGGCCCGTTCCACCGCCTCCCTGGCGGCGACATAGACCGCCAGGAGATCGTTGCCGTCCACCCGAATGCCCGGCATGCCGTAGGCCAGGGCCTTCTGGACCAGGGTCGGGGTGTGGGTCTGTTGTTTGACCGGCGTGGAAATCGCCCAGCCGTTGTTCTGACAGACAAAGACCACCGGGGTCTGGTAGACCGCGGCAAAGTTCAGGCCTTCGTGAAAATCGCCCTCGGAGGTCGCCCCGTCGCCAAAAAAGGTCATGACGACCTCCTTGGTCTGTCGGTAGTTGGCCGCCCAGCCGAGCCCTACGGCATGAAGGATCTGGGAGCCCACCGGCACCGACATGGGCAGATCCTTCTGGCCCTCGGGGATGATGGTCCCTTCGTTAAAGCCATTAAAGGAGATGATGATGCTCTCCATGGATCTGCCGCGCCAGAGTTCGGCGGCCATTTCCCTGAAGGCGGGGACAAACCAGTCGGTCGACAGCAGGTTGGCGACGGCACCGAGCTGGGTGGCCTCCTGGCCCTTGATCGGCGGGAAGGTGCCGATCCGGCCCTGGCGCTGCAGGTCGAGCATACGCTCGTCCAGACGCCGGCCCAGCAGCATGACCCGGTAGATTTTCAGGAGTTCTTCAGCGGCGATCCGCGGTTCCAGGTCCCCGTCCAGGTTTCCCTGTTCATCCAGAATGGTGAGGTATTCGATAGTGTCCGTGACGGTCAGGCTTTGGCGTGGCATGGTATGACTCCTTGTAACGACCAGAGCAACAAGCGGGAAGGTCTCTCAAAAACGCGGATTCTACCCCCTTTGTCTGAAAACCGGCAAGGGCGAATGCGGCCCCGCCATCTTTTTCCGGTGGCATCGCAACAGAATGGGCGGCCGATTCCGCACAGATCCTGTTTCAAGTATAGCTATTGGCTAGAGAAATGCAATTCTTCGAGGAAAGAAAAATGAAGCCGCCACGGTACGGCAACGCCCGGCCGCCACGGTGCCGAGCGGCTACGGGTCTGCCCGCTGGCCGTCACAGCCGGCCCCGGCGGAGGAGCTCGATGATCTTTTCCGGAGGCAGCGGCGGACTGTAGAGGTTGCCCTGGATAAGCTCGCAGCGCAACAATCTCAGCAGTTTGGCCTGTTCCTCCAGTTCCACCCCTTCGGCCACAACCTCCAGATCGAGCGAATGGGCCAACGAGATAATGGAAGTGACGATGGCGAGACTGTTGGGACGTTCGGTCATATCGACGATGAAGGAACGGTCGATTTTGAGGGCGTTGACCGGCAGTTGGCTCAGGTAACTGAGCGAACTGTAGCCGGTGCCGAAATCGTCGATGGCGATACGAAACCCCATCTCGCGCACGGCCTCCAGCTTGGGAATGTTATTTTTGACCTCCTCCATCACCGCGCTTTCGGTGATCTCGATATCCAGCCCGTCACTGCGGCCGTCGGTGTCCTGCAGAATCTTCCGCAGGGACTCGACGAAGTTCTTCTGGCGCAGCTGGATCGGCGAGACATTGACGGCGACCCGCGGCGGTTTGAGCTCCAGCCGACGCCAGTGGCGCAGATCGTCGGCGGCCCGCCGCATCACCCAGGCCCCGATCTCGATGATCAGGCCGGTCTCTTCCAGCAGGGGGATAAAATGGCCCGGCAGGACCACGCCGGTCTCCGGGTCGGTATAGCGCAGCAAGGCCTCCAGGCCGACGACCTCTCCATTGGCCGCGGAGACCTTCGGCTGGTAGTAAACGGTCAACTCGCCCAGCTCGACTGCCTTGCGCAGCTTCGCCTGCATGGTGACAGAGCGGATGATCCGCTCATTCATGGCCGCATTGTAGAGCAGATAGGGTTCGCCCTGGTCCTGGGCCCTCTTGAGGGCGATCTCGGCGTTTTTATAGAGGGTGTCGGCATCGGTGGCATCGGAAGGGAACAACGAAATGCCGACGTGGATAGCGATGTGAATGTCGGTGTCATCGACCCGGAACGGTTTGGCGAAGCCGCTCAGCACTTCCCGCTCCAGCATATGGGCGACCTGGTCCGCCTCGCTGATATCGGCAAGAGATAGGGCAAAACGATTGGCGCCCAGTCTGGCCACGGTCTCGCAGTTGCCGGCGGATGCGCAGAAGCGCTCGCCGACCAGCTTCAGCAGATCGTCGCCCACGTGGCGGCCGTAGGTGTCGTTGATGTCGGAAAAATGCACCAGATCCACCAGCAGCAGGGCCACGATCTTCCCGGCCCGTTCGGCTGCCTGGAGCTGCAACGGCAGCCGTTCCAGCAACAGGCTCCGATTGGGCAGGCCGGTTAGGGCGTCGTAATAGGCCAGGTAGTTGAGCCGTTCCTCCTTGTGGATATGCTCCAGGGCAAAGGAGAGATCACCCGCCATTTCCACCAACAGCCGCATCTCCTCGGGCTTGAAGGAGTCCGGCTCGGCGGAGAACAGGGCGAACACCCCGACCACCCGACCGTCAAGCTTCAGGGGCAGCAGACCATAGGCGGCATAGCCCATGCCGGACCCGTTCCAGGTCACCGGGTTCTCGCTGTCCCGGTGGCGGACCTCCGGTTTGCCGTCCTCATAGACCTTGTCAATCGCCGCACGGATCTCCATGCAGATCGAATCGACCGGAGTGGTCCGGCAGGACGAGCCGTAGTCGGCGAGATGACACCAGGTATCGGCGGTTTCCGATGCGGCGATGCCGCGCATGTTCACCCAGGCCACCGGATAGCCGCCCTGATTGACGGCGATCCGGCAGGCCTCTTTGAACAGTTCTCCGCGGTCGCGCAGGCGGACGATAGCGGAATTGACACTGCTGAGGATGAGGTACAGACGGGCGAGATCGGCGGTATCGCGCTGGCTCTCCCGCAGGGCTCGCGTCCGTTCGTCCACCCGCTGCTCCAGGGTTGCATTTACCTCCTGCAATTGGCGGATCGTGTCGGCAAAGCCGCGATGCATCATTTCAAACGGCGCCAGCGCCTCGGCCAAAAACTCCTCGCCGTAGCGGAGATAGCCGCCCTTCTGCTCCTCGGCGGCGCTGCACAGCACCGCATTCAACATGACATCCTGGTGCATCGCCACCATGTCGAGGATGCTGCGCTGTTCGCCGACGGCGCGACGGCCGAGTTCATAGGCCTGCATCAGGGCCTCTTCGCCTTCTCCGGCGAGGGCGTACGCCACCAACGCTTGTCGGTAAGCGCTAGCAAACGAGGAGGAGTCTTCCGCAACAGTCAGGCTGCTCACGATCAAATCACCCCCTGCTGTGGGGAAGGGAAACGCCAGCGGGCCACCAGTACCAGGGCGTCGTCGGTGGGCTTGGCGTAGTGGTTGAGAATGGAACCGGCGAGCCCGTCGAGAGAGTGCAGGGGGGCGATGGCATGGACGAAATCGGCCGCTATACCGTCGGTCGCCAGGGCAAGGATGTCGCCATCCAGCAGGCGCAGGAACGACGGCTGCAACTCGGGAAGCCGATAACCGACGATGCCGCCGCGCTGGGTGATGTATTCGCTGGGCGCTGCAGCGGGATCGGCATGTCGGATCACCCCTTCCACATTGCCAACCCCTACCCAGCTGAGCAGGCTGCGGGCCCGGTCAATGGTGACGATGGTGCCGGCACTGCCGCGCGTGTTCCTCAGCGCATCGTGACAGAGCCGGATCAACGCCACGGGCGACTCATCGACATGCCGTTGCAGCACCTCTAAAAAGGCCTTGCTGGCGGCGGCGGCCTCAGGGCCGTGTCCCAGGCCGTCCACTACGGCCAGCAACCAGCCCGTCGCCGTTTCTGCAACGATGTAGCCGTCTCCGGAGTGTTCCTCGCCGGGGAAGGCCCGTGTTGCGACCCCCCAGTCCAGCTCGCCGTCACCCGAGGCTGCCATTGCTAGCGCTCCCATTTGACCATCGAGACCGTTGTACCCTTGCCGATCTCGGATACAATCTCGAAATCGTCCATCAGTCGTCTCGCCCCCGGCAAGCCCAACCCCATCCCCCTCGAGGTGGAGAAACCGTCCTGCATAGACTGGGCGATATCCGCTATGCCGGGGCCGCGATCGCGGGCGATGATCATCAATCCCCGTTTGCCGCCCCGCACGACATGGCGGAACTCGATTTCGCCGGAACCGGCATACTGCACAATATTGCGGGCGATTTCAGAGATGGCGGTGGCCAACAGAGTCAGATCGCTTCCCGATATGCCGATGGTCATCGCCAGTTCGCGCCCCTTCTGACGGGCGTGCATTACGCCGGCATCGGATGCGACGGAGATCAGCTCAATGTCCATGGCTGCGGCGCCCATCGGTTCTTTCCGCGGCCTTAAGCATGGCGATACCGTCTTCCAGATCAAGACTCGTCATCGTCCCCTCCAGTTTCAAACCCAGTTGGACCATGGAAAAGGCGATTTCCGGCTGGATGCCGGCAATCACCAGTTTTGCCCCCAAAAGACGGGTCATCAGGGCGATGGAGCGCAATGTCCGGGCGGCAAACGAGTCCATGACATCGAGCACCGTCACGTCGATCACCACTCCTTTTGAGCGAAACGTGCGCACGGAGCGAACCAGATTTTCCTGCAGGCGGGAAAGATCGGTATCGGTTAAGGCACCCTGGATCGAGGCGATCAGATAATCGCCCTGTTTGAGGATCGGAACCTCCATCACACACCATCCCTTCCGTCGTTTTCAGTGGGTGCGGCGATCTTCTCCACTCGGTAGCCGAGGAGACACTCCGCGTGCTCGATACCGTTCTGCAGGTCGCCGACGGTATGGACCGACCCCATGTCGATACCCAAAGTAACCATGGTCAGGGCGATCTCAGGCGAAATGCCGGAAACCACCACCTTGGCCCCCATCAGTCGGGCCGCGTCCACGGTCTGCGCCAAATGGTTGGCGACCCGCGAGTCGACGGTGGCGACACCGGTTATGTCGATGACAACAACCTTGGCCCGATTGGCGCGAATCGACACCAGCAGATGCTCGGTCAGCTGCCGCGCGCGCTGCGCATCAATCTGGCCGATGATCGGCAGCAGCAGCATCCCCTCGCGAAACGGCAGCACCGGGGTGGAGAGCTCCTTGATCGCCTCCTGTTGGAGGGCCTTGATGGTCCGCTCACGAGAGTCGATATAGGTGTCGATGGCAAGCGATATGTCCAAAAAGGTGAGCTTCATCAGAGAAAAGAAGGTTGTTATCGTCTCGTCCGGCTTCTCGTGGTCAGCCTCGAAGATATGCCGCCACGCCTCGCGCAGATAGAAGCTGTACATGCCGAGATACGATCGCACCGGCAGATCGATTTGCTCGTGAACCGCACCGACCTTGAGCCTGTCCTCCACATAGTCGATGTCGTAGTTCCCTTGGGTCAGGCGGAGAAAGTAGGCCTTCTGTTTGGCCTTGACCCGGGCCAGCGACGCGAGGTCGGGAAAGAAGGCCTTCATCTCCTCAAACGACAACAGGTGCTCATAGAAGGCCTCGATAACCGACTCGGCGTAGCCCTCGGAGACCGGGGCCAGCTTTCTCAGGCGTTCTTCGTCCTCCGGGCCGAACTGGAGGAATTTCTTGCGTTGCTCAAGTTCCTGTTCGGAGATATTCATCATCTCGGCCATGGTCAGGAATTTTTCGGGGAGCTGGGTTGGGGGTAGCGTCATCTCTAAACCTCCCTCTATACGAGTATACGATAATGCGTCTATGACGGGGTGATATGCCTTCGCTGAGAAAATATCCGCACAATCGAGTTGTCTCAAGGTGCAGCCCGCAAAGTCCCGTCGGACTCTGCTTGCAGGTTAGACATTACTCATCATCCTCAGATCCGGTAGCCCGGGCAAGAATTTTAAGGAACGGCCCGGCAAGCGGGCGAATCAGTAATCAATGCCCGGTTGCGGCTCGATCCCTTGGCGGTAGGCGTGCTTGATCTCGTTGATTTCACTGACCGTGTCGGCCAGGGCGATGACCTCGGGGTGGGCGTCGCGGCCGGTGAGGATAAGGTGCATGAGCGGAGGTTTGCCGCGCAGGATGACCAATACCTGCTCAAGGTCCACCAGTTTGAGTTTGAGGGCGTTGTTGATCTCGTCGAGGATGACGATATCGAAGCCGCCGGAGGCGATTTTCTCCTGGACCAGGTCTATGGCGTCCTGGGCGTTGGCCCGGTGCTCGGCCCAGGGGTACGGGTTGCCCTGGATACCGCAGAAGCCCTTGCCGGTGCTGTGCAGCTCGATATGGCAGTCAAGCCGTTTTACGCCGTCCCACTCGCCGGCATAGAGATCGCCCTTCATGAACTGGATGATACAGACCCGCAGGCCGTGGCCGCAGGCGCGCACCGCCATGCCCAACGCCGAGGTGGTCTTGCCCTTGCCGTTGCCGGTGATGACCACGATCAGGCCTCTTCGTTCCTTTGGCTCGATATGATCAATTTTATCCGGCAGTGCGCCTTGCCTAGTCATAATCAGTTACCTTGAGTTATCCCAGAATTCGGCCATTAGCCCTGCATCTTATCCAGCGCCTGGGCCAGATCGGCGATGATATCGTCGGGGTGTTCGGCCCCGACGCAGAGGCGGACCATATTCGGCGGGATCTGGGCCAGGAGACGGCCGGCCTTGCCTTGCTGCTGGTGGGTCGAGATGGCCGGGATGGTGGCCACGCTTTTGATCCGGCCCAGGTCGGTGGCCCGCCAGATCCGCTCCAGCTTGTCGAAGAAGGATCGGGCCCCGGCGGCGGCGCCCTTGACACAAAACGACATGAGATGGCCGTAGCGGTTCACCGGTTCGCCGTACTGGTCGTCGAATTCGGCATCCACCAGCCACATATAGCGGCTCGCCAGGTCGTGGTGTTTGTGGTTCGGCAGCCCGAGGTACTGGACACTCTCGATCTGCGGCTGCGATTCGAGAAATTGGGCGACCTGCATGGTGCTGCGGCTCATCAGGTCCATCTTCGAGCGCAGGGTCCGCATGTCGTTGAGGCTCATCACGGCCTGCAGCGGATGGAGATTCGGACCGAAGTCGCGATTCTGCAGGTATTTGACGGAGAGGGAGAAGTCGGCCTTGAGCTGCTCGTCGTCGATATTGGCGATCAGGTTCTTACGGGCGATGACTGCGCCGCAGATGCCAAAACCACTCGATGTCAGGCTCTTGGTGACGGACTGAACGACGATGTCGGCACCGTGGCAGATGGGCCGCAGCAAGGCCGGGGTGGCGACGGTCGAATCACAGATCAGGGGCAGGGAGTGGCTGTGGGCCAGATCGGCCACCGCCTGGATGTCGAAAAAGCCCAATTGAGGGTTGCTGGGCAGTTCGCCGTAGAGAAAGCGGGTGTTTTTGTCGATCTTTGCGGCCCACTCGTCGAGGTTGGTGGCATCGAGCACCCAGCGGCATTCGATATTGCGCTGCTGCATGAAGCGGACCGTGAACTGCTGGAAGGTGCCGCCGTAACACTGGGCCGTGGCCACGAAGTTGCATCGCTCGCCGGCCTTTTTCTTGATCTGCAGAAAAGGCGTCACCGCGGTCATGATCGCCGACATGCCGGACGAGGTCGAGCAGCAGGAGGTCTCGCCGGCAAAGCCGTAGCCCTCCAGCAGGGCCAGGGCCCATTCGTAGTAATAGGTCGAGGGATTTGCGATGCGCGAATAGCACCAGGTCGGGATCTTGTAGGCCAGGGCGGCGGCCATCTCGTCCGAGTCGGCATAGGCCTGGGAGGTGGACATGAAGATCGGTTCGATGATGGCGCCCTGGTAGTCCTTGATCGCGTCGCTGACCGAATAGAGGCCGTGCACCGCGATGGTATCGAATTTCCATTTTTTCACGACCTCGTGGATATACCCGTCGCGCTCCGCCAAATACCGGTTGTTCTGGTCGATATACCGTTGCATCCCGTTGGTGATTTCAACATCGTCTTTTGCTGACATGGCTGTCCTCCCTCGCTTGCGATAACTAGGCCGTAAATAGGGACACTCCCCTGTTTTCTTAAAGAGTAAACAGGGGAGTGTCCCTATTTACGGCGGAGAATCCTTTTCAAAGGTCACCTCAATCTCATTCCCCTCTTCATCCACAACCTGCTGTTCAAGGATATTATACTCATCAAGCTGTTTAATGAAATCAGGGGTTGTCTGATATTCTAAGACCAGATTATTAATAATTTCCTGACTGTTCGGATCGATTTGCAAGGTTTGGAAACCGGCTATGGTATCATCGACACGCACAAGACGAGCAGAAATCTCGATCCTCAGTAATCTGGTAGTCATCGTTGGAAATCGTATCGAAGAAGGCCGTGATAGCGACCCCGCCCTGGCTGATATCAATGGCCTGGGCTTTTATGGTCGGTTTATTACTGCTGGACAAAATCGCTTCCCCCATCAAGGGTACGCGAACATATATTCTTTTATATCCCATGGCCTTACCATACTATCATACACGCTTCAAAATACTTAAACCGGCTCCTTCCGCTTCCGGAAGATCACACAAACCCTAGACAAATCCCCTCTGCTTAATTCTGGTATGATTATCATATGGTGTCAAATAAAAAGATAGCCCTTCCCCTCTTGCTAGAGTCATTTCGTTTCGCATATAATTGCAGGTGAAGCTTTCAACTTTTACCAGAGGAGGATATGTCACATGAAAAACATCATCAGTTGCATAGTGGCCCTGATCATGCTGGCGGCCCAGAACGTCATGGCGTTGGAGAGAAGCGGCACCTTAACGGCAAACGGCAAGACATCAGGGCTGAAATACGCCGTAGCCTATGAAACGGAAGCACCACGGAACCGGGCTATCTTGATGTGGTAGTGGTAATCTCCGACCGCAAGCTACCGAAAGATGTTGTCCGCAATCAGGAAAAGCTGGAAGAAATGGCCAGGACAGAGGGGCTGGCCGCCCTGCGGGTGGTTCTGAATCCCGATGCCAAAGTATGAGTGCAGAACCCCTGCACCCGGCCTTTAAGAATATCATCAGTTCAGCCATTTGGGTGAAATGGGAGCCAAACGCCTTCGATGAAAAGCAGATAGCCGGTCGCTTTTCCACCGAAGGTATGCAGGAAGAATTTGGACAGAAATGGCAGTACGATATACGCTTTTCTACACTCATTCTGCTGGACCCCGGCGCAAAGACCGTTCCTGCACAATAATCGGAATATCTGTCCCCAATCGAATTGGACCAGCAAGGGTATAACAGGGAGATGATTTCGCAAATATCAATCAACTTCCAGTCATTACCCGAAATAAAACCGGCAAAACAAGCGGGGTAATAATTGCAATTATCAGCCAGAAAATACCCTTGATGAACCCCAGACAAGGGGGAAGGTTGTGGATGAGCGTATACCCCGCCTTTTCATCCTGACTGCTTCCCCCCGTTGTGTCTTCCGGCAAGATCATATACCGCACAATTTTTTTCCACCTACTCATTTTTCTCATGGCAAGCTGTTCCTTCGAGGCAAAGAATTCATCATTTGATCGCTCCCTATTGCGTCTGCCTGACAATAGTCCAAGGACAAAAAAGAAGCCAATTGCCTTATCGAATGAGGGTCTTCAGAAAATATGATCAGGTTTTCCGTTTGAATTTGGTATATTGCCCTGAGGTTTGAACTCTCAAAATCAGGGAATGCACAACATGGAAATATATCAATTGCGAACATTTCAAATGGTGGCCGAAGAAGGCCACCTGACGCGCGCGGCAAAGCGCCTCTATGCCAGCCAGCCTGCGGTGAGCATCCATATCAAGACGTTGGAGGAAGAGTTGGGAGTCAGTCTGTTTGTTCGGACCCCCAAGGGGATGGTGCTCACCCAGGATGGGCGGCAGTTAAAGGAACATGCCGATAAGGCCTTGGCGATACTTGACGATATGATGTGCTATGCCGGTGAACAGCGCAGCACACTCACCGGCCTGTTAAAAATCGGCATCAATACCGAGCCTGCATACCTGCGCATTTCCGAACTGTTTTCCACGATGAAGACCCACTGCCCCAAGCTTCGAATTCACCTTCTCCAGAGTATGACAGGCGAAATCCTCAATAAACTGGAGGAAGGAATTCTGGACGCCGGCTTTATGTATGGCGAAAACTCCTCGGATAAAATTTCCGCCACCGAATTGCAGCAATTCAAGCTGGTTGTTGCCGGTCCCATAGCATGGCGGGCCAAACTTGAAAGAGCTAGTATCCAAGAACTTGCCGAATTCCCTTGGATTCTTACCCCCACTGACTGCCCTTTTTCGAACGTTACATCCCAATTGTTCCGGCAACATGGTCTCCAACCGTCCGAGGCTGCCTTGGTGGACCAGGAAGCAACTATCCTGGCGATGATTCGAGGAGGTGCCGGCGTTTCTCTGGTGCTTGAACAGGACGCCCAACAAAATGATTATAAAGATCAGCTTGCCATCTGGGACAGACACGATCTTTCGTTGAAACTCTCCATAGCCTGTCTGGAGAAACGGCTTAAAGATCCGATGATCCAGGCATTAGTGAATACACTCTGCCAGATATGGAAGGTAGAGAGGAAATAAGCAGCACGGCAAGGCCCAATTGCTGAAGAGGCGAGACTCGGCAGCGACGCTTGATGATCAAATTGAATGAGGGAAAACTGGGGAGTGTCCCTATTTACATTTACTGCTTCCCCTCTTGCAAGAAGCATTTCGTTTACTAATTTACACCCATCCTGACGACTACCCGATGTTTTACCAGCCCTCGTTCCAGCTGGATCACGCCATCGGCCAGGCGTTGACCATCCATCTCCAGCCAGGCGACACCGCACTCAATGCCGTCCGGGTTTTCCACCTGGATCGCGTAGACCGTTTCACCGTGCCGATAGTTGAGGCTAAAACCCTGCCACTTTGCCGGGATGACCGGATTTATCCGCATCTGGCCGCAGCGTACCTGTAAACCCAGAACCTCTTCAACCCAGGCCCGGTACATCCAGGCCGCCGAACCGGTATACCAGGACCAGCCGCCCTGGCCTACCCGGCCGGGTAATCGGTAGACGTCGGCTGCAACCACGTAGGGCTCAACCCCGTAGTGCCAGACCGCCTCCGCATCGCGGGCATGCTCAATCGGGTTGAGCATACGCAGCAGCTGCACCGCCCGCTCGCCATCCCCTTTACGGGCCATGGCCATGGCCATCCACAGGGCGGCATGGGTGTACTGGCCGCCGTTCTCCCGCACACCGGGGGGATAGCCCTTGATGTAGCCGGGTGAGGGTTCGGATTTGTCAAAAGGTGGCTCAAAGAGCAGCACCAAGCCCTCATCCTGGCGGACAAGATGGCGCCAGGCCGACTCCAGGGCCTGATCCGCACGCGCCGGGTCAGCCGCGCCCGAGAGCCAGGCCCACGATTGCGGCAGGGAATCGATCTTTGCTTCCGTGTTGGCGGCAGAGCCAAGCGGAGAGCCATCGTCAAAGGTCCCCCGCAGATACCACTCGCCGTCCCAACCGGCCTGCTCAACCCGCTGAATCAGGCCAGCCCTGTCTTCCCGGTAGGTTCGGCTCAGCTCCGGTTGTTGCAGGAGGTCTGACAGTTCAGCCATGCCCTGCAGCAACTCGCACAGGAACCAGGCCAGCCAGACGCTCTCCCCCTTGCCGCCGGCACCCACTAGGTTCATGCCATCGTTCCAATCCCCCGTCCCGATCAAGGGCAGGCCGTGGGGCCCGATCGTCAGGCCGCGGCTGACCGCACGTCGGCAGTGTTCAAAGATCGTGGCACGCTCAAAAGCAACCTCCGGCGTAGCGAAGACCTCGTGCTGATCGTCCGCCAGCGGGGGGGCGTTGAGGAAGGGTATCTCGGCCTGCAGGATGGCGGCATCGCCGGTCGTCCGGACGTAGTGCGCGACCACATAGGGCAGCCAGAGCAGGTCGTCAGTGATGCGCGAACGAATCCCGGCACCGCTTGGCGGATGCCACCAATGCTGCACATCGCCCTCCTTGAATTGCCGGCTGGCGGCCAACAGGATCTGTTCACGTGCAATGTCGGGCCTGCCGTAAAGGAAGGCCATGACGTCCTGCAACTGATCGCGAAAGCCGTATGCCCCGCCGGACTGGTAAAAACCGGAACGGCCCCAGATGCGGCAACTCAACGACTGGTACTGCAGCCAACGGTTGATCAGCAGGTCAGCGGCCAGTTCGGGGGTATGCACTTCAATCGTGCCCAAGAGGGCATCCCACCAGGCTTGAGTCTGCCCAAGGGCGTCCTCGAAGGCCTGATCGTCCTGGTAGCTCAGCACCAGTTCCCGGGCCCCGGCCAGCGATTCGGCCTGACCCAGCATGCAGGTGATATCACGTCGCTCGTTTGGCGCCATTTCCAGGCTGACCCGCAGTACCGCACAGGGGTCCAGCCCCGCCCCGCTCCGTTGCGACAGCTGGGTCAGTTCCATGGCTGCCGGGTTGGCGAGCGTTCGGTTGCGGCCGATAAATGAGGTCCGGTCGCCGCCGTATGACTCGGCCTGGGGAGTGATGGCCACGAAGGCGACCCGCTCCGGGTACTCGGGGTGGTAGTGGTTCCGCGCCAGCATGGCCTGGGCCTCGTCA
>JANOIV010000228.1:0-51788 GCA_031407875.1 Desulfobulbaceae bacterium | reverse complement strand
GGCTCCTTCTGCATATTCGATAATTATTGTTTATTGGTGTTCATATGTTTGATGTTCCGATCTGCCGTTACGAAATAACCATACTCTTTATCACCATTTCGTTTACGGCTCCTTATGCCGTTACGAAATAACCATACTCTTTGTCACCATTTCGTTTACGGCTCCTTATGCCGTCACGAAATAACCATACTCTTTGTCACCATTTCGTTTACGGCTCCTTATGCCGGTATCGGCATTTCAATGTACGGTTATTTTTAAACGACGGCTTGTACTCCGTTTAACGGTCATCCAATGCTCAATCCGTCGCGCAATGTGTGCATATACACATCTTAGCCAGCATCAGGCAGCCTGTCAAGTTCATTCTCCCTCAACAGTTCATTCTCCTTCAACCCGGCAGGCGGGATCGTTCTTTCACCACCCAAGAGAGAACAAGCAATGGACATGCGCAACCATATCAGGTAGATTGTTGAGGCGTTTTAGACACAACTGTCGGACCTCTCTCCCGTTTGAACCTCCCACGCCGCCAAAAGATACAACCGGACAGAGGGCCTGCCCGACGCATAACGGCACAACCCCCCATTATCTGATGGAGAATTTCCAATCAGTGGTCGTATAGCTACTTGAGATATGGTTCATAAGTCCTTCATTTTTCTCGTCACGTTCCTGCTCCTTGCCGTAGTCACAGGATTGTCATTCGGCCAGGAGAAGAATGAGACGGATGCCGTTATCAGCGAACTCACCGCTACGACCTCCGACAGCCATGTCCTCCTTTTCGGCACTCTGCGCAACAGTTTTACCGAGGAGATGATAGAGGGCCTGCACAGCGGTATCCCCGTTCATTTTTCGTTCTTTGTGGAACTGCATCAGCAGACCAAGACCTGGTCGGATAAAATACTGGTGGCCCATTCCTTCACCCATACGCTGACCTACGACACCCTCAAGGAGACCTACCGGGTCGAACTCGAGGAGGATAACCGGAAATTTCTCTTCTTCACCTCGCTTCTCGATGCCCAGAAAGTCCTGAATGAATTGAACGGCATCAAGGTGATCCCGCTTTCCCGGTTGACACCCGACAGCATGTACACCCTGCAGGTCAGGGCGGAACTCTTCAACAAGACTCTGCCCCTGAGCCTGCATCATGTCGTACCCTTTATCTCCTGGTGGGATATTAAAACCGACTGGCAGACGCTCAAATTCAAATACTGAACACTCCGGGTCATACGATGCAGACCGAACCCCTTCATGATAGCGACACCCTGACAGTTCAGAGAAACGGCCAGGAAAAACGTCCCTACACCCCCGAAGAACTTTCCCAGAAGAGAAGGCTCATCCGCTGGGTCATCACCATCTGTCTCTGCCTCATCCCGTTTTTCATCTGGTTTCAGAGCACACTGCTCAAACATGAAGAGGCCCTGCCGACCGGCAATAACATCCTGATATTTGCCATCATCAATCTCAATGTCCTGCTGGTTCTCTTTGTCCTCTTCCTGGTACTACGCAATCTGGCCGAACTGCTCTTCGAGCGGCGGCTGAACCGGCTCGGCAGTAAACTCAAGACCAAACTCATAGCCTCCTTCCTCTCCCTCACCCTGATTCCGACCATTCTCCTCTTTTTTGTGGCCCTGCAGTTTGTCTCAACAAGCATGGACTACTGGTTCAACTCAAGCATCGAGGATTCCCTGCAGGAATCTCTCAAACTGGCCCAATCCCTGCTGCATGAAACAGAAGGCAAGGTCACTCTCATGAGTGAAGGCGTGGAAGACAAACTCAAAGAGCTGAAAATTTCCCCCTACCGGGCCGACATCATCACCCAGACCCTGGAAAACATTCTGACCTTCAATGCCATAAACGGCCCGGACAGCCTTATTCTCCTTTCAGATGACAATAATCTGGAAATCTCCGTTGTCAGTCCAGACCTCAATGGTACGATTCCCCCAAAAATCCCTGTTGATCTGATGATACAATTGAAGAAGGGCAACAAACGGCAGACCATCATCCAGGAAACTGCCAAGGGAGAACTTGTCCGCTGTCTTGCCAAGGTAAAAATCGGCAACCTGCCGTCAATTCTGATCACCTCTCTGCTGGTCGATAAAGAGCAGGTGTCCCGGATGAATCTGATTTCTCAGGGGCTCCAAGGTTACAGACAGCTCAAGCACTTCAAGGATCCTTTCAAGTTTTGGCTGCTGATCATTCTGCTCATTGTCACCCTGCTCATCATCTTTGCCGCAATCTGGTTCGGCCTCTATATTTCCCGCGGCATCACCGGACCCCTGGAAAAACTGGCCTCCGCCACCAGGCGCGTGGCCGAGGGCGATCTGGAATTTGAAATGGAGGCTGAATCCGATGACGAAATGGGCCTTCTGGTCAATTCCTTCAATACCATGACCCACAACCTGCGCACCAGCAACAAACACCTCGCTGAAGCCCACGCCGCCCTGCAGTTAAGCTCCCAGGAATCCGAGCAGCGGCGCCGATATACCGAGATACTTCTGCAAAACGTCTCAACAGGGGTGATTTCTCTCGATGAGCAGGGCCGCATTACAACCTTCAACCGTTTCGCCGAAAAACTCCTCAATATCGACCGTGCGCTTTTTCTTGGCCGCCGCTTCAGCGATATCCTGCCGCCGGGCCAGTCCACTATTATCGCAGGCTTTATCGATCAACTGAATATCACCGGCAATAACTCGCTCGAGCAACATCTCAAAATCAATATCATGGGGAAAAACTACTCTCTCCTGATCAATTTCATGCGCCTCGAGGATGAAGAAAAAAATTCCCTGGGATTTGTTCTGGTCTTCGACAATCTGACCAAACTGGAAAGGATGCAGCGGATCGCGGCGTGGCGTGAAGTGGCGCGCCGCATTGCCCATGAAATCAAGAATCCCCTGACACCCATCCAGTTGTCGGCCCAGCGCCTGCGTAAACGCTATCCTGAAATTCTGGCCGAAGATGACGGGGTCTTCGATGCCTGCACGGGAACCATCATCAAGCAGGTCGACGAGCTCAAACGGCTGGTCAGTGAATTTTCCCAGTTTGCCAGGATGCCCAAGATCCACAAGCATTCCGGAAGTCTCACGAATCTTGTCAAAGAGACGCTTTTTCTCTACCAGGAAGCCCACCGGGACATCACCTTCAGCTGCCGGGAGCTTACTCCTCTCCCTGTCTTCAGTTTCGATGCCGAACAGATCAAGCGCTGCATCATCAACCTCCTTGACAATGCGGTTGCAGTTTTGCCGCAGGGCGGTACAATAGACATTGAGCTCACTCTGGCCCAGGGTACGGAAACCGTGGTCATGAAGATTTCGGACAACGGCCCGGGTATTTCCAGGGAAAACAAACTCAAACTCTTTGAACCCTATTTTTCGACCAAGAAAACCGGTACCGGACTGGGCTTGGCCATCGTCTCGACCATCGTTTCCGACCATAATGGCACGATCCAGGTCCTGGACAACACTCCCAAAGGTTCCACTTTTATCATCGAACTCCCGATGCATACGCCAGAATCAAGAAAAGAAGAAGGCAGACGGCAATGAGCAAGCGCATACTGATCATCGACGACGAACCGAGTATCCGGGAATCCCTCGCCGGAATTCTGGAAGATGAGGGCTTCGTCACCGTTGCCGCTTCTTCCGCCGAGTTGGGCATTGATCTGATTGAAGAAGAAAACATCGACCTTGTCCTCCTCGATATCTGGCTGGGAGATAACATGGACGGCATGGCCGCCCTCGAAAAAATCAAAGAACGCTGCAACGTACCGGTCATCATGATCTCCGGTCACGGCACCATCGAAACAGCCGTGCAGGCCACCCGCAAAGGCGCCTTTGACTTTATCGAGAAACCGCTGTCCTACGACAAGATTATACTCGCCATCACCAATGGCCTGCGCTTTGCCCAGCTCGAGCAGGAGAATCTCCTGCTCAGGGAAAAATCTCCGAAAAAGACCGAACTCATCGGCAGCTCTCCGGTTATGACGGCCCTGAAACAGCAGATTGCGATGGTCGCCCCCACTGACGCCTGGGTCCTGATCCGTGGGGAGCATGGGACAGGCAAAGAGCTGGTGGCCCAGACCATCCACCAGATGTCCCAGTCCAGCAACCGACCGATGGTTGAGGTGAACTGTGCGGCAATACCTGAGGAATTGATCGAGTCAGAACTCTTTGGTCATGAAAAGGGCTCCTTTACCGGGGCGCATGCCAGTAAGCAGGGTAAGTTCGATCAGGCCGATGGCGGTATCCTCTTTCTGGATGAAATCGGCGACATGAGTCTGAAAACCCAGGCCAAGATCCTGCGCATCCTCCAGGAACAGAAATTCGAGCGGGTGGGCGGTCATAAGACCATCAAGGTCAACGTGCGGGTTCTCGCCGCCACCAACAAGAACCTGGAAGAAGAGATAGAAAACGGCAGATTCCGGGCCGACCTCTTCTGGCGGCTCAACGTGGTTCCGATCCATGTTGCCGGCCTCAGGGACCGCCTGGAGGACATCCCCTTGCTGGTGGCAAACATCATGCACCAGCAGATCGGCAAGGGCTTGGCCAAAAAGAACTTTTCAAGCGAGGCCTTTGAGGTCATGATGTGGCATGCCTGGCCGGGAAATGTCCGTGAGCTCAGGAATTTCGTCGAGAGACTGGCCATCATGTGTCCGGAGGAATTGGTGACGGGCGAGCAGGTCAGCCTGTTTCTCTCCCGTCCATCAGGCCCGGTGCCGGCAATTGGTCAGACACCTATGTCGATCTATCTGACGGCGGACTTCAAAGAGGCCAAACGGATGTTTGAGAAGGAATACCTGCAGCAGAAACTGCTGCACAATGACAACAATATCTCCAAGACCGCTGAAGAAGTCGGCCTCGAACGGAGTCACCTGCATAAAAAGCTCAAGAGTCTCTATATCGTTTCATAAGCCTTCGTTTAATAATAGCTGTAACATTGAATTGTCATGGCCGGCATAAGGAGCCGTATCGAAATGGTCAGATATGTAATGGTTATTTCGTAACGGCTCCTCACTCGGCAAGATCAGCCCCCAGGTGTCTGTGGCCATACCGCCCCCTGCAGAAAGAAGCCGCAGCGGGCGACAGGCATTCATTACCACAACGCACTCTTTCATATTAACAGGAGTTATCCATGGTTTTTCCAGAATATAGACCGCGCCGGATGCGCAGAAATGAAGCCTTTCGTTCCCTCATCCGTGAAACTCGTCTCTCTGCGGCCCAGTTTGTCTATCCCCTCTTTGTCATACCGGGCAAAAACAAACGGCAAGAAGTTCCCTCCATGCCCGGTGTCTTCCGCATCACGGTGGATCAACTGGCAAAAGAAGCAGAAGAATGCCTGAAACTCGGCGTCAATTCCGTCATCCTCTTCGGTCTACCGGAGAAAAAAGATGCCATGGGCTCAGGGGCCCACCTCAAGAACGGTATTGTCCAACAGGCCATCCGCGAGTTGAAGAACAAGGCGCCGGAGCTCATTGTCATCACCGATGTCTGCCTCTGCGAGTACACCGACCATGGTCATTGCGGCTGCCTCATCAACAAGACGGTGGACAACGACGCCACCCTGGAGATCCTGGCCAAAACGGCCCTCTCCCACGCCGAGGCCGGGGCCGACATGGTGGCCCCTTCCGACATGATGGACGGCCGGGTCGCCGAGATCCGGGCAGCCCTCGATGAGCACGATTTCGAGAACCTGCCCATCATGTCCTATGCCGTGAAATACGCCTCGGCCTTTTACGGTCCCTTCAGGGATGCCGCCGATTGCGCGCCGCAGTTCGGGGATCGCCGGGGATATCAGATGGATCCGGCCAACAGCCGCGAGGCCCTGCGTGAGGCCACCCTCGATGTCGATGAAGGAGCGGACATCCTCATGGTCAAACCGGCTGTCGCCTACCTCGATATCATCAGCAAATTGCGGGACGAGTTCGATCTGCCCATTGCCGCCTATCACGTCAGCGGTGAGTACGCCATGATCAAGGCCGCCGCGGAAAAAGGCTGGATTGACGGAGATCGGGTCATGGAGGAAACCCTGTTGTCCATCAAACGGGCCGGGGCGGATATCATCGTCACCTATTTCGCCAAAGACATGGCGCGCCTGCTCCGGGGCTGAGCACCTTTTCCTGCCACCAATACAAAAAGGGATCCGGGGGTGTACACCCCCGGATCCCTTTTTGTCATCACGCGGCGTGCACTATCAAACGCGAATATCAATATTCCCTTTCCGGCTGGATTCCGCAGTCTCGGGTCGCCTCTCGGATTCCGTACCGCTGCCGTTCTCGGAAGCCTCTCCAGCCGGGGGTGCATTGCGGGCCATGGCTATGGCCTCAGGCGATAAAGAAACGGAATCGGCAGAACTCAGCGTCTGGCTGCTCCCACTGTCTTTCGCCTGACGCCCGGTCCCGCCATTGAGATTATCGCGGCTCAGCTTTTCACTGTTGACAAGGGCCGATACATTGCCTGATTCACCAATCATCTGTACACCTCTGGAAAATGTTCCCACCAAGAAATATTCTCATTTCTTCCAGTATACGCCTGGCAAACTGCAATTGCAAGTTCGCGAAGATAAATCTTTGGCCCGGTGGTCCGGCAATAATGGAAGGGAAGCCAACAGGCTCAGAAGGCTTAAGAGGAGTATTCTTTTTGTGTGTCCGCCTGGACTCTGGAGCGACGAAGAAACAGCCAGACCGTCCCAACGAGCAAGGCCCCGGCAGTATCGGCAAGGACATCCAGGCCGCTGACAGAGCGGCCTGGAATGAAGGATTGATGGAATTCGTCAGTAATCCCATACAGCAGACACCATACGATGGTCATCGTCACGACACGACCAGACCATGCTTGACGCGGCCGGTGACTGAACGCCCGGATAAGAGTTGCGGCAAGCAGTCCATAGACCGCCATATGGGCGATCTTATCAATTCCCGGCAGGGCAGATAAGGGCAAAATCCCGCCTGGCTGGTGCGATAACACAAAGATCGTCACCATGACAACAGCCGGGGGGATAAAGCGTTTGACTGCCGGAGTCAGGCTGATCATTGCGCGGGGCCAACCTCCTTGGCAGGCAGATGCACAGCCCTGAGCTGTTCCTCTGAAAACCTCTTGCGGATGCGCTTGATCGCGGCGTTGATTTCTTTCGTCGGGGCATCTTCGAGGATCCGCACAGACTTATCGGCATAGGCTGTAATCTCAAACCGCTTGTCGCGCAGGATAAAGATATGGCTATAGTTAAGCTCGATGGTCTCGGGATTTTCTTCGAGTGGAGATTCCATAATTTCACCGGCCCTGGCCACCTGCACACAGTCACAATCCGTCATCTCCAGTAGCCAGGCATCGCCGATTGCTGTCGAATAGAGGAAAAACACCCCCACTTCCCTGTTGATCGCCTTTTTTTGCAGGGCAGCCTCCTGTATGGCCCTGACTCCGTCCGTCAGGGTTAGCTTCACGGCGGCCTGACCGCTACGTATCTGCGGGTTGGCCGCCGGGGCCTTGAGAGCGCAGCAATGCTTGAATTTTTTGCCGCTACGGCACGGACATTTTTCGTTTCTGCCTATTTTTCCCATTTTCTCACACCTTCAAGATCGAGGTAGAAATCTCTTTCCACTATGAACACTTACTGTAGCCGCACGAACGGCAGGTCTCGCAACCTTCCTCAAAGACCAGCTTGCCGGCACACTCCGGACAGATGCTGGCAAATCCCTGCTGCGTCCCCGCCATGAACGACTTGAACAATTTACTCAACTGAGCGGGCAGGTCAAGCATATGTCCACTGGAGCGATCAAGCTGCTTGATAATTTCATCCATCGGCACACTGAAGCGCAGGGCCAGAGAGACCAGGCGGCAGGTCGTCGTCCACATGGTCGACTTGTCTTTCAGATCAAACCGATTATCAAAGGGGAATTTGGCAAAGACCTCCATAGGTTTTTCATCCTCATCAAAACAGACGATGATATACACCGATTTCTGATCCTGGTCTTTCAACTTGTAACGCTTGGCATCCAGGATATCCGGCAGGTTCCGCTTGACGTTACCGCTGGTGCAGACAACGGCCGTCTCTTGCTTGTTGGCGCTCTCTTTCATATTGAGCACCTGGGAATCCCGGGATCCGTCACGATAGACCGTCAGGCCCTTGCAGCCGAGCTGATAACCGGTGATATAGGACAGCCTCACCTCCTCACGGGTCGCCGAATGGGGCAGGTTGATGGTCTTTGAGATCGAACTGTCCACCCCGTTGTTCTGCAGCATGCCCTGCATGCGGATATGGTCCTCCGGCCTGATATCCTGGGCCGTGCGGAATATCTCCTGCCAATTCTCGGGAATCTCGGCATGGCCGATGACCGTGCCGGTATCCGCGACCTTGCTCATCAACTCCTCGGAATAAAAGCCCTCGGCCTTGGCCACCTGTTCGAAGTACTTGTTGACCAGAATCAGCCGGTCCCCATCCATGACATGTTTGACCATGACGATGGAAAAATAGGGTTCACAACCGGAGGCACAGTCGGCAATCATCGAAACGGTACCGGTTGGCTGGATCGAGGTCAGGGCGGCGTTTCTCCTGGCAGGATAGTCGTTGACGGAAGGGTCGTAGGCCGGAAAAGGTCCTTTCTCAACGGCCAGCTCAACAGAGCGTTCCTCGGCGGCATCCCTGACAAACTGCATAATCTCGGCGGATACGCTGCGTCCTTCTTCGCTGCCATAGGGAATGCCCAGTTGAATGAGCATATCGTGCATACCCATGATCCCCAAGCCGATCTTCCTGGTCTTCAGGGTCATCTCGGCGATCTCGGGAATCGGAAAACGGTTGCAGTCGATGACATTATCGAGAAAATCAGTGGCCGTGCGGGCAACGACCTTCAGCCGCTGGTAATCAACCGCCCCTTTACTGACAAAATTGGCAAGATTGATCGAACCGAGATTGCAGCTCTCATAGGGCAGCAGCCACTGTTCACCGCAGGGATTGGTCGCCTCAAAGGCGCCGAGCTGAGGTGTCATGTTGGCCTTGTTGGCCGTATCGATAAAAAGAACCCCGGGCTCGCCGTTGTGCCAGGCCAGATCGATAATCTTATCGAAGACCCCGCGGGCGTTCAGGGTGACGATGATATCCCCGGTGGACGGCTCGATCAGGTTGTAATCACCATCATTCTCCACGGCCTGCATGAAGGCATCGGTAATGGCCACACTGAAATTGAAGTTATTGAATTTGTTCTGGTCCTCTTTTGCGGAAATAAAGTCCAGGATATCGGGATGATCGATCCGTAGTACGCCCATATTGGCGCCACGCCGCTTGCCGCCCTGCTTGATCGTCTCGGTGGCCGCATCAAACACCGCGGCAAACGACAGGGGCCCCGAGGCGACCCCCTGGGTCGAACGAACCGAGGCATTTTTCGAGCGCAGGCGGGAAAAAGAATAGCCCGTACCGCCGCCTGTCTTGTGGACCAGGGCGCCATTACGGATGGCGGTGAAAATACCATCCATCGAGTCTTCGACCGGCAGGACAAAACAGGCGGATAACTGGCCAAGGTCAGTACCGGCATTCATCAGGCAGGGCGAATTAGGCAGAAAATCCATGCGATAGATCATATTGAAAAAATCATCGCGCAATGTATCAATACGAGAGGCATTTTCGTCAACAGAGGCGACAGCGTTCGCCACCCTGTGGCAAAGGGTCTCCCAGGTTTCCACCGGATTGCCATCGGCATCTTTAAGATAGTACCGCCTGGCCAGCACGGTCTCCGCAGTGTTCGTCAATACCTGTTTTGTTAAATCTGGCGCCATACACACACCCCTCCCGGTGTAATAATAAGAGTTTTGTCTTCCTGGTCTGTGCCCCCCAAACAGCGCATACCTTTCGCCAGAAAAACCACAATGATGCTGGAAGTTTTCTCCTGGAGAAGGCCCAATATACGAAAACCTTATACACCACATTTATTGGTCGCTCAAGGTCAATCTACAACATATTGTGGGAAAATCAGATTTCTCGCCAGAAGGAGAATGCGTTTTTGATTTTCTCGACGGTAAGTTCGATACTTAAAAAGAAGGAGGGAATGGGTAAGAAATTTCTTGAGAATGTGGCCGCGGATGAAATGAAAAAAATGATAAAGCCACCCGGAATATCCAGATGGCTTTATCCGATGAAGGACAGGAGCCGCTGTGCACGTCCGGCTCGCTCTTTTGGCATGGATTATGAAATCAAATGGCAACTCATTCCGTTTCTAAATCAAAATGAGAACGCGAAGGCAAGGGAGCAGCGACGAGACAGTACAGGTAGTACGGCGAGGAGCCGCACACCGTAGCCGACAAAATTAACGTTTGATTTAGAATTGGAATCACCTTGCACCATCAGGCGAGAGTTTCAGGATGCATTTTCTGAATAATTGGTTTCCATGCACCGTTATCAGATCACCTGACTGTCTTTTCAATGCCGCCATATCACCGGCCACAACCGGCCCGATAATTTTCATATATTCATAAAGAATCCGCAAGCTTTCGGAGTGGAACGAGACATGAAGACCGGTCGCCCACATCGCGGCTTTGCCAAATTGTTCACTGATATCCGACGAAATCAGATTATACTCATCGGCGTTATCAAAGATAAAGGTTGTTACACCCAATTGTTTCAGATGCACAGCAAAGGGCTTTGTTTCATTTTCAAAACTCTTCGCTTTGCTGCGTTGTTTCTGCGTTGCCGCAAAAACAACAAGCCCATGGAGAGTCCTTTTTTCGGCTTCCTGGGCGGCATAACGAAAGATTTTTGTAAGATTAAAGGCACATGGCCGAATCTGCACTGCATCAGCAAACTGCTGTATGTCATCGTGGTTTTGCGTAAGCCAGGGACTGGCATTGATAACTTGCGCATGCCCCGGTGGAGACTGGCCCAAACAAACAAATTGCAGACTGACCCTCGCCCCCATCTCGGCAAACGATTTGGCCAGAAACGGCAGATAATCTCTGGTGATCGAAGACCAAAAAGATTCATTTTTATAGGTCGTGTCAACGGCGATAATTACGTTGAAATCTTTTGTGTTTTCCGTCATTTCATACCCTTGTTGTTAAAAAACTCTGTCCGCCGATATGGCAGGAATGCCATCACTGTCTGGCAATATGGCGTTTTTCTCGCTGGATTTCAAGGATCTTGCTTGCGCAATCGTTATCATGATCCCAGGCGTCATCTACGGATTGTATAATTCTCCTTGATCTACGGCAACATCTCAAGCGCCTTCCCCTTGACGCCACACCATGGTTTCATCTTTTTAAAGCATCGCCTGCTTCTTTCCATAGATTCCAGGCCCTTCTTCGTGTCAACGAGCGCACGGAATTTGGTTCCTTCTGTCAGCGTGATCGGCGTGTGCCTGACCTGAGGATGGAGAGGCTTTTTACGCAGCTTTCGATCATTTAAAAAATCCTCTACGAATTGACCTCATGATAGACCACTTCAGCCACCGGAACCTCCCACTGCTCGCACTGACACCGGGCACGATACTCTTCGCCGGAATCCTCGGCACGTCGCTGTACCATGGCCAGAACCGTTATCCGCTCGATACAGCCCAATCGCCCGTGCCAAGTCTTTAAAGCGGTTTGGGAGAGGCGGGCAACACTGACCCCTTTTTCGTCGTGCAATTCGACGTAATCCCCTTTCAGCGTTGCGCCAAGCAAAGAACCCGGACTGAGCCCGGCAAGATGTTTATGCACGGTATCTCCCGCGTGTTTGCGGCCGGCAAAGTCGAGGAACATATCTTCCATGCCAAAGATGTCGTACCGCCTGCGCAACACCAGATCGTCCGGAGGAGCGATCAAGGGAGGATCACACCTTATCAGAAAAGCTCCTTCGATCAGACCTGCATGCGGATGAGGGGTATCTGCTCTTTCGAAGAGGCACAGTGTTTCCTTGGCGCGGGTCATGGCAACATAGTAGACCCGGCGTTCCTCCTCCTGCTCCTGCTGATTTTTCCCTGGTGTCCAGCCGCCTCCGGGGACCAGCACATGGGGGAACTCCAGCCCTTTGGCCGAGTGCACCGTGCTGAGAAAAATACCGGTTCCGACTGCCTGTTCGCGTCGCTGTTCGGCGAGAGCCTCATAGACGTATTCGGTAAAGTAATTCATGGGGAGTTGGCCATTGCCTCGTTCGTCTCTGAGATCCTGAAGAGTTCCCCGCAAGAGTTCCGACCAGGTGGTGGACTGTCTCTCCCCTCGACATTGGTCAATTATGGCGAGTACATCCGTTGCCGACAGCAGCTCGTCATGCCGAGTCTTCAATTCAGCAAAGAATTGGCGTACCTCACGAATGCGAAACAGAGGAGGAGCTTTCCCTCTGTCGATTCCCCAGATTATCGGTATACCTCGCTGCTCGCACAGCGCCCGAATCGGGGCCAACTCATCCCGTGTTCTGGCGAGCACCGCACAGTCGGACCAGATAAGCGATGGATTCCGTTGCTTGAGCCGCGACAATTCTTCAACAAGCGCCATTGCCTGATGGGCCGCATTGCTTACCCGCAACAACTGAACACGTCCTTGCGCCACGGGATCAAGATCCTGCCAAGGGCCACCGGCCGGAAGTCTTTCTCGTCCTTTGTTGATACGGATAGCGTTGCCAATCTTCATTCGATCCCGGTTGTGGCCAATCAGGCAGTTTGCGGCTGCGATGATATGCGCCGAGGAACGGTAGTTTTCCACGAGAAAGAAGGTCTTGGCCTGGTAATCTGCCTGAAAACGCCTGATAAATTCCACATTGGCGCCGAGAAAGGTATAGATGTTCTGATCGTCATCGCCTACCGCCAGAAGGGCCAGCTTGCTGTCGGGATCGTTCAGCGTCCTACCGGCAATGGCAGAAATAAGTTGGTATTCATCCTGATTTATGTCCTGGTATTCATCTACCAGAATGTAGCGATAACCTGCCAATAGCCGCTCCCGAAGTTCATCTCCGTCAAGACCGGAGAACTCGACCTCGCCATTCAAAAGTTTCACCGCTCGGGGAATCAATTCTTTGAGTTCTTCCGGCTGGATTTTTCTGCGCTCTGCCCGCTCGGCAAACGATGAACCGGTCAACCGCATCGCCAGGCCATGGTAGGTCTGAACGGTAACCCCCCTGGCGTCCGGACCGGCTAGTTCGAGAAGACGACGCCGGAGGGTATTCGCCGCATTGCGGTTGAAACAGAGGATGAGAATACTGCGCGGCAGTGCACGTTTCACCCGCAGCAGATAGGCACAGCGGTGCGCCACAATCCGCGTCTTGCCTGAACCGGGACCGGCCAGGACCAGCATGTTTTCATCAGGCCGGGCCGCCACGACTGCAACCTGTACCGGATTGGCCAGATTATCGACTATGCGGTGATAGGACGCCTGGCTGGTGGCCCGTTCGACGATCTCCTTGCGTCCGGAGAAATAGCGCTGGACAAAACTCGTCCGATCCATGCTGAAATATGCCGAAACCAGATTAATGGCCTGCTGAATCTTTTCCAGTCCCAGTCGGGCGTACTCGTTCATGACGTGGACCAGGAATATGCGTTCCTTGTAATGCTGCGCCAGTGGGCTGTAATCCCCCCTGCTGTACCGACGTTTGCTCTCCTCCGGCATAATCCGGATGGTCATGGCCTGGCGGAATACCGCAAGCCCCTGTTGCAAAATGATGACCTGCTGCTCGTGCAGAAACATGAGGGCGCGATCAATCACCGCCGGAATATCCTTGATCTGGCCCTGCAGGAGAAGATCCCCGCGCAGCGCCAGAGAAATGTCATCCACAGAAAAATCGATAAGGAGTTCAGCGCTGGCGGCAGAGTTCTCCGGAATTTTGGCGTAAAGAGTCTCCAAGGCCACCCTTGCCACACCGCGTCTGCGTTCAGCTGTGGTGAGGAGAGCCGGCCAGTCCCGGTTGAGTTTAATGCGGTAGTGATCCTGGCCCAGATAGCGAAATTCCAGGCTGCCACGATTTCCCGCCAAACCTTTGCCATCCAGGGACAGGCTTTTCAGCAGGTTTCGCAGAAGCTCGGGAAGGCTTTCATAGCCGGCATCGACAAGTCGCTGATTCAGACGGCGCAGGGAAAGATCGAGCCAGCCCTCGGCATCCGGATCCGCCTCCTGCATGAATTTGAGCATGGCCTGTTCCAGGGAACACACTTTATCAAAGCGCAGGCGCGAATGGTCGCCGACCTTGTAGCGGATAAAGGCGTTCAGCAGGATACCCTGCTTGATCAAACCCGCCTCGGTCATTTCATACAGCACCCGCAGTACCGTCTGCGTATCACCGGCAATAGAACAATGTTCGGGTGTTTCTCCGGTTTGCCTTTTGAATTCAGGCAATTCAGCCAGTTCGTCGGCGCTCATCCCCTCGTCTTTTCGCGCGTTAAACAAGGCATGCAGGACCGCCAGCCAGCGCCTCTGGTGTTTTATGGGAAGGTTCAGAGAGGAAATTTTCTCCTCTGCCTCCGCCATGTTCTTGACGAGCGGCTGTCCCTGGAATACCCGGGTGTTATTCTGGTTGCGCTCAACCATGCCCGCCCGCTCCAGCCAGGCAATTGCCGTTTTCACCTTGGTGTCGGCCATTTGATCTTCGCTGTTGAAGCCTGTCTGCACCTGCTCGTCCCGCAGCAACTCCCCGGCGGTGATGACTATCTCGTTGTCTTTGCTGCGCTTGGCACGTCGCAGGCCGCGAAGGAGCTGACTGATATCGTGCTGAGAAAGTTCCGACAGGGCACCCAGTTGGAACTGGGTCTCGATATCCTGTTCGCTGTACAAGAGAACGCACTCGGCATCCTTGCTATCGCGCCCCGCCCGTCCGGCCTCCTGGATATAATTTTCGAGCGAACCGGGGATATTGGCGTGGATCACCAACCGGACATTATCCTTGTCGATCCCCATACCAAAGGCGTTGGTGGCACAGATGATCTGCGTCGTACCATTGATGAAATCATCCTGCACCCGCCGTTTTTCCGGCACCGCCAACCCGGCATGATAGGCCTCGACCGGCCAGCCTTTTTTGAGGAGAAAGTCCCTGGTGTTTTCCGTTTCTTTTCTCGTTGCCGCGTAAATGACCGCCGAACCCATCTCCGGCTGCGGCAGACGATCGGCCAGGATTTCGTGGATGCGCTCATACCTCTCCGCGCCGTGTATCAGTTGGACTTCGAAGGTAAGATTGTGCCGTTCCACGCCCCCCTCGAAAACCAGCAACTCCTGCCCCAGCTCCCGGCGAAAATGGTCGGTGATTTCTTCCATGACGTCGCGTTTGGCAGTCGCGGTGAAACAGGCAATCGGCGGAATGGGCGTCTGCTGCTTGCCGGCAAACTCGCGGATAAATCTGGCGGCATAGAGATAATCGGGGCGGAAATCATGGCCCCATTTTGATAAACAGTGGGCCTCATCGAATACCCAGCAGCCGATTTCGCGCTGGCTGATGGCATCGGCAAGAGACTTATTGCGTAACTGTTCCGGCGATACATAGAGAATGGCAATATCACCCAGCCTCACGCGCTCCAACACTTCACCCCGTTCGGGCGGGGTCAGCATACCGTAGATGGCCGCGGCAGACATGGTGCCGGTTTTTGACGCCAGACCATCAACCTGATCTTTCATCAACGCCTGCAGAGGGGAAATGACAATGGTGAGGACGCCGCGGCGGAAATTGCGGGTCAGGGCCGGTATCTGGTAACAGAGGGATTTCCCTCCGCCCGTGGGCAGGATGGCCAACTGCGGTTTGTCCCCCATGCCGTAGCGGACAATCGCCTCCTGCAGGCTCGTGCCGTCAGGGGTTGCCGGCGTCGCCCGATAGGCGGAATAGCCGAAAAATCGCTGCAACTGCTGCACCGGGTTGTGGATATCCTGACACCATCGACAGGAAGGGCTGTTGCACGGGACATCCCGCAACTCCCGCAGAATGGGCACCACATCGTGGAAGCGGTGCCGCACCCACGGCGGCAGGATGGAGTTGTGGCCCGCGATCTTCAGCCATGCCAGGCAGTAGGCCAGTGCCGGACGTTTGTCCGGAAGCGCAAGATACTTGCAGGCAAGCATGGCCACGGCGGTTTCACACGCCCTGTCCTGCGTATGTTTCTGAAAGATGGCAAAGGCATCGTTGTCGGAAATGCGTGCTGCCCCCAGGGCGGTGAAGACCTCTTTCAGACCCTCGTAACGGCGGGAGGAATTGCTGCACTCATCAAAACAGAAGCGATAAAAAGAGAGGGCATCCCTTTGAGTTTTCCCGAGGGTCATGAAGCTTTGCCACTGATCGCCCAAGACCGAGGCTGCCAGCCGCGCATCGGCGACCGGATCGTTGATCGAATCGCGGACCAACTTGTAATCTTTTACCAGGCGATGATAGGGGTTCTCGGGAAATGCCAGGGGAGAGAGATAGAGGGTATCGACGACCGGCTTATGCAGAAGGTGGAGGCCTGGGGCCAGGGACTCAAGAACAGGGAGGTCATGGCCAAGGAGGTTGTGACCGAGAATATAGTCTGACTTGGCAGCAAAGGTATCGAGTTCCGTCAGGAGTTTGGTAAGATCAAATCGGCCGCTTCGCTCGAATTTTTGCCCGCCGAATAAGGCCCCGATGTGATGAATGCCGCCCTTATCGTTGGTTTCCAGATCAATAAGCAGGCACTTTGCAACAAAGTCGGAACAGGTCAAATGCTTCCCCGAAATTGACATAACTCCTTATCAGCGTACTCAATGCGGCAGCGTATCGTGTTGTGCCGAATAGCGGTTTGCGGTCCCGGCCGATGGTGGCACGGCCATCATGTCCTGGATCACCGGGTTCTCCGCTGGCAAAATCAGCCAGACGACGCTGCCGGCGTTCACCGGTTGATCAACTATCATGCCGAGCTACGTATCGCCAAACTGCCTCCAAATCCGGAGCCGCAGCGCGCGGAAAAAGCGTAAGCAGATTCTCGGCAAAGATGTCGTTCATGAATTCCCCATAGGCCAAGAAATCGTTTGGGATTGCAAGGCATATTGATATTTCTGACATAGATGCCCGCTAACGTCAAAATCACCGGTCAATCCAGTGCATTTTCTTGTTAAAAGCAGGCATGGCGTGCCTTTATGTTCAAGAGATCCACGGCAAAAACCAAAGGCAGACCTGAGCCCGTTATGACCCCGTTACAGGTTTGGTTTAAAAAGCCGGCCGCAGGCGATACAGGGCGCCGTTGCGGTGGTCGGTGAGCAGATAGATGAAGCCGTCCGGCCCCTGCCGAACGTCGCGGATGCGGCCGACCTTCCCCTCCAGCAGCCGTTCCTGGCGCACCACCCGTTTCCCGTCCAGCTCCAGCCGCGCCAGATGTTCCAGCACCAGCGCCCCCACCAGCAGGTTGTCGCGCCAGCCGGGGAAGGCGTCGGCGGTGTAGAAGGCCATGCCCGAAGGGGCGATGGACGGGGTCCAGTGGTGGATCGGCGGTTCCATCCCCTCCCTGTGGGTGCCCTCGCCCATCGGCAGGCCTGAATAGGCGCGCCCGAAGGTCAGTACCGGCCAACCGTAGTTGCGTCCAGCTTTGAGGATGTTGATCTCATCGCCGCCGCGCGGCCCGTGCTCGTGAATCCAGACGGCACCGGTATCGGGGTGCAGGGCCATGCCCTGCGGATTGCGGTGGCCGATGGTGAACAGCTCGGGGCGCGCCCCGGCCCGGCCGAACCAGGGATTGTCCGGCGGTACCGAGCCGTCGTCCCGAAGCCGGACGACGCTGCCGGCGTGGTTGGACGGATCCTGCGCCAGTTCATCCCGCCCGCGCTCGCCCAGGGTGAGGTAGATATAGCCCTCTCGGTCGAAGACGATGCGGCCGCCGAAATGATGCCCGCCACTGACCTTGGGCTCGGCACGAAACAGTACCCGCAGATTGAGCAGCCGGCTACCGTCGAATTCGGCCATCGCCAGCTCGGTGTTCATCGTGCCGTTACGTTCCGCCGCATAGGCCAGATAGAGGCGGCGGTTGTCGGCGAAGCGTGGATGCAGCACCACGTCGAACAGACCGCCCTGACCGTAAGCCGCCACCGTCGGCACCCCGCTGATAGGCTCGGGTTGCAGCACGCCGTGGCGCCATAATCGCAGCCTTCCCGGCCGCTCGGTGATGAGCAGGCCGCCGTCGGGCAGAAAGGCCAGGCTCCAGGGATGCTCCAGCCCCTGCGCCAGCGTCTCCAGCCGCAACTCATATTTCTCGCTGCGGATGACCTCCTCTGCCGCCGCCGGCATGGCCAGCGCCACCACTGCCAGCAGGACAATCAGCCAGCCAGTTCGGCCGGCGCCACTTCCGCCAGATAGATGCAGCATTTCGCCTCCTCGTGGGTGGGTGATAAGCAGGTGATAGGTGATAGGTAATCGCTTATTTGGAGAGCCCTAAAAAAACTCTTTTCAGCTGAGAGCCATTTGATCCAACGCTGCCAGGCTACCCTTTCATGCTGATTTCTGCAATTTTTTTAAGCCGACAACCTTCCCCAGCGTTGAACCGGACTCCGCAAGACGTCTCCTGTCAAGGGCCTGTAAATAATTTTTCTCTATACCAGTGATAAACGTACACACCACGCAGTATATAATTTTTCAGCCCTTTATCAGCGCAACGGAAAGTATAATCCCAATCAACCCCCAGGAAACCATCGCTGAAGCCACCTACCAGTTTCCATGTCCGTTTGCTGGTGAGTATTGTCAACCCACTCAACCCACGTTTTGGTGCTTGTGTAAATTCAATGACCTCAACACTGTTCTGTTTTTGTAAAGCCGCACCGATCTGGCGATGTAATATCATATCATGATTGTGAGAAAAATTCGGTATGCTTGGATCTGTGTATAACTGAGCTGCATTTCCGATACGATTTGTGCATACACTGAATTCACCAGCATCCGGATAGTTTTCAATCACAGCCTCAAGCTGGCGATACCAGTCTGGAGTGGTGAACATTGCATCATGATCGAGAAAACACGCCCAATCATCTTCACCAATCATCCTCATGAAGTTATTGTAGGCAAAACCTAAATTCTTACCGCCATCAATGTCACTCGGGCAGTATGGGACATACGTATGTATCATTTGTATATCTCCGATTTATTTGCGGGGGTTAGAAGTGAATACAAAGAACTGGGCCGGCGGGTTCAGTTGCTGTCCCGACTTCGTTCAAACAACAATCTCTTCGGCCTGCTTGAGCCACCAACGGGAAAAGGGGCGGGGCGTCCGAGGAAATATGGCAACCGGTGGGGTACGACATCGACTCTTGCCTCGGTGAAAAGAGGGCAGGACCGGGAGACGACGGTCGACCTGTACGGACGGATGAGAACGGTTCTGGCTTCTGACCAGATGGTCATGCTGAAAACGCTGAACCGTCCGATCAAGGTGTGTGGGTGTATCGCCGGACGCGAAGGGTTGCCCTGTTTTCCACCGACCTGACCCTGTCGGTTACCGAGATAATCGGATATTACGGCGCCAGATGGAGGTCGGCCGGGTTCAAGGAGCTGAAGCGGGGTATCGGCAGTGCCGATACCCTAAAACAGAAAGCCTGTGGCGGTCAAAAACCACCTGGACTTCTGCCTGATGGCAACTTCGCTCATCTGGATTTACGCCTGTCACCTGGCGAAAACTCCATGCCGGCGACATGAGGTCAAAGGCCGCAACCATTTCGCCCTTTCCGACGTCCGGAGGCTAGTGGCCCAAGCAGCATTGGACGAGGATTTTGCTCTACTTTGCCCGATTCCGCGCAAATCGGTGGTTAATACCCTAGGGGACGCGCTGATGTGGATGGCGGCATGAGACTTTTAGAGGAAACTTCAGTCTTTTCACTCTCGGACTCGATTTTTTAGAGAAGGAAGGTGATCCTGTTGCAGAAATGCAGGCACATCTGAAAGTGAAATTTCTCGTCATACTTTGACATATACCCCCGAGGAGAGATTCTTTATTCTTCCCAGTTGTTTCAGTCTGTGCACTATGCCATACAGTTTGGTCTTTGCATAACCTGTTTTATCTACCAATTCGGCAAAAGTCACACCGGATGTATCGGCCATTATTATTGCAGCAACAAGGTCGGTTGCGGTTTTGGGAATGTGCGCGGTATTTCCCTGTTTTTGGAGTGGAGCAAGGGGATGGGCAATCGTTTTTGCAGTCGGTCTCTTCTTCAGTGTCTCCTTTCTGAGCGCTGCGAAGTCCGGTTTTTCGTCCATATCAATGCCAAAGATGTTGGAAAGATCGCTATCATCAATAATTTTGGCACTCTTCTTTTTTGTCCTCTTCAACAGTTCCTCTGTTCTATCTTTAACCGCTCCTGCAATAAGATCTCCGGTATCTAGCCCACGCAATGTGAAAAATAATGATGGATCTTCGTCAAATCTGGCGCCAATGCCATACAGAGTGGCCGCGACGTGTTTGCACATCGAGGCCCAGTCGGGACAACTGCACTGGAACTTGATGTCCCGCGGGCCTGGGAACAGGCCCTTTCCTTCAGTGAAAAAAACCTCCGCCAGAGCTTGGGGAAACTTGCCGGCCAGCAAATCCTGCAGTGATTTCAAGTGGCCTTGACAGTGGTTTTGCAATTCTTGCCAATTGTTTTTCTTCATCGGCAGTATATCCACCACAACCTCATAGGGTTTGGAAGCGGATCCCATGACCAGGGCCCTCACCTTTCCGGAGGTTATCTTGAGGTCGAGAACCGCCCCGTGCCGGACATAACTCTTCCCTCGATCTATACGATTTCTATAATCTGCGTACCGTTCAAGACTTCTGTTCCAGGTCTTCGCCCACCAGCTACGGGCCAGGGTGCTGCCGACGATGACGACCGGCCTGATGCCCGGCGTCTTCTTTTTCAGCTGCTGTAACTTTTTCTCCGCCCTAGCCTTTTTCTCGGCAACGGTTACATATTTCGGATATTGCGAATAACCCCAACTCATGATAATCTTCCCACGCAAAATTATGGTTTCAAGGTAAGGAGTTCAAACAGTTCATCATTGCTCATCTCGGTGAGCCAGTTCTCGCCGGACGCTGCGACCGCCTCATTGGAGAGTTTTGCCTTCTCCATAAGCATCTTGTCAATCTTTTCTTCGATGGTTCCCTGAGTCAGGAATTTATGGACCATGACATTTTTGTTCTGGCCGATACGAAAAGCCCGGTCCGTTGCCTGATTCTCCACCGCCGGATTCCACCAGCGGTCAAAATGGATCACATGGTTGGCTGCAGTCAGGTTCAGCCCAACCCCCCCGGCCTTCAGCGATAAAACAAAATACGGAACATATTCAGATCCTTGAAATTTTTCAATGAGTTCTTTTCTTTTACCGACAGGAATGCTGCCATGAAGGATCACCCCTTCCCTCTTAAATATGGTTGCGAGAAACCTCGACAAAGGCGCGGTCATTTCCTTGAACTGGGTAAAGACTAGGACTTTTTCCCTTTTTTCATAGATTGTTTCACATATTTCCCGCAATCGTTCAAACTTGCCGCTCTCATTTTCGGCAAACAGATCCTGGCCGAGGTACTGATCCGGATGGTTGCAGAGCTGCTTGAATTTCATCAGGGCCGACAGGATGATGCCTCTCCGTTGAATCCCTTCGGAGTGTTCAATCGTTTCTCTCAAGCCCTCCACCATCTCACTGTAGAGTACGGTCTGTTTTTTGCTCATGGCCGCCCAGGTCTTCATTTCCACCTTGTCGGGAAGATCGGAAATTATCGTTTTATCGGTTTTAAGGCGCCTGAGAATGAAGGGGCTGACAACTTTACGCAAGCGGGCATAGCCCAACGGATTCTCAGCCAGGCTTTTGCTGAAGCTGCCAAACTCCTTGGCATTGCCGAGCAAGCCCGGATTCAAAAAGTCGAAAAGGCTCCAGAGATCGGACAACCTGTTTTCAACCGGGGTACCGGTCATTGCAATTCTATTGCGGGCTGTAAGTTTTTTTACGGTCTTGGTCTGCTGCGTCCCCGGATTCTTGATCGCCTGTGCTTCATCGAGGATGATATAGTTCCAGGAATAGTCCTGGACCCATTGGTATCGCTGCGTGAGGCTGTATGTCGTGATGACCAGATCGAGGGCTTCGAGCTGTTCCGGCCCCGGCTCGGGAACCTTGCCCGGTTTATGGAGGTCGGGATGGGCTGCCAAATATTTGAGGCTTGGGAAAAATGTCTGTATTTCATTGATCCAGTTTGACAGCAGCGAGGCCGGAATAACCAGCAGCGAGGTCCCGGTTTTCTCCCCCGTCTTGTTCTTTTCCGCCTTCAGGGCATTGAGAAAGGCAAGTAACTGCACGGTTTTTCCGAGGCCCATGTCGTCGGCTAGGCAGGCCCCGAACTTCAAGCTGTGCAGATAATAGAGCCAGTTCAGGCCATCCTGCTGATAGCCCCGCAGCTTGGCCGTAAATGTTTTGCTGGTTTTGACCACCTCAATGGTCTCAGGCCGGTGCAGTTTGGCAAAAACCGACTGCAGCCATTCACCATTCGAAACCCCAGAGAGCAGCCCTCCGCCTTCAGTACCGAGGAGTTTTTGCGGGTTGATTGAGAAACGCATGGCCTCGAGAAAACTGATCCCCTCTTCCGAATTCAACTCCCGTGCTTTTTCATAGGCCGCCAGAGTCTCTTGCAGTTTTTTCGAGTCAACCGCTACCCACTTGTTTTTTAGGAAAGCCAAACCCTCGGAGGCCTGAAGCAGTTGACGGGCCTCTTCCTCGGATATTTCCGTATCGCCAAGCATCAGCCGGGGCCGGAAATCAAGCAGGGCCGCCATGCCAACCGTGGAAGGATTCTTCGTCCCAATGCTGACGGCAATGCCGATGTTTGCCGCTTTTCCCTTCCACCAATTGGGAATGCGGCAGAGAATGCCCGATTCTTCGTACAGCGGTATTTCCTGGAGAAAGGTGAATGCTTCTTTTGTGGACCAGGCCAGAGGATGAAACAATTCGCCTGTGTCGAGCAGATCTGCCACCAGCTCACTCTTTTGCCCGGCATCGTGGACGGTGACAAGCAGTTCCAGAAGCTTTTCGTTATTGTCCCGAAATTCTTCGAGGGCGTACTTCAACGGCAGATGCCTGGATTCTCCTTCCTCATTCAACCGCGTGGAATATGTGGCAAGAAAGGCAAAGGGAGCGTTGCTCTTTTTATTTTCAACGAGATGAAAATAGATCCGGCCAACCAGGTGGGTGTCAGGGCTGTATTTCTTTACAAAGTCGGCAACCGAGCCCTTATAAGCTGCAATCTTTTCGGCGAATACCTCATGAAGCGTTGTCCACAAGGCAAGCAGCACCTCTTCCTGCAGATACTCTCCACCGGACATCGGAGGAGCTGCTTCCTGCAACGGGACGAGGTCCTCGTCGCCGAGGGCTATGCTGATCTCTTCTCGTTGTTCTTCTATGTCGGGGGTGAGGATGAGCTTGCAGATGAAGAGACCGGAAAATCTGCGCCAAAAATTGAGCGATGGGGTCAGCTCAACTTTTTTATTGCAAAATCCGAGGAGAAAGAACCACTCAAGCGAATTAGTTGAATAGTTCTCATATATTTCGTATTGCAACAACTGGCTGTGTTTGTTGAATTTTTCAGCAACATGTAGCCATTCAAGCTGGATTATGCCATCCGGCATCAATACAGCATCAAGTCGTTCGTTTGCCATACGTCCGCTTTCGGTTTGTTTTCCCATCTGATCCTCCTATTTCCTTCAACATAACGAGTTAAGAAGAACTCCACAATTATATTGGGGGAGGACCAGACGGCATGGCAACAGCAACCGAGAGGCCATGGGTCAAGGCAACAGACCAGGAAATCAACCACCTACACTACCAATTGGCAGGAGTTGCCTGTGGCAAATACAGCAGATTTACAAGATATAAGATTTACAAAAAATTATTTTAACCGCTGACAAAACGAGTCGGTACAAGAACTTGAGGTGCTGCACTGTCGTGTTGTCAGATTTTGCCAAGGGCAGGAGATTATACACTCCCGAAAACGAGGTATGCATCTATAAGTGGCTCAGCGAGAAGAGGACGACATTTGGGCTGTTTGTGATACTGTTCGGACACTCACTCTCTTGTCTTATCCATGAGACACTCGATAGACCTCTTCGATAGTGGTGATGCCCTGCAGAACCTTCATGGCGCCATCCTGGCGCAGGGTAACCATCCCTTCGGCAATGGCCTGCTGCTTGATCGCATTGGCATCGGCGGTTTTAAGAACAAGACTTTTCATGGGCTGGCTCATCAAGAGCAGTTCAAAAATCCCACATCTGCCTTTATAGCCGGTATGATGGCATTTACCGCAACCACGACCGCGGAACACTACTCTGTCTTGAGTAAGGGCCGGGTCCAGCCCGAGTTTTCGTAATTCTTCGGGGTCAGGTGTGTATTCTTCTTTGCAGTGCACGCAGATCATACGCACCAGCCTTTGGGCGAGAATGGCGTTAATTGAAGACGAGAGCAGAAACGACTCAATGCCCATATCGATCAGGCGGGTAATGGCACTGGCTGCATCATTTGTATGCAGGGTTGAGAACACCAAATGGCCGGTGAGGGCAGATTGAATGGCAATCTCAGCTGTCTCGAGATCACGGATTTCGCCTATAAGAATCACATCCGGATCCTGGCGGACGATAGACCTGAGACCTGAGGCAAAGGTAAGATCAATCAACGAATTGACCTGAACCTGACCGATACCACTGATTTTATACTCTACCGGGTCCTCTATCGTAATGATATTTATATCTGTTTTGTGGATTGTCGTGAGCGCTGCATACAGGGTGGTTGTTTTTCCTGATCCGGTTGGGCCGGTAACAAGGACAATGCCGTGTGCCGCATGTATCTCCTCATTGAACGGCAGTAATCGATCATCAGGCATACCGAGATCGGTCAGAGAGATCAGCACTGAAGATTTGTCGAGCAAACGCATAACCACCCGCTCCCCAGCAGAGGTCGGTAGGGTCGAAACACGCACATCAATTTCTTTATTCCCTATTTTCAGTTCAATACGACCATCCTGAGGCAGCATCTTTACGTCAATTTTCAACTTTGCCATGATCTTGATGCGGGACACAAGGGCTGATTGCGCGTGCTTTGGCGGGCTGAGCATGTCATAGAGGATACCATCTATCCTCTGTCTGATCTTCAGACTATTTTGATACGGCTCAATATGGATATCAGAGGCATTGTTCCGTACGGCCTGAGAGAACATGAGATTTACAAGCTTGACGACCGGCGCAGCACTGGTATCATCCAGTAAATCCCCAACCTCTTCAATCTCCGAAAACAGCCTTTCCGGATCCTCATCATTGATATCCTGCATCACGTCTTCAGCAGTATTCTGAGTCATGTCAAAGGCGTAATTGATAGCATTGACAATGATATGGGCAGGGCAGAGGACAGCCCGGACACCATCCCAGCCAAGGAGATGCCGCACATCATCAACTTCCTGAAAAGAAAAAGGATCATTTATGGCTATATAGACTTCGTCATAAGTAGCAACGGGAATCATCTTGTTTTTTTTCAAAAAGCCAATAGTCAGGCTTGCTGTAAAATCACTCTGTATTTCTGCCGGCAGGGTCGATATCAGCTCCATGTCAAACTGAACTGCCAAGGCCTCCAGCAGATCAAATTCATCAATTTTTTTATGCTTTATCAGGAGTTCGCCAATGCGGCCACCGCCAGACGCCTGGGCATCCAAAGCAGCCTGGAGAGCGGACAAGGAGATCTTGTCCATTTCTATGAGTATCTCTCCGATCCTCTTTCTGGCATGCAAATTATTCACTCTCACCCGTATCCAGACTCTTGAACTCTTTATTGGCTCTTATTTTTCCAGACGGTTCTTCTGCAACTTGTCAATATTTCCCTTGGCGATCTGCACCAGGGACAAACCCTTTTTACTCGGGTCAGTTGAGGCAGGTGCAACAGCAGACGTCCCAGTGGAAATAACGGTCTGATACATCTCCAGGGCTTTTGCCGGATTTCTCTCATACTCATAGACTACGCCGAGATTCAATAAGGCAAAGGGGTTTTTCGGGTCATTTTCCAAGGCCTTGAGAAAAAATCCCTTTGCTTCCCGGTAGTTATTCTTCAGCAACTTTTCATATCCCATATCTGAAAGGGCCATGGCATGCGCCGTATTGACAACCATCTGGCCCTTACTATGCAATTGCGGCACTTCCCTACCAACCTCATCTTCTTTTTTTAAAGTCATACCGGAAAGATCCGCGGGATTTCTTATAATGTGCGGAGTGATAAAAATAAACATGTTCGTCTTAGTACTGGCCTTGGATCTGGTTTTGAATAAGTGCCCAAGGATGGGAATATCACCGAGAAAGGGTACACTCAGTTCAGCATTTGTAGAATCCTCACCGATGATTCCGCCGAGCACGACGGTATCGGTATCATTGAGGATAACAGTAGTATCGGCGGTCCGTTTAAAGGTAGTCGGGGTAAAATTATCTGGATCATTGCCCTTGAGCTTAATGACCTCAGTCTTGATCTCAAGCCGCAGGGTATCAGCTTGGTTGATATGAGGTGTGATGGTCATTTTCGTGGAAACGTCCTTATACTCATACTGGGTATAATCCTGCCCAGTCGTCCCTGTAGTATTCTGGCTTGTAATATAGGGCACGTTCTCGCCAACGCTGATTTCCGCCTTTTTATTATCGGTGGTGAGTATCTGTGGTGTTGATATAATATTGATATCACTATCATTTTTAAATGCCCTTAATATCGCCGCGATATTAGGAAACGTTACTCCACCTATCTGAATACCCTGCTTGAGTATGCCAAGAGAAAAGCCGGAAGATAAAGAGGGATCAGCAGCATTTATCCCACCGATCAAATTAAAGGCAGGATTTGAATCACCGCTGAAACCGGTCACACCCTGGCCAGTGCCGTCAGCAAAAACACCACCGGTTATCCACTGGACACCAACATCAAAGGATTTATCCGTACTCACTTCCATGATCAAGGCTTCCAGATATACCATGCGCCTCGGAATATCGAGTTTATGTATAACCTCTTCAATAACTCCGTATTCCTCCTTGGATGCAGTGATGATGAGGGAATTGGTTTCTGGATCCGCCGCTATCTTAACGTCTTTGGAAATAGCCGGAACTTTACCCACCCCTTCTTTACCTGCTGCCTGATTTTCAGGTAGGCCAGTGAGAATCTTAGCCAGCTCTACGGCACTGGCATTCTGGAGAAAGAACACATGAATATTTCCCTCACCCCGCTCAATTTGCGTATCGAGTAGAGTTATCAGATTTTTTACGCGCACGACATCCGCTGGGCCGGCTATAACAACCAGGGCATTGATCCTCTCATAGGGCACAACTTTGATGGAAGGAGCCGACGTGGTTTCTTTTCTGGCAACGGCAGCCTGCTGATAGATCGTGCTCAAAATTTTGGCGACAGACTCAGAAGTTGCATACTTCAAGGGAATAACAACGATGTCTTCCTTGAAAAACTCCACATCGAGGGCGTCAATAATGGCAAGAAGTCTTTGGATATTGGCAAGCGTCTCGGTAACAATGAGCATGCCGGAGGGGGTGTGGGCAATCACTACGGAGGTCTTCGAAACAAGCGGTATCAATACTTTTTTCATCTCCTCTGGCGTGCTGAATTTCAAGGGGATCAACTGGGTGACAACCCTATCTTCCGGCTCGGAGGACATACTCGTACCCAGAGTCTCAATGTTCTGAGAGCGAGCCTCAGCCGAGGGCAGAATCTTGATGATTGATCCGGCAGTTATTGTGGTGAAACCATGCACATCCAGGACGGACTGAAAAACCCGATACGCCTCATCTTCAGAAATTTTCGTCGGCGAAACTATCGTTACATTGCCTTGGACTGCTTTATCAACAACAAAATTTTTCCCTGTAAGTTCACTAATGTATTTAACAAATGTGCGAATATCGACGTTGTCAAAATCGATTGATATGAAGCGTTTTTCCGCACCCCCCCCTTCAAGGGAATCCGAAACTGACGATTTTTCAGCCCCATAAACCTGCAGCGTTGTGAGACAGAGTACGAATATCAAAGCGAGGAAATATTGCAAATGGATGCGGTACATATTCACCTTAATTTATTGAATAATTTTAACAGGCGTTTGGCTATTGAACCTCCGAGCTGGGCGTATAGATGTCGGTTGCATTGCGGCACCGGGCATTTGAGGCGATTGCGGCGCGAGCCCATTTATTGCCTGCTCGGGCCCAGGCAATGTTTCCTCCTGCCGTAGTACTGCCGGGGCTACCGCTCCTGGAGTTTTTTTGGCATATTTGGCAGCCTCGGTCATATCCAGGATCTCATCCTTGTTATTATAATTCAGGACGACCTTCCCCCTCGCTATCTCTTTCAAGATCGCTCCCTGCACCATATCTCCCAGTTGATAGATATCCTGCGTTTTTTTGCCTTTCTCTAAGATAATCGCTCTGCTCTCATTCGCTTCGCCGATGATCGTACCGAGGAGAATGAGATCAAGGGATGTTGTCTGTAACTCCTCAAGCGCCTCGCCGGCAGATTGATCTTTATTCTTATCAGAGGGAGGAGGTCCAAAGAGATTGCGTGCAAGAACGATGCGGGCATCATCCTCCACGGTATGTTTGAGTGTGGCTACTGCCTGCTTTTTTCCCGGTACTTGGGCGACAAGCTTTTTTTCATCAACAGGAACAGACAGAAAATTCTCCACGACACTGTAAAACCCCTCAACCGCCAGGACACAGCCCAAGGTGATAAGGAGTAAAGGAAGAATGGCCGAGATGCGGGTTTTCATAATGCCAACCTCAGAGGCCAAAACGAAATGCTGGTTTCTGCAGACTTCCATTGATCCTGAACGGGATCGTTGGCTTTTTGTATTGCATCCGCAAGGCACGCACCTCGTTTTGGACGAGCGGATTCTCTTTCATGAATCCAGTCTGCGGAGCGACGTCCCCTGTAACTGTTATACTGCTGATATACCATGGAGAAATCACTCGCACCGTACTCGAAAAATCAGCAGACAGCTCTTTTCCTTTCATTTTTCCCTTAGACAGCTGCAACTCATGGCTGTCGTATTTGACTTCCATCTCCATCTGTTGCAGGTCAATGGTATTCATGGCCAGAACAGGTTGAACAAGAGAGATTTTTCCCGCCTTAAGTTTTACCTTTCCTTGCGCCTTCCCTGCAAGATACTGATTCACCACTGCGGAAAAGCTGCCGGTAAAATCTAACAGGCCTGAAATCTCACGTCCCAGTACGCCCTGAACCAACTTCATCTCTCCAAGGCTCATGTTCTGAATCTTGAGATTCACAAGAGAAAACTGATTGTCCTTTCGCTCAGGATGCAAGGTGCCGCTGAAGTGTCCCGAATAGCCTTCTCCTCTCAGCTCAAATACCTTCCCAAGGTTACTGAATACCGGCGAAATTGTAATGGAATTCAATTTGACAAGGGGAGCTTTTTCCTGTTTCGGCAAAAAAAATACCATATCCTCAAAGGAGAGGCTAAGGGGAAAGGAATAGGCAAGACGCCCTATTCTACACTCGGTGCCACTAAAAAGTTCCTGCACCTGCTTAACACAATATTCCTTGAACTTCGCCCCAGGAAAGCGCACATATAGCAACACTACGGTAAGCACAACGGCATAGCTGCAATAGAAAAACCAACGGCGGTATACGCTTGTGCTGGAGATCATGAGCCACTCTCTTCTATAAAGGTGGCTATCTGCATAATTACATCAATATATCCCTGTTCTTTTGCGCTTTCCTGAATGGAAATCCGGCGGAGAGAAACAACATTCTCAGAGGATTCAATCAGTTTCAGGAAGGTAACAAGACCCTCCAGAGTTGTCTCCTGTAATTTCATCTCCACCAAAGACTCCCGCAAAGGACCTTCACCCTCAGAGATCGAGGGTTTCATGTATTTTATTTTTTCCTTCACTTTTGCCTGTTCCGCCTGTTGATCGACAAAAGAGAAAAGGGCAAAATTCTTGGATCGCTTTGCCAATCTGTCTCGAATGCCCCCCTCTTCTTTTTTGACCAGTAGATAATCCTGGCGTAATTTCTTGATTTCAAGCAGATCCGCCTGCTTTCGCTGCACGGAATTTTGCAGTTTTGATCGTGAATCGTAATAGGGTGAGGCAAGCAACTGGTACACGAGAAAGATCAGCAGAATTACAGAGGTACAGAACAGTAAGATTCTCTGCCGGGCATCCAGTTGGTCGAATCCGCTCTTCTCTCTGAGAGTCTTCAGATCTATGTAAGAAAACAGAGTTTTCATCTACTCAATGCCTGAGATCAAGTTTCAATTCAAAATCCACAGCTCCACCCTTTGAAGAGAGATTTGCCGAGCTGATTTCCACTTTCGAAAAATTTGGAGATTTCTCCAATTCCTTCTGGATACTGTCGACAATATTAAAATTCTCCGTTGTCCCTTTGAGCCGGATATCGTTCCGATCCGCGACCATTTTGACAATTTTCACTTGCAGGGCCGCCGGTATGCGCGCCGAGATCTCGGCCAAAAGCGCCAGCATTCCCAAGCCTGTTGCCTCGGCACCTCCAGTCATATAGGCCTGCTTTGCCTCATTTATCCGCACCTTGAGCTGCTGCACGGGATCGACTATCCTGGTTACATCCGGAAGAGTTTGAGAGAAAACATCGCGAATCTGTCCTTCCAGCGCAGCCTGCTGTTTTTTCAACGTGGTATGATCATGCCAAGAATATGCAATGACAAGAATAAAAAGTAACCCCAACGGTAGTAAAGCCACCTTGCCATATCTGCGATAGTCCCGTATCGAGCCTTTTTTTCTCAATTCATCTTTTCTGAAATTAAAAACATGGCCACTTTTTTTGGGCTCCAGGGCAAGGGCCAAGGCCCTATCCATCGAACCGGCATGCCAGCGAGAGTCGATCCCCTTTTCTATCTGCAAAAGGGGCCTGGAACGTAGAGTGCAACTATTCACCTCAATCCCTGTCTCGGAATGAAGTGCCTCGGCCAGGCCCGGGTAAGATTCTAAAGGCCCGGCTAGATAGAGAGGTAAATCCTGACCCTGCAAGCCTACCCTGGCTGCCAAAATCGTCTGCCGCACCGACCGGCCAAATGTCGCATACACTGTTGCAAGATTTTCTGGTCGAAGGGGAGAAACATCACGCCTGTCCTCGGTCATCCGGAAACCTGCCAGTAGGCCGGCATCAAAAACAAGCGAACGAACAAGGGCTATCTGTCCCTCTATGATCAAGACCAGCACCGCCTTTTGGAAGCCAATGTCAAGAAAGATGAAATTTTCCGGAACCCCGGCAAGCTCACCAAGCCTTACAGCACCGTGTGTACCGCTGACTCCCAGGACTTCCGGATCAACCGACAGTCTCTGCAAAAGCTCGAGTTGTTCGGATAGAAAAGATCTCTCTGCTATTGCTGCGATGACGGAGGCGTTCCTCCCCTTGTTTTGAGCAAGGAGAAAATCAAAGGTCATTTTTCCCGCTTCAAGGGGAGAATTCTCAGCAAGTTCACCTGGAAGGATCTTGCCGAGCTTATTTTTATCGGTAAATGGAAACTGCAGATTGCGATAAAAAAAATGCTCCGCACCAAGAGTTACACGACAGTCGCCCTCTTTGTAGCCAACCTGCTCGACAACCTCCGAAACGGCTGATTCCAAGGATCGAGAACCGACCTCAGCAATACCGCATGCCGTTACAATGTGCGTTTTGGCGACGCAATTCACCATGACTCCGGTTACGAGGTCGTCATGGATATCCAGGGCAAATAGTGTGTTCGCCATCACCTCACTCTACCTTACGGGTCAATTCAGTCACCTCGCCTTGCTGTGCTCTTCGTACCACTGCGACAATTTTTCGTTTCTGGGTATCCAGGACACCCGTTGCCTCCAGGGAAAAATATGCGCTTGTCGTGGTCACAAATTTGTCATCAAAGACAATATCTCCTGGCCAGGAGGGAACATTTTGATACCATGTGACATTGGCCAGAAGATCTTTATTGGCTTTATCCCTGCGAAACTCATCCATACCGCGAGCAAGGTCCCTGCTTACCAGTGGATTGATGGCCTGAAAGAGTTCCAGCTCTGCAGTGTTGAGATTAATTTTTCCATCATCCCCATACACTGTAATATACTGCAGGAGCGCCTTTTTTCCCTCAAAACCGAACAGCAGGGCCGGCGTAATACCCTTGACCAGCAAGAGTTCCTCGACAAGCTGAACCGATCCGTTCTTGCATGAATATCCAGGAGAAAGTGAATGATAGTAGCTGTTCTCAGCCCCCGCCTCCGACTCCCTGTCATCTGTATCCAGCCAGTCAACCAGTGAATCAACAATCCCCTTCGCCTCTGTTTCTCCCTTGACGGCGAACTCTCCCGATAAGAGCAGTCGAGTAAGAATTTCCCTGGCTCCCGTCCCTACCTTCCCACTTTTAACAAGACTGTTGATCTGCAATCTGCCGGAAAGGTCAGCCACTTTCAGTTGTAGGTGTCCCTGACTGAAGAGCCCTGAGAGATCAGCTTGTTCTACTCCGGCCCAGTCCTCCAGAAACGAATCAAAAGCACTATTCTTGCCATCTTTTTCAAGCAGAGTAGCCCCAAGGTTAATTCCTGAACGTGCTATAGCACCCAACTGCTCGCCATTTTTCAAATTGGCTGAAGCCAGATGATTCTGCCGCATTGTCTTGCCAAACTCAAAGGTCACGACGATAAGAAGACTGATAATCATGATGGTGATGAGTAAGGCCATCCCACGATCATCGGCCAGTATCCTCCTGCCTCTGCAACCAATCACTGTGTTGTTGTCCCCGTCAATCGCGACATGGCAACAGCAGTTGTAAAGACTGTAGTCTTTTCTGTGTCAACAGCTTCGGCAAAGTGCAGGGTAATTTTGATCATCACCGGGAATTTTCCTTGAGGCGCATCGCCCCCCTGAGGTGGTCCTTCTTCGTGACTTTCCCAATCCTCACTTTCATTGCCTTCCGCATCGAAATAAGCATATCGGACCTCAGCGAGCCTGTCACAGAGCAGAAAACCTTTTTCTTCGTCTATTGGCCTGTCACCCGGACGAAATGCCTTATCAATACGATAGAGTTGCAACAGCCCGGTCTTTTCATCCGTCTCGGTCGAATAACGGATCATGGCATACCCTGCCGGCTGCTCTTTTTTACTGAAAATAAGATGCGAGGTCGAGGTGAAGGCCAGTTGATCAGCTCTCCCGGTGTCACCTTCTTTTCTTTCCCCCCGGAGAAGGCCCCCATCTCCGGAATAATACGATTCGAGGTCGCCCGTGATGCGCTCCAGGGCGATTCGCGCCATATTGTTGTATTCTGCTTGAGATTCCGTGCTGTTAGTTATGCGAAACGTAGCCCTGTACGCACCATACACCGATGAAATGACTATGGCAAAGATAAATATCGCCACAAGTAATTCCAAAAGGGTAAAGCCTCCTTGGCCATTATATTTAGACTGAGAACTCAGGGGGTCTTCTCCTTCTTGATATAGCATCTGAGAGAAAAGGTGAGGCGTTCCTCATTCCTTGACACAGTGAGATCCACTCTTTGCAGCGGCTCTTCGAGATCGGCAAAAAAGGGTAAGTCCTCAATGTCTGGGTCTTGCACCTCCACTTTCCAGATATATCCGGGGAATTCCTCGCCGAAAGCCCCGTCACCATTCTCAAGAGGGGTTACGCCGCTTTCATATTCTGCAAGTTTGGCTTTGCCCAAAGTTGCTGCGTGAATATTGAACTGGGCTTCCTCAGCAAGCGATAAGCTTTGGGCCTGAGAACCGAAAATGGCGGAAAGGGTGATCGCCAGGATAGCTATGGCGACCATAACCTCAAGAAGGGTAAACCCCCGTTGGCGAAACAAGGAAGAGCAACGCTGGATGAATAGTTTATTTGACACGTTTCCGCTGAGTTAGTCCAGATTCACATAGCTGTCGGAGATCCGAACTGGCCCAAGAAAAGGAGAAAACAGGAGGCTCATGACCTCATCTCCATCATTTCCAAGATGAACCATAGTCTGATCCATATACCCCTGCTTACTGATCCAGAGTGTTGTCTGGTCTCTCTCCTTCTTTCCCTCACTTGTCGTCCATACATCGAGAAAACGGGCAGGCTCAGGTAACAGCAGAATAACTTTTTCCTCTTTTTCAGGTTCATCCAACTCGTTTTTCGCGTCTTTTTCCACCCAGATGCTGTTTTCAGAAAAATCGAAATGGATGAAATAGGCTTGTTGTTCACGTACCGCTTGTTCCCTTATGCCCTTGATAATCCCGATTACCTGACGTGAGGATGCCTTCAAGGGATTGGTCAATAGATTGTTTCTCAGGGTTGGCGCAGCAACAACCAGCATTACTGATATCAAGGCACACACCACCAGCAGCTCAAAAAGGGTGAAGGCCGATTCATCAGTCTGATCCTTTCTCAAAGATACCAGACTGATGATCTCGGAAAAAGTCGTCATAGGTGGCATAAGGAAGATGGTCTGAGTTTTCGATGCAGCATACAAGCAACCCACTAAAATACGGGTATCCCTTGTGCGGGCTTAACCTGAGGGGTGAATGCCGGGGGGAGGTACATGTGTATCAACACCTTTGCCTCTGACAACAGATCCACCGGCAACGATTACTCGATTTCCCAATTGTTGATATCGGCGTTATCTCCCTCTCCTCCGGCCTCTCCGTCAATTCCGTAGGCACTGAGATCATAATCACCATGTGATCCCGGACTCAAATAGACAAAGTCGTTACCCCAAGGGTCTAGCGGTACTTTGCTCTTTTCCAGATAGCCGCCTGTCCGCCATTTTGGCGCGAGTTTTCCGGCCGCTGGTGGTTCAACGAGGGCCTGTAGTCCCTGTTCGGTTGAAGGATAGGAACCATTGTCAAGCTTATAGAGATTCAGGGCAGTTTCAATTCCCTGAATCTGCATGGTTGCCTTGGTCCGTTTGGCCTCTTCGGGATGGCCCATGATTTTCGGGCCGACGTATCCGGCAAGAATACCAATAATGACAAGCACAACAAGAAGTTCAATAAGGGTAAAACCGGACTCTGAAAAGAGCGATTTGGGCATGCGTTCAGAACGGATATACAAACGATTCATCATAATGTTTCTTTCACTTTCTCTTTTGTTTTCAGGGAATACATCACCATACCGGCACTGGCTGCACCAAACAGCAAAAGGGCAATTTTCGCGGCAATTGCAAGGTGCAGCATGATATAGCTGAAGGCAACCCATGGCCACAGGCAGATCCGCACCGCCTGCTTCAAAAATTCATTGTGGCCGATGATATCGGCAATCACCGGAGAAAACCTGTAGTAAAGGGCAACAAAGCTTCGCCCCAGGCTGTTGTCCTTTAAATATGCGTCACGAAAATCCCGCAAGAGGACTACATGCTTATCGAGTACAGACCCGTAGGCGGCAGTGGCGATAAAACAGGCATCGCTGGTCTCAAACGACAGCTCATTGCCATAAACAACCGTTTCGTCCGACAGCACGGCATAGGCACGGACATAATATACCGTATTCGGTGTAATATTGACAATATTACTGCCGAAGGTGCCAACACCTGAGCCATCGCTGGTCTGGCCGAAAAGAACCGTCTCATAATTAAAAGCGGTCTCTTTGCTGGCCGCAGGCAGAATAGAACTGGAGCCAGCCGCCGGGGAAGTAGTTGGTGTTGTAGTGGGAGTCGTCGGTGTTGTAGTGGGAGTCGTCGGTGTTGTAGTGGGAGTCGTCGGTGTTGTCGTGGGAGTCGTCGGTGTTGTAGTGGAAGTCTCCGCCGCCCCAGCCCTGAACACCGGATGTCGAGTCGTGCCAAAGCACACCCCCCTCGCCGTGACGGTCAGGGGTATCAGTTCATCTATCAGGGTTATCCGTTCATCTATCGCGCCACCCGACATCGCGCTGTTTCTTGAGATATTGGTGATCGAAGTCGTTCTGATAAAAGAGTTCCCGTCCGTAATGCCGCCTGCCCCGGCCACTGAATCGGCAAGGGTATCCACTGCGGCAGCGCTGAATCGCAGCAGGGCAAAATCCGTGTCGTCGCCATTGCCGGCATAGCCGGCGGCCAGAACCCGCCCATCCGCCAGTACCGTCAAGGCACGGCTCTCGTCATCGTAGACCGACACGGACTCCGCAATATAGGTGGCAGTAGCAAGGGAATCATCGGCGGTGTCGGCAGTTGTAGCCGACTTCGTCGTTGTCGGGCTGGTTTCTTCGGTCGTCAGAGATTGGTTATTGGCCAGGGCAGTTGTTGTGGGGTCGGTAGAAGTTGTTTCAGTTGTCTCTGTTGTCGAGCTTGCCGTAACTTCGCTCCCCTGCGCCCCGTATTGGAGCAAGATGATATCCTTACCCTCGTTCGTCTCACTGAAGCCGGTTGCCAGTATGGAACCATCTTTCTGAATAGCCACGCCATAGCCAACGCTGTCAGAGCCCAGATCGTTGCGCACCAACCCGCCTGTACCAAAACCTGTGTCTGCCGCACCGCTTGCCAGAAAACGGCCAAGGAGCACCTCTCTATAACTGCCGTTATCATACGAACCGACGATGACCAACCGGCCATCGGCCTGGGCAACCATATCATAGACTACGGCTTCACCGCCCTCAACCGGCACCTGCACCTCGCCCTTTGTGCCAAACGACTCATCGAGCGTCCCATCGGCTTTAAGACGGAAGAGACAGAGACCAGCAACCTCTTCCGGTTTGCTGTATCCGGCCAGTAAAATTGAATTATCGGCCAGCAGCACCAGGGAATGGGCGGCGGTTTCATAATCACGGGCTACAATGGCGATGCCGTCTTCGCCAAAACTGCCGTCCAGCACCCCTTGCGGGTCAATCCGGGCGACTATTGCATTCAGGCCATTTGTGTCACCTGCAGTCCCGACAACGAGGATATCGCCTTCCGCCGTCACCTGCAGATCATAGGCACTACCTGTTTTACCTTCCAGCGGCAGCACGAGCTTGCCATCCGCACCAAAAGAAATATCAGGAAAGCCCTCATTGGTCAACCGGGCCAGAAAAATCTCCGAACTCGCCTCATTCGCCCCATTATCAAAGGTTCCGGCTATAACTATCTTGCCGTCTTCCTGAACAGCCATGGCGCGCGCCACGGCATTGCCGTCACCGACGTTGAAGGTGACATAGCCGGCGGTATGAAAGCTTGTGTCCAACTTCCCATCACTGAGATATCTGGCCACCGCGATATCTTTGACCACAGAGTTACTGCTGAATCCGGCAAGCAGGATCTTGCCGTCCGGCTGCACCGTAAGAGCGGATGCCTCGTCATCGGCAACGCCAAAATCCGTTATGACCACTCCCTTTGCGCCAAAGGCAGGATCGAGATTCTCTGCCGCGTGGCTCGAAAGAGTCGGCAACAAGACTGCTGCCACAAGCAGCAGGATCATCCGAAATCGTCTATTCATCTGATACATATTCATCCCTCAGTAGTGTTCATGTCTCAAGGAGTGCCTCGGAACCACCAATGTACCATCCATTCATCATTCATTCATTCATTATATCAATACTCCGGGTAGTAAGCAGGAGCGAAGAAGCTGGTTCATCGGCAGCATATCGCAGGAATCATAGCAATGCAGCATGCGTTGCTTAAACGTCCAAATGACGTTTTGCTGGAAAATTTATAGCAGAATATCCAGCCTATAACAACAGGCCGTTCATCATAAAGCGGCCCCATTCACTTATTAACACCATAAAAAAAATGGCGCCTGGCTATGGACAGAAAATGAAAGTTAGCTTTAAAAGCTATAACCGCTTCAACACCCGAGATTCCCGATATTTCAGGAGGCGATTGTCCATTTCAAGAAAGCCATTGAGCATATTCCGAATTATGCCAAATGCCATTATAACCTGGGCGTTGTCCTGCTAAGACAACGGAAGATCGACGAGGCCATCAATCACTTAAAAAATACCCGGCCATCTCACCCAACGCCCCAAATGCCCTGAATAATTTCGGTGTAGCGTTTGAATGGAAGGGGAATTATCCGGAAGCGGAGAGAAATTACAGAGCAGCACTGGCATTTGCACCCGGCTTTACCGATGCACAGCAGGACCTGGTTCGACTGCTGAAAAAATGATCCGGCTTTTCCACCGGTTCAGGCGAAGAAACACAATAGCCCGGGGCCGCGAGATACCTTTCCAAGCCAAGAAACCGAAAGACAAACCTCTTTTACTCTTTCAATGGATCATCTGATTCATTTCAAAGATGGGCAGCAGAATCGAAATAACAATAAACCCCACAGCCAGACCCATGATCGTGATCATCAGCGGTTCGAGCAGCGCCGTCATTGCCTTGACTGCTGTTTCGACATCACGCTCGTAGGCGCTGGCGATCTTATTGAGCATAGCCTCAAGATTACCGCTCTGCTCACCGACGGCAATCATCTGGACGAACATCGGCGGGAACCATGGAGAGGCGGAGAGTGCCACTGTCATACTCTTTCCTTTACGGATATGTTCTATCGCCTCATCAATCACCTCAGCAATCCTCACGTTGTTGACCAAGGTCCGCACGATACCCATCGCGACCATGAACTCGACACCGCTTTTATTGAGGCTGGCGAGTGTCGAGGCAAATCGGGCCAGGATAATCTTCTGGGCGACCGGGCCGATAATCGGTATCTTCAATTTGACGAGATCCCACCAAGACCTGCCCCTGGGAGTCTTGACAAAAAGCCTGAACAGAGACACCACCACTATACCGAGAATAAGGAGCGCCCACCAATAGCTCTTTAAAAATGTACTGAAGCCGAGCAGAAAAAGCGTCGGTAAGGGCAGTGTCTGCTCCATCTCCTTAAAGACCTGGGTTATATTGGGGACGATATAGGTGATAAGGATGAAGAGAATCGCCGAGCCGATAAAGGCCATGAATACCGGATAGACCAGCGCGGCTTTCAGACGCCCTTTTAAGGCCTGCTGGTTTTCACTGAAATCGGCCAGTCGCTCCAGAACCACACTCAGCGAACCGGATTCTTCCCCGGCCCGTATCATGTTGATAAAAATATTGGAAAAGAGTTTGGGATGTTCTCCCATGGCCTGGGCCAGGGTCTTCCCCTCGTTCACCTTGCCCTTGATCTGGGCCAGGATCTTTTTCAAGGCCGGGTTGCGGGTCTGCTCGACAAGGGAGGTCAGGGTTGCATCCAGTGGGATGCCCGCCCCATGCAGAGTGGCAAGCTGCCGCGTGGCTACATACACTTCTTCAGAAGTTATCCGGTTGAAAAGACTGGAGGTGAGCCAGGACTGTGAGGCGTCCCCTGTCTTCGTCCGGCTTTCCTTCAAGGATACAGGAAATTTGCCGGCTGAGCGCAGTTTCGCCCGAGCCTGGGATTCGCTATCCGCCTCAACGATCCCTTTCAGATCTTTCCCCCGCTGGTCAAGGGCCTTATATTCATAGACAGGCATGGCAATTCTGGATTTAAGACATTGATTATCCGAAATATTCGGCTGCAACTAGCTCATGAGTTATGAAGGTGTTTTAGGGAGTATTTTGAAGAATTACAACAGGAAAGAAAGAAAAATGGGAAATAATTCCATTTTACCCTATAGTGTTTGCTACCTATTGCTACGATTTACTGAACGCCTGATGCCACTTTTTCGCTCTGCAACCTGAAACGCAACTCTTCAATGTATACACAGTATTTCGGTCTGACCGAGAAACCCTTCGCCATTGCTCCCAACCCGCGCTATCTCTATATGAGTGAACTGCACCGCGAGGCCCTGGCACATCTCATCTATGGCATACAGAGTGATGGCTGTTTTATCCTGCTGACTGGAGATGTGGGTACAGGAAAAACTACCGTCTGCCGCTGTCTCCTGGAACAGCTGCCCGAAGCGACAGATATTGCGATCATCCTCAATCCCAAACTCACGGTCAGCGATTTGCTGAAAACCATCTGCGAAGAACTGGCCATTCCTGAAACGTCAGGTTCTCTTTCAAGCAAAAATTACATAGATGCAATCAACCGTCATCTGCTGCAGGCGCACGCCAGGGGACGAAGCACTGCGCTTGTCATTGATGAGGCGCAGAACCTTGATGCCGACGTCCTCGAACAACTCCGGCTCCTGACCAATCTTGAAACGGACACCCAGAAACTGCTGAAGATCATTCTCCTTGGCCAGCCGGAACTGCGACTCATGCTCTCCACTCCCCAGATGGCCCAGGTACGTCAGAGGATTACCAGCAAATACCACCTCAAACCACTGCAGCCTGACGATGTCCGTGTATATATTCAACATCGGCTCAAGGTTGCCGGAGGTGGAACGGGCCGCCTTTTTTCCGACAAAGCAATAGATCATGTCATAAAACTGTCGAAAGGAATTCCGCGGGTGATCAATCTGCTGTGCGATCGAGCTCTCCTCGGCGCGTATGCGGAAGGTGCCGACCATGTCAGCCTGAAAATCATGAAAAAGGCAGGCAAGGAGATTGTGGAGACAAAGAGAACGCCTTTTTTCTCCCCCCGCAGACGCAGAATGTTTTTTGTACTGCTTGCCATTTTGGCAATTGGCCTGTCGACAACCTACTATTTTATGAAAGAAAACATTCAGCCCTTTTCGCCAATACAGAAAACCGGGCAACCACTTTCTCCAGAAAACAAACCCCTCCCCGAGAAAGAGCCTGAAAACAAAGCGACTGATGCTGATCGTACTGACTCGGCAGTGTTACAGGTGGAAAAAGCCAAAAAGAAATTCTCACCGCCTGTCAGTATTGAAGAAATCATAACGAATCAGGAAGAAAAAAAGCCGAAATCCAAGCAACACTGACAGGCGTATACTCACCATGTCCTATATACTTGATGCCCTGAAAAAATCGGACCAGGAACGCAAACAGGGGGAAATTCCCTCCCTGCAGACCGTGCATGCCGACCAGCTTTCCGCCCAACACAAGCGATCGGTCATGCGCAGGAAAGTGGTCTTGTTACTGGGTTTTGTCTGTCTAGTCGTGCTTGCTGTCGGCCTGTGGCAGTGGCCTGCCGGGCCAGCACCGCAGGTGGCCCACCAACCCCAACCGCCACCAAAGGAACGGATTGTACCGCTTGCAGAGCAGGAAATACAGCCCCCAGTACAACCCCTTGTGCAGAATGGTGCGCCCGAAGTTACTGGACCAGGGCAAAAAGTTGCGCAGCAGGTAAATGAACCTATACAGAAAGAAATCCCTCCAGAACCTCAAAACCCAACCGACACGCCTGTTATCCAGCCCGAGGTCGTGATCCAGCCCGCCCCTCTGCTGCAACCGGAACAAGCCTCAGCCCCGCCCCTTCCCAAGGCAGCCAGCGAACCGGGGAGCTCCCTACCCTTATTAAAGGAACTGTCGGTCGACCGGCAAAAGACAATCCCCGAGATCACCTTGGCCGGTCATGTTTACGCCGATGAACCTTCTCGCAGAATGATCATGATCAACAACAGGATTGCACGTGAAGGAGAGATGGTTGGAGAAAACCTCAGACTCGTCAGAATAACTTGGGATGGCGTTATCTTGCGCCATATCGATACGGAATTTCAGATGAAGCTGCAGTAATCCAATTGTGCAACCGAGATGATATTTTCGTCCAACAGGGAGTTGGATACCGGCAATTTTTGCACCATCCACAAACCGCGTTTTTTTCTTGTCTAGGAGTCTGTCGGAGTTGAACCAGAACTTGCCCAAGAGGAGCAGTTCGCCGTTCGGCCGGGGATCCAGACCCGCTTGATCGCTTCCGGTCGGTATAGTCTTTCTTCTTTAGCCGTTTCGCCAGTTCCCCGAGTCGCGGTTCCGCTTCGATATCTTCGAATCGCACTCCGTCCGCCCCAGCCGCTCCTTTATTGCCTTGCCGCTGCGATGGGCGTGGACTGGAGGCCATCACCAAGTGCACCGAGCAAGAACCAGACAGCAGGGATTTAATCCCTTGATCAGCCCTTCCCCGCTTGCGGGCATGTCCCACCCGGCCGTGCCATCCCGCCGCCTCTTCCGAGCAGCTGCCGATACTCATGCTACCGAAAACAGCTCCGACCATTTTCGCCAAGAAGTCTGATCCGTTTAGCCAACGTCTCGCGCACTTGCGCAAAACATGGTTATGTCATGTTCCAAGAACCCCTTTGGGGGCGGAGCTCTTTCGGGCATCGCCTATGATTCCCGATTCTAACGGGTCGATCCGGCCGGCGATGTACACCCCGTCAAATATGGAGCACTCGAAGTTCTGCAATCGCGCGTTGTCTTCGCAGACGCTGACGACCAGAGCGTCAAGATCCTGGTAAATCAACCGATCGGCACCGATCAGCACGGCTATTTCAGATTCGCTGCGACCGTGCGCGATCAATTCGTCGGCCGAGGGCATATCAATGCCGTACTCGTTCGGAAAACGCACCGGCGGAGCCGCCGAGGCAAAGTAGACTTTAGTGGCCCCGGCGGTTCGGGCCAGCTGGACGATCTGCTTGCTGGTCGTACCCCGGACAATGGAGTCATCGACCAGCAGCACTTTTTTATTTTTAAATTCCTGGGCGATGGGATTGAGCTTTCGCCGTACTGATATTTCCCGTTCGCGTTGGCTTGGCATGATAAAGGTACGGTTGATATAGCGATTCTTGATGAAGGCTTCCCGGTAGGGGATCTGTAAACGGTTGGCCAGTTCATAGGCCGCGGTAAGGCTGGATTCCGGTATGGGGATGACCACATCGATATCATTATCCGGCCACTCCCGCTCGATTTTCGCCGCCAATTCCCGGCCCATGCGCAGCCTAGCCTGGTAGACGGAAGTCCCGTCGATGATGGAATCGGGCCGGGCCAGGTAGACATACTCGAAGATGCACGGAGAGAGCCGCGCCTCGTCGATGCACCGGCGGCGTTGCAGGCCGTTGTGCATATCGATATAGACCGCTTCGCCGGCATCGATATCGCCGATGAGGGTGAAACCCAACACATCCAGCACGCAACTCTCCGAGGCGATCATGTATTCCGATCCCATCGGGGTGCGGCGCTCTCCCAGCACGATCGGCCGGATACCGTGGGGATCGCGGAATCCCACCAGTCCGTGGCCGTTGATCATGGCAATCACCGCATACCCGCCCCGGCAGCGGCGATGCACACCACTCACCGATTTGAAGATGGCCTCGGCGTTAAGTTGAGACCGGCTGTTCTGGTGCAGCTCATGAGCGAATACGTTTAGCAACACCTCCGAATCAGAGTCGGTATTGATGTGGCGGCGATCCACCTGATACAGTTCTTTTTTCAGCTGGGCGGCATTGGTCAGGTTGCCGTTATGAGCAAGGGCGATACCGTAGGGTGAGTTGACATAGAACGGCTGGGCCTCGAGGGACGAATGGCTGCCGGCCGTGGGATAGCGGACATGACCGATACCCATGTCACCGATGAGCCGTTCCAGGTCTGCGGGTAGGAAAACATCTCGCACCAGGCCGTTCGCCTTGTGGAAAAACATTTTACCATGATCACAGGTTGCCATGCCGGCCGCATCCTGGCCCCGGTGCTGTAAAATGCTCAATGCTTCATAAAGACTCGGTGAAACAGGGGCATGTCCTGCAATCCCAACAATTCCGCACATAACGAGGCCTCAATCCTGAATGGTGCCCTGCGGTCGTGGCCTTCCTGACCCGGCCGCAGGGCATTGAAGATATGCATGTATGCATCCCATGCACATCATGTTTTAAGCATATGCCGCTCTGCAATTAATCAATGGCGAAACGCTTTGAACGCCGGCGATGGATCCCCCCTAACCTCGATAAACGGGATAAGTCCCTTCAGGAAAAATTCTTCGCAAAAACATGCGAATACTTTTCCTAAGGGACTAAACCCCCAGCCACACCAAAATCCCCTCCGCCGCCATTCGCCCCTCGGCAATGGCAGTGACCACCAGGTCGGAGCCGCGGACCGCGTCGCCGCCGGCGAAGACCTTGGGGTTGGAGGTTTGAAAGGGGTATTGGCCCTCGGCCGGGGCCTCGATGAGGTTGCGGCCGGAGAGAATTATGCCGTTTTCGCTGAGCCAAGGGGGCGGGCTGGGCATGAAGCCGAAGGCCATGATCACGCAGTCGGCGTCGAGCACCGTTTCCGTGCCGGGTACCGGCTCGGGTCGGCGTCGCCCCCGGTCGTCGGGGTCGCCGAGGCGGGTACTGACCACCCTTACCCCGGTGATCTCCCCCCTTGCCCCCAAGACGATCTCAAGGGGCTGGAGGTTCCAGAGAAAGCGCACGCCCTCGTCCAGGGCGTTGGTCACCTCGCGTGCCGAGCCCGGCATGTTCGCCCGATCCCGGCGGTAGACACAGGCGACGTCGGCCGCCTCCTGGCGGAGTGCGGTGCGCAGGCAGTCCATGGCGGTGTCGCCGCCGCCCAGGACCATCACCCGCCTGCCGGCAAGACTGACATAGGGGTAGGGCACGCGTTTCACCCCGAGAAGGAAGTCGGCGTTGCCGATCAGATAGTCGAGGGCGTCGTAAACACCTTCGGCATCCTCGTTGGCAAGGCCCGCGCGCATCGCGGTGTACATGCCGGTGCCGACAAAGACCGCATCGTAGTCGGCCAGCAGGTCGGCAAAGGCCAGGTCGCGGCCGACCTCGACCCCGAGGCGAAACTCGATGCCCATTTCGGTGAAGACCCTGCGGCGCAGCTCCATGATCGTTTTTTCCAGTTTGAAGGCGGGGATGCCGAAGGTGAGAAGGCCGCCGATCTCCGGATGGCGGTCGTAGACCGTAGGCGTCACCCCGTTTCTGATCAGGACGTCGGCGCAGCCGAGGCCGGCCGGTCCGGCGCCGACCACCGCCACCCGTCTGCCGGTCGGCATCACCTTGCTGAGATCGGGACGCCAGCCCATCTGCAGGGCGGTGTCGACGATGTGCTTTTCGATATTACCGATGGTTACCGCCCCGAAGTCGTTATTGAGGGTGCAGGCCCCCTCGCAGAGCCGGTCCTGGGGGCAGACCCGACCGCAGACCTCCGGCAGGCTGTTGGTCTGGTGGCAGAGTTCGGCGGCCTCGATGATTCGCCCTTCGTTGGCAAGGCGCAGCCAGTCGGGGATATAGTTATGAACGGGACATTTCCACTCGCAGTAGGGGTTGCCGCAATCAATGCAGCGGTCCGCCTGCATCTCGACCTGCCTCTTCTGGAAGGGATGATAGATCTCGACAAACTCGTGGCGCCGCCGTTCGATCCGCTTTTTTTGGGGCTCGACCCGCTCGACCTCGATGAACTGGTACAGATTCTGACTCATTACATTCCCCTTGATACATAGACCTTCAGCCTTCCCTCAATACACCACCGCCAGGGTTTCATGCGGTGAGGTGCCGCGATGGCCGAGGAGGGTCGCGACGTCAGAGGTCCTCGGTTTGACTAGTTTGAACAGCTCGGCATACTGCTCGTCAAAGCCAACGAGAATCCGCTCAGCCCATTCACTGCCGGTCTCAAGATAATGGGCGTTGATGATCCCCCGCAGATGCTCCAGCAGGACCGCCCTGCCCTCCAGGGCCATGACCTCGACCAGCTCCGGATTGACCCTGGCGGTGAAGGCTCCCGATCCATCGAGGACATAGGCAAAGCCGCCGGTCATCCCGGCCCCGAAGTTGACCCCGGTGTCGCCGAGGATGGTGACGATGCCGCCGGTCATATACTCGCAGCCGTTGTCGCCGATACCCTCGACCACCGCCTGCGCCCCGGAGTTGCGGACGGCGAACCGCTCCCCGGCCCGACCCGCCGCGTACAGCCGGCCGCCGGTGGCCCCGTAGAGGCTGGTATTGCCGATGATCACCGCCTCATGGCTCCGGTAGGTCACCCCGAGGGGCGGCCGGATGACCAGCATGCCGCCGGCCATGCCCTTGCCCACATAGTCGTTGGCGTCACCGGTCAGCACCATGTGCAGGCCACCGGCATTCCAAGCCCCGAAGCTCTGCCCGGCTGTGCCGTTGAACAGCAGATGAAGGGGATGCTCGGCCATACCCTTGTTGCCGTGCCGGGCGGCTATCATGCCGGAGAGCCGCGCCCCCACCGTCCGATCGGTATTGCGGATAGTGAAGCTGCCGCCGCCCCCGGACAGCGTCGCGACCGCCGTGCCGAACCGCTCAGCCAGCTCAAGGTTCAGCCGCCCCGGATCGGCCGGGATATTCCGCTCCCGGAAAAAAAGGCCGCTGGTCGCAGGTGCCTGCACGGTTTCGAGGATCGGTGCGAAGTTGAGTTTTTTCTGCCTCGGGGTTACCCCCGCCACCTGCTCAAGCAAATCGGTCCGGCCGATGAGATCGGTAAGTCTCGCTATGCCCAGCTCGGCCATGAGCATTCTCGTCTCCTTCACCATGAAGCGGAAATAGTGCATGACCATCTCCGGAACCCCGGCGAAATATTCTTTCCTGAGGGTTTCATCCTGGGTGGCCACCCCGGTGGCGCAGTTGTTCAGGTGGCAGATGCGCAGAAACTTACAGCCGAGGGCAATGAGCGGCCCGGTGCCGAAACCAAAGCTCTCGGCCCCGAGGATCGCCGCCTTGACGATATCCTGGCCGGTCTTCAGGCCGCCGTCGACCTGGAGGAGCACCTTATGGCGCAGGCCGTTGGCCACCAGGGCCTGCTGGGTCTCGGCGAGGCCCAGCTCCCACGGACTGCCGGCATATTTCACCGAGGTCAGGGGACTTGCACCGGTGCCGCCGTCGTAGCCGGAGATGGTGATCAGGTCGGCATAGGCCTTGACCACCCCGGTAGCGATGGTCCCAACCCCCGGTTCCGCGACCAACTTGACGCTGATCAGGGCCTTCGGGTTCACCTGCTTGAGGTCAAAAATCAGCTGGGCCAGGTCCTCGATCGAATAGATGTCGTGGTGCGGCGGCGGCGAGATGAGGGTCACCCCCGGCACCGAATAGCGCAGGGCGGCGATCTGCGCGGTCACCTTGTGACCGGGCAGCTGCCCGCCCTCACCGGGTTTGGCCCCCTGCGCCATCTTGATCTGCAGCACCTCGGCGTTCATCAGGTAATGGGGAGTCACGCCAAAGCGGCCGGAGGCGACCTGCTTGATCTTCGACACCCGCTCGGTACCGAAGCGCTCCGGATCCTCTCCCCCTTCGCCGCTGTTGGAAAAGCCGCCGAGGCGGTTCATGCCGATGGCCAGGGCCTCGTGCGCCTCCTGACCGAGGGCGCCGATCGACATGGCGGCGGAGTCGAAGCGGCGGTAGAAATTATCGGCCGGTTCCACCTCGTCGAGTGCGATCGGCACGCCGTCCTTTTTGATCCGCAACAGGTCCCGCAGACAGGCCACCGGCCGATTGTCGACCAGCCCCGAGTAGACCCGGTAGTCGGCAAAATCGCCGGTCCGCACCGCCTTTTGCAGGGCCTGGACGACATCGGGGTTGTAGGCATGGTATTCACCGCCGTGGATGTACTTGAACAGGCCGCCGCGGGTCAGCGGTTTGTGCACGCACTGCCAGGCAAAGCGGGCCAGCAGTTCCTGATCCTCCTGAAAATCCTCGAATCCGGCCCCTCAATACGGCTGGCCACCCCGTTGAAACAGAGTTCGATCACCTCCCGGCCAAGTCCGACCGCCTCGAAGAGCTGCGAGCAGCGGTAGGAGGCGATGGTCGAGATGCCCATCTTCGACAGGATCTTGAGCAGACCCTTGTCGACACCCTTGCGGTAGTGGCGGATCGCCTCCCTGAGGCTCAGCTTCAGCACCCCTTCATCCACCAGCTGGCCGAGGGATTCATAGACCAGATAGGGATAGACGGCGGTTGCGCCCATCGCAAAAAGGACGGCAAAATGGTGTGGATCGCGGGCGCTTGCTGTCTCGACGATGATGTTGGCATCGCAGCGCCGACTGTGGTCAACGAGGATGCGCTGCACCGCGCCGACCGCCATGGCCGCCGGAATCGGCAGGGTCTCGGCCGAGATATTGCGGTCGGAGAGGACCAGCAGCACCGCGCCGTCCTCCGTCTCCGCCAGGGCCCTTCGGCAGAGCTCTTCGATGGCCGCCTTGAGCCCCACCTCCGGCTGGTAGTTGAGATCGAGGATCACATGCCGGTAATGGCCCGGGTCCAGCTGCAGGAGCTGCTGCAGGTCGCTGTAGACGAGGACCGGCGACTGAAACATGACCCGGTAGGCATGGCCCTGCGCTTCGTCGAAGACGTTCTGCTCCCGTCCCACGCAGGTGGCAAGGGACATGACATGCTGCTCCCGCAACGGATCGATGGGCGGGTTGGTCACCTGGGCGAACATCTGCCGGAAGTAGTCGTAAAAACTGCGCTGCCGGTCGGACAGCACCGCCATCGGCGCGTCGTCACCCATCGAGGCCACCGGCTCCTGACCGGTCTCGCCGAGCACCTTGATCATCTGCTCGAGCTCCTCGTTGCTGTAGCCGAAGAGCTTCTGATAGAGAAGCAGCCGGCCGTCATCAAGGTCTCGGGCGCCGGTTTCAAGCGTATCGTCGAGGTCAAAGGAATTGAGCCGCCGGCAGCAGGTATCCATCCACTTTTTGTAGGGGTGGCGGCCCTTCAGCTCCCGGTCGATATCCCAGGAGCTCCAGCGCCGGCCGGTGAGGGTATCGATCACCAGCAACTCGCCGGGGCCCACCCTGCCCTTCTCGACAACCTCGTCCGGCTCATAGTCCCAGATGCCGACCTCGGAGGCGAGCGTAATGACCTTGTCTTTCGTCACCACGTACCTGGCCGGTCTGAGACCGTTGCGGTCGAGCCCGCAGGCGGCGAAGCGGCCGTCGCTCATGACGATCCCGGCCGGACCATCCCAGGGTTCCATGTGCATCGAATTGAAGTCGTAAAAGGCCCGCAGGTCCTCGTCCATGTCGGGATGATTCTGCCAGGCCGGCGGGATGAGCAGACGAAAGGCCCGAAAGAGATCCATGCCGCCGGCCAGGAACAGCTCGAGCATATTGTCCAGGGCCGAAGAGTCCGAGCCGGTCGTGTTGACAAAGGGCGCCGCCTCGGCCATGTCCGGCAGGAGCGGCGAGCGGAACTTATAGGCGCGGGACCTCGCCCACTGGCGATTGCCGGTGATGGTATTGATCTCGCCGTTATGGGCAAGATAACGAAAGGGATGGGCGAGCGGCCACCTGGGCAGGGTATTGGTGGAAAATCTCTGGTGGAACAGGCAGATCGCCGACTGCATCCGGATATCCGCCAGATCCGGATAGAACCTGGGCAAGTCCGCCGGCCGGCACAGTCCCTTATAGACGATCACCAGATTGGAGAGGCTGGCGATGTAGAAATCGGCATCATCCGTCACCCTTTTTTCTACCCGCCGTTTTACCATGTAGAGCCGCCGCTCGAGATCTTTCGAGCCCCAGCCGAAGGGGCCGTTGAACAGGACTTGGGCGATCCGCGGCATGGTCTTGCGGGCGAAGTCGCCGAGGACCTCCGGATCGACGGGCACCTGCCGCCAGCCGACCAGCGAGAGGGTCTCCCGTTCCAGCTCCTCGTCGATGATTGTCCGGGCGGCCTGGGCCCTGGCCGTGTCCTGACTGAAAAACACCATGCCGACTCCGTAGCGGCCGCCCAGGGCCCAACCCCGGGCTCCGGCGACGGCCTGGAAAAAGTTGTCGGGTTTCTGCAGCAGCAGACCGCAGCCGTCGCCGGTTTTGCCATCGGCGGCAATACCGCCGCGGTGCGTCATGCGGGCAAGCGAGGAGATTGCGGTGCGGACCAGCTTATGGCTGGCCTCGCCGGTGAGATGGGCGATCAGCCCGAAGCCGCAGTTGTCTTTTACTCCTTGCCGATCATACAGGGCCATCATGTCCTCTCTGTCTCAAGATACCTTCACTGCTCCGACCTGTCGGAGGTTATCATATAAAACGTTTCATCATCTCGTCGACCGCCGCATCGACGTTCTCCGGGCTGATGCCGGCGTGGGCGCAGGCGGCCTCCACCCGGCGTCTCGCCGCCTCATCCTGCAGGTCGGAAAGAGCGCGGAAGACTCCCATCCGCCGCCCGACCTGGTAGAGCATCTGCTCAACAGGGGCGAGCGCCAGGAAGTCGGCGACGATGCCGACCAGTTTATCCTTGTCCCGGGGATAGATCCCTTCGACTTCCTCGAAGAGGTTGAGGATATGATCGCTCTTCACCGTACTGGTGATGCCGTCCAGGGTTTCGAGAAAGAGGAGGAGTTCTCTGGCCGTTTCTACGTCGGTGAGCTTCTCAAACTCTCCGCACCGGTACTCTTCGTACAGCTCCACGTGATCGGGGATGGCGAGGGTGCGCAGACGGATGAAGTCCGGGTTGATCCGGTTGAGGGCATCGGCGCTCTCCCGGGCGTGTTCCTCTGACAAGGCCCGGCCGCCAAGACCGGGCATGATGTACTCGGAGAGTTCCATGCCGGCCGCCTTGATCTTCCTGCCGGCCAGGATATGGGTGGCTTTATCCACCCCCTTCTTCACCCGGGCAAGCACCTTATCGGAGCCCGATTCCATGCCGATATGGATGCGGGACAGGCCCGCTTCGGCCATCAGCCGCAGGTTGCTGTCGCTAATCCGGGCGAGGGTATGCGACCTGGCGTAGGAGGTGATCCGCTCCACCCAGGGAAAGCAGCTTTTCAGGTGGCGCAGGATGGTGAGCAGCCGCTCCGGTTTGATGATCAGGCTGTTGGCGTCCTGGAGAAAGATCGAGCGCATCCCGTCTCGCGCCCAGTGCAGGGCGGCGTTCAGGGCCGCCCGGTCGTCGATCCCGTCCGTGGCGCGCAGCCGCTCGATATCCGCCGAGGAGATCGCGCCGTTTTTCACGGCGCACCTCTTGATCGAAAGGACATAGCGGTAGACCCGGTCGATATCCTCCAGCACGTGCTCAACCGACCGCAGGGAAAAGTCCCGGCCCTTGTAGACCGGGCAGAAGGTGCAACGGTTCCAGGGGCAGTTGCGCGTGATGCGGATTAAAAGGCTGCCCGCCTCGCTCGGCGGCCTGATCGGCCCCTGCTCAAAACCCCGGTAGTCGTCCTTGCCTGCCATATCAGGTCGTATTGTCTCTTCTCGCCGCCGGCTGGTCATAGCGCCGCCGAGTTGAGCACCAACATCTTCTCCACCTGCATCTCCCTGATGGTGTGGGGGATGCCGCCGATACCCAACCCCGATTCCTTCAAGCCGGCGAAGGGCATCCAGTCGACCCGGAAGGCGGTGTGGTCGTTGACCATGATCGCCGAGCCGTCCAGCCCCCGATAGGCCTGCATGGCGGTATCGATGCCAGCGGTGAACACCGCTGCCTGGAAGGCGAAGGGCAGGCGGTTGGCGCGGGCGATGGCCTCGTCGAGGTGGTCGAAGGAATAGACGCAGACCACCGGTCCGAAGACCTCCTTGACGCTGACCAGGGCAGTCTCCGGCGGGTCGAGCAGGACCGTGCAGGCATAGCAGGAGGCCGAGATTTTTTTGCCGCCGCTGAGCAGTTTCGCCCCGCCGTCCACCGCCTCGGCAACCCACTCATCAACCCGCTCCACCTCGGCGGGATCGATCAGCGGCCCGACATCGGTGTCCGGTAGGGTCGGGTCACCGACCACCAGTTTTTCCGCCGCCTCGGCCAGCCGCTCGGCAAGCGTTTTGGCGATCGAGCGGTCGGCATAGATGCGCTGCACCGAGACGCAGACCTGACCGGCGTGGTAGAAACCACCCTTGACCAGCTTTGGCACGGCCAGATCCAGATCGGCGTCGGCTGCGACAATCACCGCCGCCACGCCGCCGTGCTCCAGGGCGCAGCGGGTGCCCGGAGCGAGCCGTGCCCGGAGCATCCAGCCCACCCGGCTGCTGCCGATGAAGGTGAGGAAGGCCACCCGGGGGTCGGTGACCATTTTGGTGGAAAGGTTCGAATCGCCGATGACCACCGCCTGACACCACTCCTCCTGCCTCCGCTTCGTCGAGTTGCTGCGCCGGGCCGGGTTGCCGGAGGAGTGGTGTCAGGCGGTGGTCATCGGCGATTCGAACCTTTCCACCAAAATGGTCACCGATCCCCGGGTGGCCTTCCTCACCTTCATCGGCAGCAGCCGGGTGGGTTGGATGCTCCGGGCA
>JANOIV010000209.1:0-6621 GCA_031407875.1 Desulfobulbaceae bacterium | reverse complement strand
CAGGCCAACGAGCCCTGTCTGCTCTTAAAACGTAAAACCTGGTCGGGCGGGCAGCTGGTGTCCTATGCCGAGTTGCTCTATCCCGGTTCGCGCTACAGTTTCGGCGGGGTCTTCGGACCCGGCGACAGATAACAATTCACCTACGAGGTGCTTTCATGACCACCCCACGCATCGTCACGGCCCCAAGAGGTACCACACTTTCCGCAAAAAGCTGGCAGACCGAAGCGCCGCTGCGCATGCTGATGAACAATCTCGATCCGATGGTGGCCGAGCGCCCGGAGGATCTGGTGGTTTACGGCGGTATCGGCCGGGCGGCCCGCAACTGGGAGTGCTTTGACAAGATCGTCGAGACCCTGCGGGAGATGGAGGAAGACGAGACCCTATTGATCCAGTCGGGCAAACCCGTCGGCGTCTTCCGGACCCACAGATCATCGCCGCGGGTGCTGATCGCCAACTCCAATCTGGTGCCGCACTGGGCGACCTGGGAGCATTTCAACGAACTTGACCGCAAGGGGCTGATGATGTATGGCCAGATGACCGCCGGTTCGTGGATCTATATCGGCAGCCAGGGCATCGTCCAGGGCACCTACGAGACCTTCGTGTCGATGGGCCGCAAACACTTCGGCGGCGATCTGGCCGGCAAGTGGATCCTCACCGCCGGTCTGGGCGGCATGGGTGGGGCCCAGCCGTTGGCCGCCAAGTTTGCCGGGGCGAGCCTTTTGGCCATCGAATGTCGGCAGGAACGCATCGAAAAACGCCTGGCCACCGGTTATCTCGACATGCAGGCCGACAGCCTGGGACACGGCCTGCAACTCATTCTGGATGCCTGCAAAGAGGGACGGGCCATCACCGTCGGGGTGCTCGGCAACGCCGCCGAGGTCTATCCGCACCTAGTCAAAATGGGGGTGCGCCCGGATGCGGTCACCGATCAGACCAGCGCCCATGATCCCCTGCACGGTTACCTGCCCAAGGGCTGGACGGTCGCCGAGTGGGAGGCGCGGCAGACGACCGACCCGGATGCGGTAATGCTGGCCGCCCGAAAGTCGATGGTCGGCCATGTCCAGGCCATGCTCGATTTTCAGAAGATGGGCATCCCGACCTTCGATTACGGCAACAACATCCGCCAGGAGGCCTTCAATATGGGCCTCAAAGACGCCTTCGCCTTTCCCGGCTTTGTCCCGGCCTATATCCGCGATCTGTTCTGCACCGGCAAGGGACCCTTTCGCTGGGTCGCCCTGTCGGGTGATCCGGAGGATATCTATAAAACCGATGCCAAGGTGAAAGAGCTCATTCCGGATGATGCCCATCTCCATAACTGGCTCGATATGGCCCGCGAGCATATCCAATTCCAGGGTCTGCCCGCCCGTATTGCCTGGGTCGGCCTCGGTGACCGGCACCGGCTCGGTCTGGCCTTCAACGAGATGGTGCGAAAGGGCGAATTGAGCGCGCCGGTGGTCATCGGCCGTGATCATCTTGACTCCGGCTCGGTCGCCAGCCCCAACCGCGAGACCGAGGCGATGCTCGACGGTTCGGATGCCGTCTCCGACTGGCCGATCCTCAACTGTCTGTTGAACTGCGCCTCCGGGGCGACCTGGGTGTCTTTTCATCACGGCGGCGGTGTCGGCATGGGCTATGCCCAGCACGCCGGTCTTGTCATGCTCTGCGACGGCAGCGAGGAGGCGGATCGCAAGATCGAGCGGGTCCTGTGGAACGACCCGGCCACCGGCGTCATGCGCCATGCCGACGCAGGCTATGCAGAGGCGGTGCAGTGTGCACGGGACAAGGGCCTGAATCTGCCGATGATCAAAGGCTAATGGTGAGACTATGCAGACGCTCGTCATCAAAGACCCTGCCCAGATCGTCTCGTCTCGGCCTGCAGTTCTGCGCGGGCCGGGACTGGCCGCGCCTGTCGTACGTGCGGGGGATTCGATTCTGGTAAAAGACGGCATCATTGCCGCCATTGCCCCTTTTGCTGAGCTGGAACAGCAGGTTTCCCGCGACCGGGCCACGATTATCGAGGTCGGTTGCAGGGCGGTGGTCCCCGGCTTTGTCGACTGCCACAGCCATCTGGTCTTTGCAGGCAACCGGGTGAATGATTTTGCCCTGCGATGTGCTGGCGCGAGTTACGAGGAGATAGCCGCCCAAGGCGGCGGCATCGGGCTGACCGTTGCGGCCACCCGCCGGGCCTCAACGATGGAACTGAAAAAAATTGCCCGCCGCCATCTCGACCATGCCCTGCGCCAGGGTACGACCACCATGGAGATCAAGACCGGTTACGGCCTTGATCTCAGCACGGAGATGAAGATGCTCGAGGTCATCGCCGAGCTGAACAGCGAACATCCAGTGGATCTGGTCCCGACCTTTCTCGGTGCCCATGCCGTGCCGCGCGGGATGACCAAGGAAAACTATATACGGGAAATCCGCGCCATGCTGCCGGATGTCGCAGGGCTGGCCCGATTTTGCGATGTCTTCTGTGAGGAGGGCTATTTCACCCCGGCCGAGTCCCTCGACCTCCTTGAGACGGCCCGGTCATACGGGATGTTGCCGCGCCTGCATGCCAACCAGTTCCACAGCATCGGCTGCATAGACACCGCTGTGGCCCTGGGGGCAGTGTCCGTCGATCATCTTGAGGTGCTGACGGCCGAGGAGATCAGCCGTCTGGCCGCAACCGATATCACCTGCGTCATGCTGCCCGGCGTCTCCTTTTTTCTCGATATCCCCTTTGCCCCCGGCCGGGCTATCATCGATGCCGGCTGTATTCCGGCCCTGGCCAGTGATTTCAATCCCGGTTCCAATCCCTGCCTGTCCCTGCAGTTCGTGATGTCGCTTGCCGGCCTGCGCCTGGGGCTGCGGGTCGGTGAGGCCCTGACCTGCATCACCGGCAATGCCGCCCATGCCCTGCGTCTTGAGCGGGTCGGCTGCATTGAAGAGGGCTGGCAGGCCGATCTGCTCATCCTCGACTGTGCCGATTACCGGGACATGATCTATTATTACGGCGAAAATCACGTGCAGACCGTTATCAAAAAAGGAGTGGTCGTATGAACATGCCTTTGGTCAAACCAGCACACAACAAATAGTGAAAAATCATGCAGATCATCATAGATCACCAGAAAGAACTGACCTTGAAGGACATCCTGGCCGTGGGCAGGAAGGGCGCAAAGGTTGGCCTCGCTCCGGCCACCCGCCTGATGCTGGCCGAGCGCAGGCAGCAGATCGAACGATCGATCACCGAGCAGGCCTTTCCGGCCTACGGCTTCAATCGGGGTTTTGGTCATAACGTGGACTTAGCCGTGAGAACCGAACTGCTCTCCGACCTCCAAGAGAATCTCATCGTCTCCCATTCGGTCGGCGTGGGTCAAGCCATGGACGAGGAGGTCGTCCGTACCGCCATGCTCCTGCGCGCTAACTCCCTGTCGCGCGGCTTCAGCGGTATCCGACCGGAGCTGGTTGAGGCGATCCTTGCCCTGCTTAATGTCGGGATCACCCCGCTGGTGCCGGAATACGGTTCCGTCGGGGCCAGCGGTGACCTCGCGCCGCTCTCGCACATCGGTCTGGCCTTGCTCGGCAGAGGATCGGTTATAGTCAAAGGTGAGACGCTGGCGGCCGCCGAGGCCCTGTCACAGGCCGGCCTTGCACCCCTGCGTCTTGAGATGAAGGAAGGCCTTGCCCTCAATAACGGCGTGCAGGTCATGAACGCCCTCGGTCTGCTCGCCTGCGACCGCTTGCAGACCCTGCTCAAGACTGCCGCCATCAGCTCGGCCCTGACCGCCCAGGTGATGCTGGCCCCGGACAGCTATTTCCGGCCCGATTTCCAGGCTGTGCGGCCCCACCCCGGTGCCGTGCGGGTGGCCGGATGGATCTGGCGGATTATGCAGGATTCGCCGATTCGCATGGCCCACCGTGATTTCAAGGACGACGGTCAGGTGCAGGACCCCTACAATATCCGCTGTGCGGCCCAGATCCTCGGCGCCGCTCACGACCTGATCTCCCAGGCTCAAAAATCACTGCTCATCGAGGCCAACAGTGCCACCGACAACCCGATCCTGCTGCCCGATCGGGACGGCCAGTATATCGACGTGGTCTCGGGTGGTCATTTCCACGGCATGCCCGTGGCCGTGCAGATCTACAACCTGATGCAGGCCCTGGGTGTTATCGCCGGTCTCTCCCACCAGCGTTCGGTGCGCTATGTCGACCCGATCCGCAACAAGGGACTCGGGCGGGATCTCAAATGGCCGGGCCTGACCCGTGACGAGAAATCCATCTCCAGCGGCATGATGATGCTGGAGTATGCCTCGGCCGCCCTGCTCAACGCCATCTGGGGCGATGTCATGCCCAGCCATCTGTTCACCATCTCGACGAATTCCGGCCAGGAAGACCATGTCAGCATGGGCACGGGCCTTGCCGTGCGTCTGCTCAGGACCGTGCCGAAGGCCGCCCATGTGCTGGCCATCGAGCTGGCCTATACCCTCCAGGCTATAACCATCCGCAAGATGCTCACCACCATTCCGACCGAGGTGGACCTTCCCTCGTGGGTGACGGAGGAACTGAGCAGCCTGAAGACCCGTATGAATGGCCATGGCGAGGGAGTGATCTTTGATGTGGGCGTCATCCGGGAGATGTCGTTGAGCGAAGAGCAGCGCCGGCTCAGCCCGGTTTCGGAGAAACTCTACGAGGCCCTGATGGCGGCGGGGATCTTTCCACCGGTGAAAGAGGACAGGTTTATGGCCGAGGAGGTGGCGGGGCTGGCCGAACTTATAGAGACAGGAGGCGTGCTGGACATCGTTGAAACTGATATGCCTCTTACGTGGTAGATGAAGGAGAGAGGGAGAAGAGAGATGCAGAAAATCATTGAGTGTGTAGCGAATTTTTCCGAGGGCCGCGATCTGGCCGTCATCGACCAGATCACCGGTACGATCAAAAAGGTGGCGGAGGTGATGCTCCTCGATATCGATCCGGGTCAGGACACCAACCGCACCGTCGTGACCTTTGCCGGACCGCCGGAGAGTGTTGCAGAGGCCGCCTTCCAGGCCATTAAGAAGGCCGCGGAACTAATCGACATGGGCAAACACAAAGGGGCCCATCCCCGCATGGGGGCGACGGATGTCTGCCCTCTGGTGCCGGTGTCCGGCGTGACGATGTCCGAATGCGTGGAACTGGCCAGAAATCTGGGGAAACGGGTGGCCGACGAACTGCAAATTCCGGTCTATCTCTACGAGGAAGCGGCGGTGACAGAGGAACGCCGCAGTCTCGCCTGGCTGCGTTCGGGCGAGTATGAGGCTTTGTCGGAGAAATTACTCAAACCGGAATTCCAGCCAGATTTTGGCGCTGCGGTTTTTAATGCCAGATCCGGTGCGACGGTCATCGGAGCCCGCGAGTTTCTCATTGCCTACAATGTCAACCTGAATACCCGCAATGTCAGACTGGCCAAGGAGATCGCGAATCGCCTGCGGGAAAAGGGGCGAACCGTCAAAAATCCAGAGACGGGCGAAACCGAGACCATCCCCGGCCTCCTCAAGGCCGTACGGGCGGTCGGCTGGTATATCGACGAGTACACTATGGCCCAGATCTCGATCAATCTCCTCAATTACCGGACGACCCCGCTCCATCAGGTCTTCGAAGAGGCGGAGAGGTTGGCGGCTGAATACGGCCTGCGGGTCACCGGCAGTGAGGTGGTCGGCCTGATCCCGCTTGAGGCAATGTTGGACTGCGGTCGGCATTTCCTGCAGAAACAGGGGATGAGCCGCGCTGTCAGCGATGCTGAACTGGTGCGGGTGGCGGTGCAGAGCCTGGGGCTCAGAGAGATAGCCGCCTTCGAACCCGAGCACAAGATCGTCGAATACCGCTTTCGTCAGGCCGGGCAACTGGCCTTGATGACCCTGAAGGAGTTTGTCGATGAACTGGCCTCCGATTCACCGGCACCGGGTGGCGGCAGCATCGCGGCCCTGGCCGGCGCCCTGTCGGCGGCCCTGTCGGCCATGGTGGGCAACCTGACCTTCGGCAAGAAAGGCTATGAAGATGTCTGGGAGGAGATGGAGGCCTTGGCCGTCCAGGCCCAGGAACTGAAGCAGTTCTTCATCGCGGCCATCGATGAGGACACGGCGGCCTTCAACGAGGTGATGGCCGCCATCCGGTTGCCGAAAAAGACCGATGCGGAAAAGGCCCATCGTGAAGAACAGATGATGGCTGCCAATAAACTGGCCACCATGATTCCCTTCTCGGTTCTGGAGAAGTCGCTGGAGGCGGCGGAACTGGCCCTGCAGACCACCGAAAAGGGCAACCGCAACTCCCTCTCCGATGCCGGTGTAGCTGGCCTGACCGCCGCCGTCTCAGGTCTCGGGGCCCTCTACAACGTACTGATCAATCTCAAGCAGATCCCTGCCCCCGAGTTCTGTGCCGATATGCAACGCCGAGCGATTGCAGTCAACGATCAGGTCGAGGCAGTGGTTGAGCAGGTGAAGGCCACGCTGAAAAAGGAATTGCTTGGGTGAGAAAGAGTGTGACTTCAAGTTTGATGGCGTCGTAAAAAGCCCGATCTCCTTCGTTGTAGGTTTTTGGCAGGCCCTCGACATACTATGTGTATAGTCGAGAACCTGCCAAAAACTCTACGCCTTGTATATCGAA
>JANOIV010000205.1:0-5745 GCA_031407875.1 Desulfobulbaceae bacterium | reverse complement strand
TTAATACCGAATATGGCTCTGAATGAAACTCAGCCGGAGATGTTGCTTTCCGGCCTTACCACAGCATTCGCGCCTACATGCGGAGATAGCGTGAACTTTTTGCCGCTATGCCTGCATGGGCGCGTTTCCATCCCAATTTTTGCTGAGTATTATATAGAGCCACTATGCCGAATGTATTCAGGATGTAAAAAAGACTGCCTATCTCATTCAAAAAACAGAGATTATGTTTGAGGAATCTCGCGTCGTGCTTCACAGGCAAGGCACTTGTACAAGGCTTCTTTCTGACCATCAACGAGATCCAAGAATTGAGCAGCGAACATATCGTCTTTTGTCCAAACTACTTTTGCAGCAATTGTAAATGACAAGGGATGATCCTGACCAAAAGCTGCCTCTTCCACAGAATCTGTGGAAATAGGCTGCAAAAAATAAGGGCATTGCCCCTCCGTGGTGGCTATGATGGTTTTTCTGAGAAATCATCAATCCCTCACAGGAGAGGTAATGCTTATCAAGATATTACTGAACAAGGTCGAACGTTTGGTGGTGTCCGTACTTCGTTGACAGAAATTTAAAATTACCTGGCAGAACAATACGTTACCACCAACAAGCAAACTCAGGTAACATCGTGCAAACGGGCAGTTATCGGTCATGTCAACTATATACCGACACCACCGAAATGCCATTCAAGTGGCCAATGGTATATTGCAAAAGATCTGTTATGACATCAAATCCAGGCGTTAGGTCCGCTACACAAAACCGAACGTCAGTATAAACCTTTGCCAAAATATTTTTGCTGGGGTCACAGGACAAGGGTGATATAGAGCCGGTTTCTTATTATATCAGCGCTACTTTTGATCTAGGCTTATCAGCCATTGCTCCATCCTAGAGTGTAGTTCCTTTATGTGTCAAATTGTAGCAACATCAACAGCTGAGTTTAGCGGTAATATTCGGAGAATGTCAAAGGAATCTTTCCAGTTTTGCAGGAATCCAGCAGGATGAGAATCTTCTGTCAGAAGATAATGCTCATACAATGACCTGATTAGCAATCAATCTTTGCCTTCATCTAACAAAATTATACTTTGCAAGACAAGGGATTCTATATCCTTTTCAAGGATGACGTCCCCTTCGACTAAGGGAGAAGCGTCAATAAAACTAAATTTTCCTTCTGTCCAAGTAATCGTCTCAAAGAGCGCAGATTTGAGCTGTCGGTGAAAATGGAGGTTCGTCAAAACCAACCTTCACTTCGAATACGAGAGGCCTTATATTTAGTATCTCTGCTAGAGAGGTGGGCGTCGGCAAGAATAATTTTATTACAGTTGAATGTAGCGACTTACTTTTTATTTCCAATTAGGCGTTTGGGTAACATTTCCCTTGTTTATTTAGATAAATGTATCCCAAAGCGTAACCATTCAAACCAACGGAGGAGGAATGCTAATGAAACAGTCACTATTGGTTGCAGCTGTTATTGTGGGGCTTCTGGCGGCAATCCCGGTGTTCGCCGCAGACTTGGTGGTAACGATGAACGTGGTCAATGAACAGGGTGTCGGCAAAAGCATCGGCACCGTCGCGATATCCGAGGGACCGAAAGGTTTAGTATTCATCCCGAAACTCAGCGATCTGACACCAGGACTCCATGGGTTCCATGTTCACCAGAACCCAGACTGCGCAGCAGGTACAAAGGACGGCAAACAGGTCTCCGGTCTTGCAGCAGGCGGTCATTATGATCCAGCCGGATCTGGAAAGCACGAGGGTTATGAGGGGATGGGACATCTCGGCGACCTCCCCGCACTCACCGTTGGTGCTGATGGTACAGCCTCAGCAGCAGTCACGGCCCCGCGGCTCAAGATGTCCGATGTAAAGGACCATTCGATCATGATCCATGCAGGAGGGGACAACTATTCCGATCAGCCAGCTCTTTTGGGAGGTGGCGGAGCGCGCTTTGCATGCGGTGTGGTCAAGTAATATAAGCTGAAGAAATAGAAATTAAGGGGTGCCATACCTAATTCAACCTGGAAATTAGGGATAAAACCCCTTTTATTTCCCCATTTTTGCTAACCATTCGCCGAGAACGTTCCGGTGTTTTTGTCAAATCTGTTGGCGGCGCTGGTGAGCTTATCGTTAGAATGTTAGAATAATTGATACAGGGAGGTAGACGGATATGAAATCACCGAACTCAACCGATAGAATTCTAGTGAGTTGCTTATTTGCATTACTCCTATTGACTGGATTCGGCGGCATAGCCGCCGGAAAGTCACCCGTGGGTGATGTAGCCATAAAGGGATATGATACCGTCGCATATTTTCAGGCAGGTAAGGCCCTAAAAGGCAACGAGGCATTTACCTTCCAGTGGCATAATCTGACCTGGTATTTCCTCACTCGAGAGAACAGGGATCTGTTTGCGACCAGACCGGAGAAATACGCCCCGCAATATGACGGTTATTGTGCCTGGGCCCTGACGGAGGAGCGGAAAGCCGTTACCGATCCGGAAGTATGGAAGATCGTTAACGGGAAGCTTTACCTGAATTGCAGTATGGCAGCGTATGAAAAATGGAGCAAAAATATTCCTGGTAACATCAAAAAGGCCGATACGAACTGGTTAAAATATACCAGCGAAAATTGATCGCATGACTTCCCTCAGGGTATTTCGTTATACGATGGAGCAGTATATGAATGACCTTGATTTGCAAGCTCAAATTGATGCTGCAAAAGCATACGAAGCCCTGTTCGTCCCCGCACTTTTCGGAAAGTGGGCTACAAAAGTCGCTGATGCGGCACAGGTTCAATTGGGACAACGTGTACTGGACGTAGCGTGCGGTACCGGGGTGCTCTCACGAGAGGTGGCCTCGCGAACAGGCCCATGTGGATATGTTGCAGGTGTGGATCCCAACCTTGGAATGCTTGCGGTGGGACAAGAACTCGCTCCCGCGGTTGACTGGAAACAGGGCGTGGCCGAAGCGCTGCCCTTCCCCGACGAAACCTTCGACGCGGTGGTAAATCAGTTTGGCCTCATGTTCTTCTCGGATCGCCGGTACACGGGCGGCAGACGCACTGCGTGTACCGTTCATACTTTTGGCGATCGGCAGGCTCTGGCCACATTGTTTGCCGATGCGGGTGTATTCACAACCGACATCACCACACACACGGGGACGGCACAGTTCTCCAGCCTTTTCGTAATGGTCGAAGCAGACCTAAGGGGATGGCTGCCAGTAATGGGAGTGGAATTGACGGAGGAACAAATCGGACGCATCCTACAAGAAGCAGAGAGTGTGTTTGGCTCTTACGTAACAGCTGAAGGGCGGGTCGTGTTTGCGTCGCCGGCACATCTCGTTACGGCAGTGAAGTCTTAGTAATCGTTCCTTAACACCGCACAACAGTGGGTTGCACCGGATATCAAAAAGTGCCACTTCGTGCTGCTTTTTGCTGCTGGTGAACCCAGACGTTGGGCTTTCTTTAGGGCGCATTGGGTGCATGGTGTCATCGAAACAAAAACAGGAGGCAAATCATGGTTAAAATAGCGTTGTTCGTCCGTCTTGAAGCAAAACACGGGAAAGAGAAAGAGGTTGAAAGCTTTCTTATGGGCAGTCTTCCAATCGTCATGGAGGAGCCAGCCACCACCGCGTGGTTTGGAATCCGCCTTGGGCCAACCACTTTCGGAATATTTGATGCCTTCCAGGATGAGGCAGGTCGGCAAGCACATCTATCAGGTAAACTGGCAGCAGCACTCATGGCAAAAGCTGGCGAGCTTTTCTCCAAGCCACCGTTAATTGAGAAGGTTGACGTCCTGGCAGCAAAACTACCGGGGTAAATAAGCCCAACAAAGCGCCCCAGCCGAAGTCCCTGACGCGACGGAGCTCGGGCGTTGGGCGTCATTTAGGACAAAGCGATAGCCTGACAGGGAAATGATCATGTCCTAATCGATTCGAGAGAGGAGGCAAATATGAAAATATTGCATTTTTCAATCATCATCATCGCCCCAAAGGAAAAAGTGTGGGGCATGATGCTTGATCACGAGAGCTATAAATCCTGGACTGCTGAGTTTGCAGCAGGTTCATACTATGAAGGGTCTTGGGAAAAAGGGGAAAAAATCAAATTTCTAGCACCTGATGGTGGCGGCATGACTTCTGTGATTGCAGAAAACAAGCCATTTGAATTCCTTTCAATCAAACACCTTGGCTACATAAAGGACGGGATTGAGGACACTGAAAGTCCAGAAATTAAAGCCTGGGCACCATCATTTGAGAATTACACACTGAGCGAAAACAATGGCGTTACGGAAGTGAAAGTAGACATGGATGTAACTCCGGAATTTGAAGAATACATGGCGCAGACTTGGCCAAAAGCCTTAGCTAAATTGAAAATGGTTTGCGAATAGTACTCACATGAGAACGATAGACCACCTTGGGAATTGCGCCCACCACGGCGCTACTGAGTTCAAACGTCGGGCATCATCAGAGCTTGGAGGTACAACATGAGTAACGTATTTTTCAATGTCGGCGTCTCGCTAGGTGGTTATCTTGCCGGGCCGATTTGGGGTGCTCTCACGAGAGGTGGCCTAGCGAACAGGCCCATCTGGATATGTTGCAGGTGTTGATCCCAACCCTGGAATGCTTGCGGTGGGGAAATAAACTCGCTCCCGCGGTTGATCAGGAAACAAGGCGTGTGGCCGAAGCGGACCTAATCCCAATTCCAAATCAAGCTTCATTCTCGGCTACGCTGTGCGACTCCTCGCCTTACTTCTATGTACTGTCTCGTCACTGCTCGCTTGCCTTCGCGTTCTCATCTTGCTTTAGCCATAATGGCTGTCAGCAGAAAAGAAGAGGCCTGTCCCTTGCCAACGTGGGTTATGTTGTGAGCGAAAGTCACCCCACAGAGCCACAACCAAGGAGGCAGGTCATGAAGAATAATACCATATCTATCGGTCTCTCAGGAACTGACGGAGGAACAAATCGGACGCATCATACAAGAAGCAGAGAATGTACTTGGCTCCTACGTAACAGCTGAAGGGCGGGTCGTGTTTGCGCCGCCGACGCATCTCGTTACGGCAGTGAAGTCTTAGCAATCGTTTCTTAACACCGCACAACAGTGGGTTGCACCGGACATACAGAAGTTTTCGCGGCTCCGTCGATCACCCATGGTTCGCGGTATCAAAGGCGAAAGATATTCGGAGATGATGCCGATTGATTTGTGAGGAAAGAATTCTCCGTCTGATTGAAAGTTCAAATTATTGGCAGCATTCCCATTTTTTCTGCTTCGTCTATCAACGACGGTTCTTTTCTCCTCATGGGCGCCACCATTTTCCCGAGTTTTGACTACGACGACGACAAAGCGGGCGACTGCAAAATTCTTATTGCGCAGAACTCTAAAAGTCAGGCTCTCATGGAAAAGTTGATGTAAAAAATCATGCTGCCTTTTGATTCCGAAACGCCAAATATAAGCTTATAGTATGCCAATTGACAGTACCGGGCCAAATCCGATAAATGAAAAAAACTTTGCTGACGACAAGGCGCCTTTCGTATAAATTGCCAGTAATGTCCGGTTAAGGACTTGCATGGAGATTTTGTACAGTGCTATTGCCGTGTTGTTCCTTGTCAAGCGAGCGGAATGCATCTTCACGGCTTTCATTGAGTATTTTGTTGCGCAGTTGCCGAACCCTTCTGATGCTGACCGGTTCTCCATGCTGCTCATGACAGTAGATCGCCAGAAGAAGATAGGTAATAAGCCCCGACAGGATCTGGATCATCAGGCCGT
>JANOIV010000146.1:0-3349 GCA_031407875.1 Desulfobulbaceae bacterium | reverse complement strand
GTAATCCCAGTAGGCACCTTTGACGAGACGCACGGAGATCGGCAGTTTTTCCTGCCGGGCCCAGGCCAGCAGGGCGGCAAGATCTGCATCGGTTTCCCTGAGATAGGATTGCATAGCGATGCCCAGATACGGATAGTCGCGAAACTCCTGGCTGGCACGTAGTCGTCGGTAGACCTCCAGGGTGATATCCTTGAAGCGGTGGTGTTCCATGTCAATGCGTAAGAAACCCTGCATCTCCCTGATCTTGCGCAGGATGGGGATGAGACGGTTCTGGATGCCCTGCACCGAGCCTTCAAAATCCATCGGGTCGGTTAAAGAGAAGAGGGCCGAGGGTTTGACCGAGATATTGACCCGGGGGGCGTGGCCCCAGTCCAGGCCGGTGCCACCGATAGGTTCCCATTCTTTGTAGCTTTTTTCCAGGGCCCCGAGGAGTTCGAGGTACATCTCCATGAAGCCTTCGGCCTCTTTTTCACTGACCGTGGCCTCGCCGAGGATGTCCACCGTGAGGGTGAAACCGTTCTTTCTGATTTTCTTGATATTCTTCAGGGCGTCCTTGACGTTTTCGCCGATGATGAACTGCTGGGCCATCCCCTCCAGATTGGCGCGGATGGTCCTGTTCAGGAGGGCGCCGGTGAGTTTGCCGCCCAGACCGGCGCCCTTGGCCCCCCATTTCATCACGGTCGGCACATCCTGGTCATCGCCGCCGAAATACTCTTTGATGTGACGGGAGAGAGATTCGGAGGTGTTGAGATAGGGCAGGACGTCGACGAATCTGAAGAGCTGAACCTTGAAGTTCTCGTTCTTCATGGACCAGTCCATGACCTTGCCGGTCCACCAGCCCTTGTTGAAAATGGAAGGGGCCTCGCCGCTGATACTGGCGAAAAACTCCTTGCTGCGTGCGGTTATCTGCCGGTCGAGAGAAGTAGTGTCCATATGCGCCTCGTAAAGGAAGGATACTGGGGAGAGTTAGCGATCTTTTCGCAGTTTCTTGGAATTCTGTTTGGTTTCGGTATATTCGGTATTCACGGTCTGACATTCCTTGAGGGTGTCAAGGACCAGGGTGGTTCGGCTGTCCTGCACACCGGGTATGGCGCCGATGGTCTTCATCAGATCGGTCAGGCCATCGGTACTGTTGATCCTGGCCTTGATGAGGTAGTTGTATTCACCGGCAATCCAGTGTACCTCCTGGACCGCCGAGATCCCGGCGACTATCTGACCGATGGTGGTGACGCCGACGGCATCTGCGGTCTTGAGATGCATGAAGACCGTGAGTGCAAGGCCGATGGCCTTGGGATTCAGGCGGACCTCGTAAGCCAGAATGACCCCCTCTTTTTCCAATTTTTTGACCCGCTCCAAGACGCCTGAAGGGGCCATGTTGAGCTGTCGGGCCAGTTCGGCATTAGGGATTCTGCCATTATTCTGGATTATGTTCAGTATTTCTATGTCAATTTCGTCAATCATCTATAATTATTCTCCAATAATAGAACGATATGCAAAAAAAGCCATGCAGTCAAGAGTAATTATAACAAAAAGGGGCGACAGGGTTCAGCGCTGGAAAATTGAGTGATTGGAAGACATTTTTGCTTGGAGCATACTGTTATTTTGGTTGGCACGGGTTACTCTGTTTGATTTGGTAAAACGAATACAGCTAACATGGATATAGTGATGGAATACGTTTGTATTCCGGAGAGATGCGGGAATCCGATCGTCTTGTGGGAATTGTCGCTCCAGACGGCGCCGGGTTTTTGTCTGACGGGGAGTCCCGACAGTTTGCGTATTGAATACCTGGTTGGCAGAAGGTATCCTGCAACTGAGCCCGAAATCCGCGGCGCCCTGCACAGCGTCCCGGCGGTCCGTGAGGCTGTTGAGAGCGGGCGGCTGGTCCTTGGGGCCGTACGTCCCGTTACGATTTTCAGCACAAATCATACCCTGAAACGGTCCATCCTGGATCGACGTTTTTGAGGAAGAATCTATGCGTAGGCTTTTACATCACCTGTGCGCCTGTCTGGCGCAGGGTCAGACAGTAGTTATGGGCACCATTGTCGAAAGCTCCGGTTCAGCGCCACGCAGTTCCGGGGCCAGGATGCTGTTCTGCCGGGATGGCCGGCCTTTCGGTACCATTGGCGGCGAGAGTCCGGCGGAAATCGCCCTCAGCATCATGGCCGAGATACAACAATTCAGGTATGGAAAGGTTGCATGAACAGCGCTGCCGTAATTCTAGCAGCCGGTCTTTCTTCGCGCATGGGGGCCTTTAAGCCGCTGTTTCGTCTGGGAGAAAGGAGCCTATTAGAACATTGTAGGGCGATCTTTCACGATATTGGTCTCACCGAGATACGCGTGGTAGTCGGTCACCGGGCCGGAGAAACCGCAGCAGAGGCCGAGTCTCTGGGCATGAAGTGGGTCAAGAATAGCGATTATCGTGCTGGGATGTTTTCCTCGATACGGTGTGGTGTGGCTACCCTGTCGAAAGAGGTTGACGCGTTCTTTGTCCTGCCCGTGGATATTCCCCTCATCCGGCCTGCCACCCTCAGGGCAATTCTGACAGCCTTCTCCGGAGATAATGATACGGTGATCTACCCGATATTTGCCGGCAGGCGCGGTCATCCCCCCCTCATCCCTGCCGCCCTCATCCCGGCGATTCTGAGCCATGACGGCGTTGGCGGTCTTGAGACCCTGCTTGGGCAGCACCAGGGAACCGACGTTGCTGTCTGGGATGAGGGGATCCTCATGGATGCCGATACCCCGGAAGATTTACAGAGGTTGCAGCGCCGCCAGGTCCGCATCTCCGTTCCGACCCGGCAGGAGGCCGAAGCCTTGGCCGGACTGCTTCTTCCGGAACAGGGAATTGCCCATGGTCGTCTGGTTGGCCGCGTGGCCATTGCCCTGGCACAGGCGCTCGATGCCCAGGGGCACAGGCTGAATATGGACCTCCTCTATGGTGCGGCGCTGCTCCATGATGTGGCAAAGGGTCAACCCCGGCATGAGATCCGCGGGGCGGAAATGCTCTCTGTCTTGGGCCTGGCGGAGATTGCCGGGATTGTGGCGAGCCACAAAGATCTGGAGCCTCCAAACACCGGCCAGCTGACGGAAAAGGAGATTGTCTGCCTGGCTGACAAGTTGATCAGCCGTTCGCACCGGGTCCGGTTCGAGGAACGATATGCCGAAAAACTGGCACTCTTTGCGGGGGATGCCGGGGCCTGTCAGAACATAATCGGCCGGAGAAGCCGTGCCCGTGCCCTGAAGGCCCTGGTGGAAAAAGCGGCGGCCAGGAGTATAGAAACGATTCTGAACGTGGCCGGCCTGTGAAAACCGTCTATCTTCTGCGCCATGGCGAGACTGCAAACTTTTC
>JANOIV010000126.1:0-7480 GCA_031407875.1 Desulfobulbaceae bacterium | reverse complement strand
GACTGGTCTATACCAACAACCCCTGGGGCAGCGCGGCCCGGGGCGCCGGTCCTCCGCAGGTGAACTTCGCCCTCGAATGCGCCATTGATATGCTGGCCGAGAAAACCGGCATCGATCCCTTCGAATTCCGTCTGCGCAACTCCCTGCAGCCGGGCCAGAGCAAATCCACCGGCCGGGTGGTGCAGGAATGGCCCTTTCCGGAACTGATGGAGGCCATGCGCCCGCACTATCAGCGCGCCATGAAAGATGCCGAACCTTTTCGGAGCGGCACGATCAGGCGGGGCGTGGGCCTGGCCACCGGGGCCTTCGGCATCGGCGGCCCCGGCGATGTCTCGGTGGCCGCAGTCGAGCTCGACGCCGACGGCGGGATCAGTGTCTACGCCGCTGCGGCCGATCCGGGCGAAGGCAACGACTCGATGCTCAGCCAACTCGCCGCCGAGTTCATGGGGCTGCCGATGGACATGATACGACTGCATACCCGTGATACCGATAACACGGCGGCCAGCGGTCCGGCTGCGGGCAGCCGGATCACCTATATGATCGGCAACGCCCTGATCGATGCCCTGAGCCAGTTGAAAGGGGTCATGGCGGAGACCGGGGCAAAGACCGGGGTGGAACTTGAGACAGCCGGCAAGACCAGGCGTTATCTGGGACGCAAGAAGAACGAAGATGCCGGACCGCTCGATCCCCAAACCGGTCAAGGACCATCCTTCGAATCTCAGGTCCATGCCGTACAACTGGTGGAGCTCGAGGTGGATACCGAAAGCGGCAAGGTCCGGGTGCTCAAGATGACCACGGCAGTTGACGCCGGCCCGGTGATCAATCCGCTCAATCTGACCGGCCAGCTCGAAGGCGGCATGGATATGGGCGTGGGCTTCGCTCTGCGCGAGGAATACGTGGCCGGCAAGACCAAGGATTGGGTCTCTTTTAAATTCCCGACCATCCGCGAGCATTTCTCGATGGAGACCATCATCAGGGAGACCCCCAGGCCCAAAGGTCCGCTCGGGGTCACCGGCATAGGCGAGATGTGCATGGTCCCTACGGCTCCGGCGGTGATCAATGCCATCAAGAACGCCACGGGCGTATGGATCTGCGATCTGCCGGCCACACCCGAGAAGATCAAGGCCGCCCTGGCGGCGCTGCAATGATCGGTTGATGCCGACCTCCACCAGAAGTACAATGACGGATCACAATCCCGTTGTCCGGGTCTTCGGACAACGGGAAGTTGTTTTTGACGCCGAGGGGTTTTTTAACGATTTCAGTGACTGGACGGAGGAGATCTGCACCGTGCTGGCCGAGGAGAGCGGCCTTGCCCTGCTCACCGATGGACACCGGCGGGTGATCCGCTTTCTCCGGGAATTCTATGCCGGCAACGGCCGGGCGCCGCTGAACAGCCAACTGAGAAAGGGCACGCAAATGTCCCTGCTGGAGCTGGAGCCCCTGTTCCCCGGTGGGATCAAGCGCGGCGCCCGGCGTCTGGCAGGTCTACCGAATCCCAAAACCTGCACGTGATGAAAATATCGACGGAACGTTATGATATATCTCGACAATGCCGCAACATCCTACCCGAAGGCCGGCGACTGTCTGCGTCAGGCCCTTGAGGAATATCTCGAGCTTGGCGCCTCGCCCGGCAGAGGAGGCTATGATCGGGCCGTCGAGTCCGAGGCCGTCGTCTCTCATGTCCGCCGGCAGATTGCCCGGTTCTTTGGAGCGGGCGATGGGGCCCATGTCTGTTTTACCTCGAACGCCACGGAGGCCCTGAACATCCTTATCCAGGGCCTGGTCAGTCCGGGGGCGCATGTGGTAAGCTCCCGCCTGGAACATAATTCCGTCCTGCGCCCCTTGCACCATCTCCATAAACAGGGCGTGATCACCTTTGATCTGGTCCCCTTCAATGAGCAAGGGTTTATCGACCCGGCAACCATCGCCGCCGCGATCCGGCCCGAGACCCGCCTCGTTATCCTCTCCCATGCCTCCAATGTCCTCGGCACAATCCAACCAGTCAAAAGGATAGGGGAGATCTGCAGGACCCATAAGGTGCCCCTGATTCTCGATGTTGCGCAGAGCGCAGGTGCAGTTCCTATCGATATGCAGGATTGGCATGTCCAGGGGATTGCCTTCACGGGACATAAATCACTGCTCGGCCCAACAGGTATCGGCGGCCTGGTCATCACCCCTGATATAGATCCCGTACCCACTCGCTTTGGCGGTACCGGTGTCGATTCCCTCAATCCCTACCAGCCGCTGAACTACCCCAGCCGTCTGGAGGCCGGCACGATCAACCTCCTGGGCATTATCGGCCTGGGAAAGAGCCTCGATTTTGTTGAGGGCCGGCAGCACGCCTCTCACCTCCGCGAAATGGCCCTCTTGCAGAACCTCCACGATGGACTCAAGCGTCTCAACCGGGTGCGGCTCTTCACCGCCAATGACCTGTCTAATCATCTGCCGCTTCTGACCTGTACTGTCGATGGTATGGCCAGAAGCGATGTCGGCGCCATCCTCGATGGCGATTTCGGCATCGCCGTCCGCACCGGACTGCATTGCGCCCCGCTGGTACATGAAGACATGGGAACCTTGAAGAACGGTGCCATCCGCTTCAGTCTCGGACCGTTCACCACGACGGCTGACATTGCCGAAACCGTGCGGGCCATGGCCATAATCGCCGGATAAAGGACAGCGGTTTTCAGTTACAGCCGAAGACGCAGACCTCTCTTCCGAGACACTCGCTCTCGCTCAGAATCACAACAAAATAATCATATCAAACCTGTTTCTTGTCTCTTCCAAGATCCGTCCATATCGCAGAAGTAGCTAATATTACGCATATCCATTGACAAGAAAGATGCGCTATGCGATAACCGTAATGATATCATGCAAAGAATCCGCCTCTCGCTCATTCACTTGAGCCCTCGCATGTACCATTGAAAAAGAACACGCATATGCCGATCATGCCGACCCGACTGTTTTTCGACAAGGATGACTACGAACTCTTACGTATCGTCAAGAAGGTTCTCAGTCGCACCCATAAGCATCAGTCCATGAGTTCGCTCATGATCGACAGCATGCATCCTCACGGCATCAAAGAGATGGCGGCGGCCAGCGGCCTGCGTATCGCCTATGCCATTGCCCAGCTCCTCGGCTCCCTCGAAACCGGCAAGGCGGACGATCGGCTCAAGGCCCTGCGCTCCCTGCGCGATGAGGTATTTCTCTCGGCGACCTCGTTCTATCAGAAGAACACCGCGCGGGTCCTCATGCAGATCATGAAGGAGCTGATCCGCTGCCGGGACAACAAACTCCGTCAGCTCAAACTCGCCCATGACTTCCGCCTGGTCTCATCGGGCCGGCCCCGCCTCGTCCGCTCGGAACTGGCCCATTACCATCTCCTCGAGATGCCGGAAGAATGGAACCAGTTCACCTTTGACGACCGAGTCCACGATGCCAACACCAAGGGCAGGAAATCCGCCACCCATCTGGTTATGGACGCCTGGATCAAAGGCATCCGCAATCTGACGGTCATCTATTACAACTATGTGGACCCGGAAATAGTCGAAGAATTACTCGAGGCCGGCGAGATACTCGACGTGCATATTCGCGTCGGTATCGAGATATCTTCACGTTTTTACGATAAATATGTCCGGTTGACCTGGAGTCCGCACGGATTCACGGACAATCATTCGTTTCTCAACTTCCTGAGAGAAACCCCGGTCAGAGAACTGATGCAGGAGGGCCGCCGGGTTTCCCTCTACCAACAGAGTTATGTCTTCGCGGTCCTTGAGGCATTCAATACCCGACACCGACAGACATTGAGCAGTGATTTTTCGCTGCAGATAGGCGAACTTGACCGGGAGGGATTCATCAGCTTAGTCGGAACCGGCCAGCCCTCCCTCCTCCATCTTGCTAAATACATCCATAACGCCCTCCAGCCCCAGATGGAGGAAGAAGTGCAGCGGTTGCGCACGAACTACGAGACGGCATCCGTTGAGCAGCGCCGGGAACTCGACAACCGCCTAAGCACCCTCAATACCATTACGCACGAGATGCTCATCGACAGGTATCTCCAGCCCCGGCGCAATCCGGGCATCCCCGACCCGAATATTCCCCGGGACGATGAGACGGAAATTCCCTCCCTGCTTCGCTGCTCGCCGCCGGAACTCCTGGACCGGCTTTCCGCAATCCACTCCGGCTCGCATTTCACCCTCAATCTCAGCAATCTCTCCATCCAGGATACCCTGGAACTACTCTACGACTTCAAAGGCAAAATAACCCACATAGAGACCTACAATCTCAAAGATGCCTCACACGGCATGGCTGCCGGCCCCTCGGCAAGTGCCGGTGGTTTATCGGGAGAGGCTGTGGCCATCGTCAATCCGGAGCGGACCTATGGCCTGATCAACACCCTGCAGAAAGCCCTCAACGAAGACAACGTGATCATCCTCAAACGGACGATTCGCGATATCATCTGGGACTTTGAAGGGACCAGGGTGCAGCTGGAAAGGTGTCTGGAGCAGGGTCAAAAGGCAGTGGCCGGCATTGAGTCCGGCAGTCAGAGGCAGGCCAAGGAACTGGCGGCAATGAACGTACGCAAGGAGAGGCTCCTCAATATCCTCTATAACATCGAGTCATTCCATACCTACTACAAAAAACGCAGCCTGGGCTCCCGCATCGGCAGCGGTTCAACCGGTCAGTCCGAATACCAGTACGGCATGGGTCTGGTGGTTCTCGACACCCTGCCGCCCCGGGCCCGGAAGGAGGCGATCCAGGAGGTCAAGAATAACCAGCGCAAGTGCATCCCCATCACCGCCCGGATGGTTGACCACCGGCACAGTCGCTTAAATGAGCAGAAAGGAAATCTGCTGGAGCGCCTGCTCGGTTATCTGCCCGGCAGCCACCGCACGGGTCGCACCGAATGGAGCGACTGGACGCTTGAGGCCATTGAGCTTCATCCCGGCCGGGAAGGCAATGTCGTCACCCTCGGCGGCTTGCGTCATGCCAAGGAAAATAGTTTCAGTCTCGGCGACAAGGTTGCCGGGGAACAGATCGATAAACCTCTGAAGTACATGAATACCGGTCTCAAAAACCTGCTGAAGGTCCTCGTAGGCTTCATCCCCGCCTTCCTCACCTTCAGCCTGACCAAGGACTGGTGGGTCCTTGCCTACCTGGGGGCCTTCATCTGGTTCGGTGTGACCGGCCTGCGCAACATCATTCAATCGGTGTTGGGCGGCGGCGGGCTGAAACGCTCTCCTCTTCTGCAGTGGAACTCCTTCATCAGTTGGTCGCGTATCGCCGATTCCCTGCTCTATACCGGTTTTTCCGTGCCTCTGCTTGATTTTCTGGTGAAGACCCAACTCCTTGACCGCACCTTTGGCGTGACAACCTCAACCAATCCCATCCTCCTCTATTCGGTGATGGCCCTGGCCAACGGCATCTATATCTCGACCCATAACATCTTCAGGGGACTGCCGAAGAGTGCCGCGGTCGGCAATTTTTTTCGGTCAATTCTCTCTATTCCGCTGGCCATCCTCTTCAACGCCGTCCTTGCCTCGATTTTGCACACGGCCATGGTGCCGGGCGTGGAAGAGGCCTTGCAGAAATGGGCGGCCGTCATTTCGAAGTTAGCTTCGGACTGCGTCGCCGCAGTGATCGAAGGACTGGCCGACCGACAGAGCAATATCCGTAGCCGGCTCGCTGATTACAAGGCCAAACTGGCCCTGCTTTTCGGTCTCTTCGCCCGCCTGGAACTGCTGTTCCCGGAAGAGGACGTCCTTGACATGCTCCAGTCGCCCAAGATGTTTATGGAAACAATCAATTATGAGGCGAGGGATCTTGAGAAGGCCTTCATCGTCAACGCCCTCGATCTTATGTATTTCTGGATGTATCAACCTCGGGCGCGTAAGGCCCTGCAGGAAATCGTCAAGGATATGTCCACCGAAGAATGGCTGATCCTCTATCGCACACAACTCATTCTTAAACGCTACAAGGAGATCAGTCAGATCTTTGTCGACGGGCTGGTCGGCAAATATTTTTCCAAGGCGCTTGCCTTCTATCTCGAACGTTACGAAGAGTATCTTGCCGGTATGGCGCGGATCTCTCATGCCAAAGGCCTGGTCGTGAAAAAGGAATAGGCGGAGGCAATGGTCGGAGAAAAATTCATGAGCTCGAGCTCAAAGGCATCAGCCTGCCGCCTGATTATATTGACACAAGCGTGATCCTGCCGCAGACAAAAGAGATGGGCGAGAGGAATGTTGAGGAGTTGACAGAGCAGGACACGATTGACACCGGCGTGGGCTATGATGGCAATTTTTTCAGGCGAGCCGTGCAAAATGGTGAGGAAGCTTAGCCAGACCCTGTCACGTAGATCGGCAAAGCTCTCGCCGCCCGGCGGCCGAAAGGTGGCGATATCACGGCCTCTGGCCTCATAACTGCCCGGGTATTGCTGCCGTACCTGGGCAACGGTAAGCCCTTCCCAACAACCTAAGGCTATCTCGCGCAGGGAAGGTTCCGTCTCCGGGACAAGACCAAGGGTTGCGCCCAGAATCTCCGCACCTTCCAGACAACGCCGCAACGGGCTGGAGACCAGGCGATCAATGCGGGCATCATGTAAAAACCCGGCCACCTGCTCCATTTGGGCTCTGCCCCGATCCGTAAGAGACAATTCCGTTTGACCGATAAAACGACGGGGAGAAAAGTTTGCAGTCTCGCCATGGCGCAGAAGATAGACGGTTTTCACAGGCCGGCCTCGTTCAGAATCGTTTCTATACTCCTGGCCGCCGCTTGTTCCACCAGGGCCTTCAGGGCACGGGCACGGGTTCTCCGGCCGATTATGTTCTGACAGGCCCCGGCATCCCTCGCAAAGAGTGCCAGTTTTTCGGCATATCGTTCCTCAAACCGGACCCGGCGCGAACGGCTGATCAACTTGTCGGCCAGGCAGACAATCTCCTTTTCCGTCAGCTGGCCGGTGTTTGGAGGCTCCAGATCTTTGTGGCTCGCCACAACCTCGGCAATCTCCGCCAGCCCCAAGACAGAGAGCATCTCCGCCCCCCGGATCTCATGCCGGGGCTGACCCTTTGCCACATCATGGAGCAGCGCCGCACCATAGAGGAGGTCCATATCCAGCCTGTACCCATTGAGCGCCTGCGCCAGGGCGATGGCCACGCGGCCAACCAGACGACCATGGGCAATTCCCTGTTCCGAAAGAAGCAGTCCGGCCAAGGCATCGGCCTCCTGCCGGGTCGGAACGGAGATGCGGACCTGGCGGCGCTGCAACCTCTGCAAATCTTCCGGGGTATCGGCATCCATGAGGGTCCCCTCATCCCAGACAGCAACGTCGGTTCCCTGGTGCTGCCCAAGCAGGGTCTCAAGACCGCCAACGCCGTCATGGCTCAGGATCGCCGGGATGAGGGCGGCAGGGATGAGGGGGGGATGACCGCGCCTGCCGGCAAATATCGGGTAGATCACCGTATCATTATCTCCGGAGAAGGCTGTC
>JANOIV010000153.1:0-18620 GCA_031407875.1 Desulfobulbaceae bacterium | reverse complement strand
GGGCGGCGGCGCAGTGGTTGGCGAAATCCCCAAAGGTCTGCCGTCTTTTAGCATGCCGGCCTTTGATATGCGGGCTTTCTCACATCTGCTGTCAAGTGCGATCATTATCTCACTGCTTGGTTTCATGGAGGCCATTTCGATCGCCAAGGCCATGGCCGCCAAAACCGGCCAGCGGCTCGATCCGAACCAGGAACTGATCGGTCAGGGTATCGCCAACATCCTCGGTTCAATGACCAGCGCCTACCCCGCCTCCGGCTCCTTCTCGCGCTCGGCGGTCAACCTCCAGTCCGGGGCGGTCAGCGGCTTTTCAAGTCTGTTCACCAGCATGACGGTCGCCCTCGTTCTGCTCTTTTTCACCCCCTTGCTCTATCATCTGCCCCAGGCGGTTTTGGCGGCGGTTATCATGATGGCGGTTATCGGTCTCATCAACGCCTCGGGTTTCATTCATGCCTGGAAGGCCAAGAAGTACGACGGGGTTATCTCCATCATCTCCTTTCTCGCGACTCTGGCCTTTGCCCCGCATCTCGACAAGGGCATCATGATCGGCGTCGGCCTCTCACTCGCCGTCTTTCTCTATAAGAGCATGCGTCCCACGGTCTCCTCGCTCTCCCGACATGAGGACGAATCCCTGGTCAACTCCGTGGTCCATGGCCTGCGTGAGTGTCAGTACATCGATATGATCCGCTTCGACGGCCCCTTGTTCTTTGCCAACGCCAGTTATCTTGAAGACCAGATCAGCGCCAGAATGGAGAATAAAAAAGACCTCAAACACATTGTCATTGTCGCCAACGGCATGAATGACATTGATGCCTCCGGCGAGGAGGTGCTATCTTTAGTGGTGGGAAATGTCAGAAGTGCGGGACTGGATATCTCCTTCTGCGGGGTCAACGAGACCGTCATGGCCGTACTCGACAGGACCCATCTCATCGAGAAGATCGGCCGGGATCATGTTTATACCACCATGGAAAAGGCGATCTGTGCGGTGCATGAGTCTGCCCACAAGAAATCCGAAGAAAGCCAGTGCCCACTTACCAATGTGTGCTATATTGCTTAATATAGAGTTGATAAAGGAGATTATATGTCTGTTATAACAGTAGTTGGAGCAGCCTTTAGCAACAAGGCAGCAGTCATTAAGGAAATATCGGCAAAAAGTGATTACAGACTGGTCGATATGAAAGCCGTAATCGCCCAAGCCGCGAAAACCTCAGGAATGACTGAGGCAAAGATCTTGGCGGCATTTTCCGCCAAGATCTCGGTCTTTAATCGTTTCACCCACGAAAAAGAACGTTCCGTCGCTCATCTGCGACTGGCCCTGGCCAACATCCTCTCTGACGACATGCTGCTCATCACCGGCCCGGCAAGTTTTCTTATCCCGGAAAAGATCAACCATGTGCTGCGGGTCTGTCTTGTCGGCGAGATCAAATTCAGGATTAACGAGGCCATGCAGCGGGAAGGCGTCGCCGAGAAGGCTGCCCTGCAGCACATCCGGCAGCAGGATGAAGACCTGGCGGCCTGGGTGAAGATGCTCAATCTGGGTGAAGACCCCTGGGCGGCTGGCCTCTATGACATCGTCATCCCCATGGACAAGACCGATTTGGCAGCCGCCACCGCGCTCATCCTGGAAAAAGCGGGCAGCGATGTGGTGGCAAAAACGGCCCACTCGCAGGTTGCCCTGAACGATTTCCTGCTGGCCGCCCAGGTCGATGTCAAACTTGCCCAGGAAGGACACAATGTCAGTGTAGACGCGAAAAAGGGTGCTATCACCCTGACCATCAATAAAAACGTGTTGATGCTCTCCCGCCTGGAAGAGGATCTGAAATCCATTGTCGAGAAAATTCCCGGCGTCAAAACCGTCATCACCCAGATCGGCGAGGGCTTTTATCAACCGGATATCTACCGTAAATATGACTTCGAGGTACCGTCCAAGGTGCTTCTGGTTGATGATGAACGGGATTTCGTCCAGACCCTGTCCGAGCGCCTGATCATGAGGGATATGGGCTCCGCCGTGGCCTATGACGGCGAGTCCGCCCTGAGCATGATCAAGGACGAGGAACCGGAGGTGATGATTCTCGACCTGAAGATGCCGGGGATCGACGGCATCGAGGTCCTGCGCCAGGTAAAATCGACCAACCCGGATATCGAAGTCATCGTCCTGACCGGACACGGCACCGAAAAGGACAAGGATGTCTGCATGGCACTGGGGGCCTTCGCCTTCCTGCAGAAACCGGTCGACATCCAGTTGCTCAGCCAGACCCTGATGAAGGCCAACGAAAAGGTACAGGGTAAGAAGACAACAAAGAGATAAGCGATAACCGCTGCCGGCAGCGGTTATTGTCCATCTCGTGAGCCTGGCAAGAGGTGTGTATGCCAATCCTTGAGCAAATCAGACCGGACTTTCTCAAAAGCCGGAACGTTACAACCGGACCCTTCCGCCAGATGTTCAACTACAGCCTCATCTGGCGCTGGGCGATTCTGCTCACCTCGGCCGTAACGCTGCTGCCGCTCATCCTCATCACCACCTTAGACTACAACGTCACCCAAAAATCAATCGAGTCAGAAAACCTGCTCCGCACCCTGCGGGTCGTATCCAATGCCAAACGGGCCATTTCGTTTTTCCTCAGTGAGCGTAAATCGGCCGTGTCCTTTATCGTCCATGACAAGTCTGTCGATGATCTCAACAATCCCGAAAAACTGGCTGCCCTCCTGAAGAATCTTCGGGACAGTTTCGGCGGCTTTGTCGATTTGGGAGTGATCGATAAGAATGGCCTGCAGACCACCTATGTCGGCCCCTATCCGCTTGAAGGCAAGGACTACAGTGATCAGCAATGGTTCAAGGATGTTCAGGAAAAGGGTTTTTACGTCAGTGATGTCTTTCTGGGTTTTCGTAAGGTGCCGCATCTGGTCATCGCCGTCAGACACAATCTGCCGGATGGATCCTTTTATATCCTGCGTACCGCCCTCGACACCGTACTCTTCAACGAACATCTCTCCTCTCTTGAGTTGAGCGGGCGCGGTGATGCCTTTCTCATCAATCATCAGGGTATCATCCAGACACCCACCCTCTATCAGAGCAAGATTTTCGAAAAAATCGCCTTTGCCATCCCGGCATATTCCAACAATACTGAAATACGAGAGGACAAGAACATTGCCGGTGATTCGGTCATCATCTGCTCGGCCTATATCACTGATTCGCCCTATATCCTGATGATCGTCAAGCACAAGAAGGAGATGATGCAGTCCTGGTCCGAAACCCGCCTGAAGCTCATAGGATTCCTGGCCGTCAGCATCACCGTCATCCTCCTGGTCATCCTCGGTTTCTCGACCTATCTGATCAACAATGTGTATCTGGCCGACCAGCGTCGGCTGATGATCCTGCACGAGATGGAATATTCCAACAAGCTGGCCTCCATCGGCAGGCTGGCAGCCGGAGTCGCCCACGAGATCAACAATCCGCTGGCCATCATCAACGAGAAGGCCGGATTGATCAAAGACCTGTTCATCTATGTCGAGACCTATGCAGCCGACACCAGGATCATTGGCCTGATCGACTCGATCCTGGCCTCGGTCGAGCGCTGCGGCACCATCACCAAGCGACTGCTGGGTTTTGCCAGGCACATGGAAGTCACCATCGAGTCCATCAGTCTGGAGAAGCTCCTCGACGAAGTCCTCGGCTTTCTGCAGAAGGAGGCGGAATACCGCAATATTGCCATCAACCTCGACATTGCCGCCGATATTCCCGAGTTCCAAAGTGACCGCGGCAAGCTGCAGCAGATCTTTCTCAATATCGTCAACAATGCCTTCGCCGCCATGGATGTGGGTGGTAAACTTGATATTGCGGTGCGCCAGGACGATACGCAATACATCACCACCAGGATTACCGATAACGGTTGCGGCATGTCCGAAGAGGATCTGGGCAAGATTTATGAACCCTTCTTTTCCACCAAGACCAAGACCGGCGGCACCGGCCTCGGCCTGTCGATCACTTACGGACTGGTCCAGGAGCTCGGTGGCAAGATCCAGGTCGCCAGCAAGAAGGCAGTGGGCACCACCTTCACTGTGTCCCTGCCTCTGAAACCTCCAAAATCAGCGGAGAAATAAACTATGCGTGTTTTACTCGTCGATGACGAGATGGAGTTCGTCGCCACCCTGGCCGAACGCCTCTCGTTCAGGAAAATAGAAGTCGATTATGCCACCAGAGGCGCCGAGGCCCTTCAGTTGGCGGAAAAAAAAGTCTATGATCTGGCCATTCTCGATATGAAGATGCCGGGGATCAGCGGTATCGAACTGAGGGGTTTACTCGAAAAACAATGCCCGGCGATGAAATTCATCTTCCTCACCGGCCACGGTTCTGAAGATGACTATGTCGCCGGCTCTTCCGAGGCCTGCTGTTATCTGATCAAACCGATCAACATCGACACCCTCTTGGCCAAAATCAAGCAAACCACAGAAGGATAGGAGACCGCCATGCCAACGCAATACGACAGTATCGGAGGATCGGGACTGCAATTTTTCGGCAAGGTGTCGGCCTCAATCTCCCATGAGTTGAAAAATGTCCTGGCGATCATCAACGAAAACGCCGGGCTACTTGAAGACCTGACTTTTGCTGCCCAGCGGGGCTCGGCCATCGATCCGGAACGATTGAGCAGGATGGCCGCAAATCTTTTCAAACAGATCCACCGCGCCGATGACATCCTCAAAAACATGAGTCGCTTTGCCCATAGCGTCGACCAGTTCAGCACCCAGGTCAACCTCCATGAGCTTACCGGGTTGGTGGCAAGCCTGGCCGGACGTCCGGCGGCGATGCGCAAGGTTTCCCTTGAGATGGCGACACCGCGGGAACCGGTCACTCTGACCACCAACCCCTTTCTCCTGGAAAATCTGGTCTGGCTCTGCCTGGAGTTCGCCATTGCGGCCACGAGCGCCGACCGGACCCTGACCCTGACCCCTGAGAGAACCGATTCCGGGATCTGCCTGCATATTGCCGCAGTCGATGGACTCGCCGAGGCCTTTCCGGCACAGTTGCCGGCCGGTCATGAGGAGATCCTTGCCGCCCTCGGGGCCAGACTGGTCCCCGACTTCACCAGCAATAAACTGACTCTGCGCCTTGCATGACGGAGCAGATGCCCCTGCAAAAAAACGGTGCCGGAGAACAGTCCAATAACCGCACAACAAGGAGAACGCGATGTCTGAGAAAATATTGCTGATCGATGATGAACAGGATTTTCTGACCGTCATGTCCGAGCGGATGGAGGCCAGAAATATGAAGGTTTCCACAGCATCCTCGGCCAAAGAAGGTCTGGAAAAGGTGGCAGCCGGTTCCTTTGACGCCGTCATCCTCGACCTGATGATGCCGGAGATGGACGGTATTGAAACACTCAGGATCCTCAAGGAGAAAAATCCCGATCTGGCGGTGATCCTGCTGACCGGTCATGCCACCATCAAGCAGGGTATCGAGGCCATGAAGATGGGCGCCCTCGATCTGCTTGAAAAACCGGCCGATATCAATGCCCTGGCGGAAAAAATCAAGGAGGCCCAGGCCAAAAAGATGGTCATCGTCGAGAAAAAAAACGAGGAAATGATCAAGGAAATCCTGGCCACCAAGGGCTGGTAACGGGCAATCGTCTCTGGTTTGTTATCTCTTAAACAAAGTGAAACACCTCGTTTTGCAACATACCGAGACAAGGATGGAGTGAAATCTCAACGATCAGGTCGTTCGTCTCACATTTTTTGACGATCTGCATCGTCCTTTCCCTCTCGGTGACAACCGCCAATTTTCTCTATTTTTTTCAAATTTGATATGGTAAATGGTCTTTGACTGCGTGCCTCTCATCACTCTATTCCCAGAAATAGGGCTATCGACAGACGCCGCATTCTGCTGAATCTTGTCCGAGTGGACGGGAACGGGGGAACCAACTTCAAGGGGCGTATCGCCGGCAAACCGGCGTAGGGCAAACTCTTCGGCCCAAGCCCGTCAGCTAACCTCGTAAGCATCGAAGGGAAAGCACTCTCTACGGTATGGAGGCTTTTCCCACGACCATTATACTGGAGATGTGCCATGTCCACCCCTTCCCCGGCCGCCGGATCTGATGCCCCGGCGACTCATTCTTCCTCCTCTCCGGCACAGATCAAGCCCGGAACATCCAGTCTTGCCCTGGCGGCGCTGGGGATCATTTATGGCGACATCGGCACCAGTCCTTTATATACCATCAAAGAATGTTTTTCCGGCAAACATGGGGTCGCAGTCACTCCCGCCAACGTTACCGGCATCATGTCGATGATCTTCTGGTCATTGATCTTTGTCGTGAGCATAAAATACGTAATCTTTGTCCTGCGCGCCGATAACAAGGGCGAAGGCGGTACTTTTTCCCTGCTGGCCACGCTCCGCGGCAAACTGAAAAACCACAGGCGGAAATGGGCCATTCTCACGGTCCTGACCGCCTCCGGCGCGTCACTTCTCTACGGCGATGGGGTGATCACCCCTGCCATCTCGGTACTGTCAGCAATTGAAGGCCTCAACATGGCCACCGATGCCGCCTCGCGGTATGTGGTGCCGATCACTTGCCTGATCCTGATCACCCTCTTTTCCATACAGCGCTATGGCACCTCGATCATAGGCAGGATGTTCGGACCGGTGATGATTGTCTGGTTCGTGACGATAGGGGCACTGGGGCTCAGGGCCATTCTCAGACAACCGGAAATTCTTGCGGCCCTGAACCCCATGTATGCCTTCGATTTTTTTGCCGTCAACCATTTCCACGGCATCGTGGCCCTTGCCTCGGTGGTCCTCTGTATCACAGGTTGCGAGGCCTTGTATGCCGATATGGGCCATTTCGGGCCCTTTCCCATCCGTCTTACCTGGTATGGCGTAGTCCTCCCCGGACTGGTGCTCAATTATTTCGGCCAATGCGCCCTCCTGTTGCACGACCCCAGCATGGCCAATGTTAACCCTTTCTATGCCCTGGCCCCGAAATCACTGCTCTACCCCTTGGTCGGACTGGCCACCATTTCGACGATTATTGCCTCCCAGGCTATGATTTCGGGCGTCTATTCACTCACCCAACAGGCTATCCAACTTGGTTTCACGCCGCGTATGCGTATCGTCCATACCTCCGAGCATGCCAAAGGCCAGATATATATGCCGACGGTCAACTGGGCGGTAATGATTGCCTGTCTGACTCTGGTTCTGGTGTTCAAAGAATCCAGCAGACTGGCCGCCGCCTACGGTTTTGCCGTGACCGGCACCATGACCATCACCTCTCTCCTCTATTTCCAGATAACCCGCTATAAATGGAATTGGCCCCTCTGGCAGAGCAGTCTCCTGCTCGCAGTTTTCCTGTTTTTCGACTGCTCCTTTCTCGGGGCCAATATCCTGAAAGTGGTGGACGGCGGCTGGATCACGATCTGCATTGCCACATTTATCGCGGCCAGCATGATCACCTGGCGGGATGGCAGGGCCTTACTGGCAAAACATTACAGCCTGATGAAAATGCCTGCTGATGTTTTCCTCAAAGATCTGACTGAACACAGCCCTCCGCGCACAACCGGCACGGCGGTATTCATGTCCATCACCCCTGAAGGCATACCCCATACTCTGCTGCATCACCTCAAACACACCGAGGCACTGCACGAACGGGTACTGCTGCTCTCCGTATTATCAGCTGAAACGCCCACGGTAGGTGCTGAGGACCGGGTGAGCGTGGAGGATCTCGGACAGGGCTTTTTCAGAGTCTACGCCCATTACGGTTTTATGGAAACACCGAACATTTTGAAAATTCTCGATCTTCTCAGCAGGAAAGGGCTCACTATTGATATCCACTCCACCTCTTTCTTTCTTGGCCGCGAAACCCTCCTGGCAACCGGGACGGCACCGATGGCCCAGTGGCGAAAATTTCTCTTTATCTTCATGTCCCGCAACTCGTGGAACGCCACCTCCTACTTCGGCCTGCCGCCGGACCGTGTTGTCGAATTGGGAAACCAGGTGCAACTCTGAGTCGTCGTGCAAAAATTACCGTACCAATGAAATGCCGTTGCCGGTATAAGACAAATTTCGCGATTACTGAAAAGCTGATTTTTAAATTATTGCCTGACAGCGACCTTTTCTGAGAAAGGATTTGCTTTAAAAACGCCTTCCAACACCTCTTGGTAACCTTTACCATGCAACGACCAGAACAAGGAATTCCCACTGACAGAGCACAAGCCGACGCCGCTGAACATGAACTACCTGTTATAGCACAAGCCAAAATGCTGAACGTGGTGCAGGCCCGTTTCTTTTCATTTCTCTTTCTCGTTTCCGCTCTCATGCTGGGTTGGGTGCTGTGGCCGTTTTGGCAGCTCCTTATTCTGGCCTTTTTGCTGGCAGGGATCTTCCGGCCGATTTACAAAAAACTCACCCGCTGGGTTTCTTCATGGACAGCCTCCTTTCTGACATGCACCCTTATTGTATTGATTGTTTTCATTCCGCTGATTTTCTGCATCGGCACGCTTTCCACGGAGGCCATGAACCTGTTTCAGCTCGGACGTGACAGCGAGGTGCTGCTCAAACTGCAGCAGATCGTTCATAACAATACCTTAATGGCCCGAGCGCAAGAGATCATCTCAAGCTTTGGAATATCTTTTGATCCTCCCGATATGACGAAGATTATATCGGGGCTAAGCAAAACAGCGGGATTGTTTGTCTACAACCAGGTATCTGCCTGGGCCGCCAACATCATGAGTTTTGCCCTGCAGTTCTGTATCCTGATTATTGTGGCGTATTTTCTGCTGATCGAAATGGATGCCCTCATTGACTTTATCCGAAAGCTTTCGCCACTGCCCGATGATCAAAACATGCTGCTCATGAACAAGTTCACGACAATTGCCGGAGTTATCCTGATCGGCAACGGGATGTACTGCATCCTTCAGGGTATTCTTGGAGGCATTTTTTTTGCAGTTCTCGGCGTCAACACCCCTGTCCTCTGGGGCGTAATCATGGGAATATTGGCGTTTATCCCGATACTCGGCATCGGCATGGTACTGCTACCGGCGGCCGTGATTTTTCTCTTGAACGGGCATATCGGGCATGCGGTGGCCACCCTTATCTTTTATCTCATTCTCCACTATTCGGTTGAACTCCTGCTCAAACCGAAATTCGTCGGCGGCCACTTGAAAATGCATGCCCTGCTCGTCCTCTTGGCCATCTTTGGCGGCATGAGCCTTTTCGGCATTCTGGGAATCATCTACGGCCCCCTCATTGTCAGTCTCTTCTTGACGCTTTCTGAAATGTACCTCAATGAATACAGCCAGAAGGATGTTGGCGAAGAGACGAGCGACGACCACCGCAATGAGGCGACTTAATCTATACAATTCTCTGCAAGAAATATTGCAGCAAGCCTTCTCCGGGGCCATTGAGACTTGATTGTAGACGAGGAGATCACTGCTCCTGACTTCCCATAGTACTGGGCTAAACAGCTAGGTTAGCTGGAAATTGTATAGAACCATAAAACTCCAATTGAGGAACTGCTGAAACCCTTCCCTTATAGCTGCCGGTTCCATGAGGCGGAAAAAAACTTGCCAGTTGTTGTCTGCCACTGACACCTGGAGGATTTCCATTAAAAGAGGACATTTAATGACAGGCCCCACAAAGAATATTGTTGATATAATTGAAGAAAAATCGCTATTTTTTTCTTTACTTATAGCGCTTTTTATCATTCAATTCGATTTGCTGACCGGAGAGGATATTGAATTTCCGATTCTTTTTGCCCTTCCGACAGCGTTAGCAGCATGGGGATTAAAGCCTTATCTGGCTTACGGCCTTTCAATAGCACTGCCCCTTTTGAGACTTGGATTTGTTCTCTTCTTTTGGGAAAGAAGCCATGCTCTTCATGTTCTGGTGTTTAATGTCATTATCACCATAGTAGCCTTGATAGGCTACTCATATCTGATCAATAAAATCTCTCTACAAAAAAGAAGCCTGGAAAAAAAAATAAAAATGCTGGAAGAAAAACTCAGCGGCAGGTAACAGCAAGGCCTGGGTGTATCTGCTGGCCCTCGCAAAACGCTCAAGCAAAATAGTAACACTCCGAAAACTCGTTCGGGACCATTTCCGTAAGGAAGAAGTCATCTATAATTTAAATACAAAGACCGGCGTGCCGGCGCAGGCGCTGCAAAAAAAATTCCTGCCCGCCTCGAACTTAGGACAGGTACACGCCGTTCAGAAAAACAACTGGCTGAAAAGCCGCTGAAATAACTTGGCAGGAGCAAATTCATGGCATTCACTCTGTTTCCCAAATCGATCAGGTTCTTTGAAATGCTTATTCACCAGAATCAAATCCTCAAAGATGTCGCTGCCGATCTCGAACGGATTTTTGAAGACTTCACCACAGTAGACGAGGCATTCAAACGTATAAATGTCAAAGAGGTCGAAGGAGACGAACTCTGCCGGGAAATTGCCCGTCAGCTCTCGCAGACCTTTATTACCCCGATTGATCGTGAAGACATCTACCGGCTCAACCTGGCCCAGGAAGATTCTATCAACTTTTTCAAGAACATTGCCGCCCGGACCCAGGTCTCGGGCATTTCCTATATACGCTTTCCGGCCAAGAAAATGATCCGCAATGTGAACAGGATGGTCGCCTATACGGGAGAAATGATCAAGGCTCTGCGGGCAAACCAGGAGGTTGGCCCGTTCGTGCGTGAAATAAAAAATCTCAAGGGTGAATGTGATATGCTGCTCAGCACCGGCCTCTCCGAGTTGCAGGATGTCGAAGTCACGGAATTCAAGGGTGTTGTTGATATCATAAAATGGATACAGGTCTACGATCGCATCGAGCAGGTCGTTGAGCGGGTTGATGACCTGTCAGATGCCATCGAAGAAGTGGTGCTGAAAAATGCTTGATATCCCCGCACTTCTCATCGTCATCGTCATAGTCGCCCTGATTTTCGATTTCACCAACGGGGCGCATGACTGCGCCAATGCCATCGCCACGGTGATTTCGACCAAGGTGCTCTCACCGCGAACGGCTGTAATCATGGCCGCCGTACTGAATCTGGTCGGAGCTCTGCTTGGCAGTGAAGTGGCGAATACGCTGGGAAAGGGAATAGTCAACACGGACGTGGTCATGGGGAGTCAGATTCTGGTGCTGGCGGCCCTTATCGGCGCCATAGCCTGGAACCTGATTACCTGGTATTACGGCCTCCCTTCCTCATCTTCCCATGCGCTCATCGGTGGGCTCATTGGAGCGGCAGTCACCCATGCCGGATTTGCGAGTCTCAATACTGCAAGTATTGTGAAAAAGATCATCCTGCCCATGCTGCTCTCTCCTCTGGCCGGATTTGCGGTGAGCTATATGGTAATGGTAGCCTTGATGCTTGTTTTTTTCCGGGCTAATCGGAGAACCGTCAGCAAAAACTTCAAAAAATTACAGATCGTCTCGGCGGCATTCATGGCCACCAGCCATGGCCTAAACGATGCCCAGAAGACCATGGGAGTGATCACCCTGGCCCTCTTCCTTTTTCACAGAATCGACACCATAACCGTGCCATTGTGGGTGAAACTTTCCTGTGCCCTGGCAATGGCGCTTGGCACAGCCCTTGGCGGCTGGAAAATTATCAAGACGATGGGCCATCGTATTTTCAAGCTCGAACCGATACACGGTTTTGCGGCTGAAACCTCTGCTGCCCTGGTTATCACCGGAGCGTCTCTCATCGGTGCCCCTATTTCCACAACCCATACAATCACCGCCTGCATATTTGGCGTGGGATCCACCAAACGTTTGTCAGCCGTGCGTTGGGAACTTGCTGCCAATCTGGCAGTCGCCTGGGTTATAACCATCCCGGCGGCTGGATTTGTCGCCAGCCTGAGCTATCTTCTGCTGCAGTTTCTAGGAGTTGCCAAGCAATAACCGTCCTGGCCGCCCGCCTCTCTCACCGAGGAGAGGACGGAAATATCTGCCGTTCTCCTGCCAGGCCCGGCTCAACAAGGCCGTACCTTCAACATCTCAGAAAAACTGACAACCATATTTTTCCCCCGCCGCTTGGTCTCAAACAAGGCATGGTCGGCGTTGCCCAGCAGTTCGGTCAAGGTCTGGGCATCATCGGGGAAGGTAGCGACACCGCAACTCACCGTGATACGCACAGCAAGGTCACAGAAGGAGAGAAAGCTCGCCTGCTCGATTGCCAGGCGGATCTGCTCGGCAATCCGGGCTCCTTCTTGGCAACCGTGACCGGCCAGGACCAGGACGAATTCATCTCCCCCATAGCTGACGCCGTAACACCCCGTCGGCAACAGAGGCATGACGATTTCAGCCAGCTCGGCAATAGTGCTGCTGCCGTTGAGGTGACCGTAGGTGTCAACGACATGTTTGAAGTTGTCAATATCGATAAAAACCACCGAAAGAGGCAGATTTCGCTGCTTTTCCAACTGCTCCTGGAGGGTCTGGTAGAGGTAGCGGGTATTGTAAAAACCGGTGAGGTCGTCGAGAATGGACAAGTCGCGGTAGCGGCTAACGCTTGCCTGTAAATCCTGTTGCGCCTTGCGCAGGGTCATGTGCGTCTGCACTCGGGCCAGCAGTTCCGCCCGGGTGAACGGTTTGGTGATATAATCCAGACCGCCTGCGGCAAATCCCTCGATAATATCTTCTCTGCCAGCGCGAGCGGTAACGAAAAGGATGGGAATATCGGTGGTGTGAGGATTCTGTTTGATAGCCCGGCAGACAGCAAAACCTGATTTGCCCGGCATGTCGACATCTAAGAGGACAAGGTCCGGCTTGACCTCAACAAGGGCCTCCAGCGCCTCCTCGCCGCTGCTGACTTTCATTACCCGGTAGCCGGCACGTATCAGCAGTTCTTGCAAGAGCTTGACGATCACAGGGTTGTCGTCAACAACCAGGATGATCTGAGTGGGTTTCTCTGTATCTTTATCCATATCAGAGATGATGGAAGAAATCGGCGAGAAAGTCAAACCCCTTTGAGGGGAGTGTGGGCGACAGAGCACCTCAGAACATGCTGCGAAGGAGGTGCCGACCCGTGCGTAATGGGGAATGTGAACGTATAACGAGAATTACATCTCGCTGTATGCCATCTTCTTTAATCAAGAAAGATGTTGTGAAACCAAAATCTTATCTACGCGATTATTGTCCATGTCAACCACTTCAAAACGATATCCCTTCTCTTCAAAGTGATCTGCTTCGGTTGGAATTCGCCCCAGCAGATGAATAACAAAGCCACCAACAGTAAGATAGGCGTTCTTTTCCTCACCTGGAAATTTCTCGTCGATTTTCAATCTTAATTTCAATCGTTCAATGGGCACACTTCCGTCTACCAGCCAGGATCCGTCTTCCCGCTCGATAAAATCCTTACCATCAAAATCATTGGAAGAAGGTAATTCTCCTACGATCGATTCAAGTATATCAGTGAGTGTGACTAATCCCTGTAATTCGCCATATTCATCAACAATCAAAGCACATTGGAGGTTAGCTTTGCGAAAATTTTCAATGAGTTGCGAGGTGGTTACAGCTTCCCATAAAAACAATGGCGGATGCAGGAATTGTTCGATTTTCATCGATTCACACGCCAAAGCCGCCTTGAGGAGATCCGCGGTCCGTAACAGGCCCAAGATATGCTCTAAGCCACCGCGACAGACAACAATGTGGCTATAGGGACATTCGGCCAGGCGACTACGAATCTCTGCCTCCGGTTTATCGAGATCAAGCAGGTAGATGTCTTGCCGGGGTGTCATAATCACCCTTATGCTTTGTTCATCAAGACGCAGTACATTGGCAACAAAAGTTTGTTCACTTTCATGAAATACGCCTGCTTGGGCACCCTGCTCCATCAGTAACTTGATTTCAGCATTGGTCACGGGCGAGTCTTTTTTTTTGCTGCTGCCAATCATGTGTAACAACAGATTTGAAGATGATGAAAGAAACCACACCAAGGGTTTTGCCGCACGTGCCAACAGTTTCATTGGCAGGGCAATCATCGAGGCTATTTTCTCCGGAGCCCTGAGACCTAGCCTTTTTGGCACCAACTCCCCGACTACGACTGAAAAATAGGTCAACGATATAACCACTACCGTTACCGCGATGACTCTCGCGTAAGGCTCAATCGGTGAAAACCGGGTAAGCCACACCGTAAGAGGATCAGCGAGTGCAGTCTCGCCAATGGTGCCACTGAGAATGCCCACCATGGTTATCCCGACCTGAACCGTGGAGAGAAAAGGAGAAGGTTCGTTTTTTAATTTCAGAGCGCATTTGGCGCCGGAATTACCGTCATTTGCCAGTTTTTGCAGACGAGCCTTCCGGGATGATATTACGGCAATTTCCGACATGGCAAAAATGCCGTTCAGGAGAACGAGCAACAGGAGAAGGGCAATGTCCATATAAGAATCATCCTTATTGACTGAAAAGAGAATATGACTTCATTGGCGATATTTCATTCCAGGCCACACACTATACTTTAACCTCCGGCTAAAAGCTATCTGCCGGATGAACCGGATTAAACCTTTAAGCGAGAGGAATAATTTTCTTGATTCATTCTGGAGTGAATATTTGCAGGGGCAGGAAGGGGGGCGTTGCCAGACTTTTCGTGTAATAACCACGTAACATTTAAAGGGAAGCAAATGGAACTGACAGAAAAAGATGCCGCTATCGCCTTTGCCAAGGCATGGAACAGATTGGATTGTGCTGAGTTTTATCGAAAATGGTAGAGAAATTGCGGGAATATGGAGTACATGTATGTACAGTCTGATTAATTCCATTACTCACTCATTTTCTTTGCACACGAATATATGTCACATAACGCCTTCAAAAATATTGAACAGATCGAATCCAGTCTCTGGGAGGCAGCCGACCAGCTTCGGGCCAACTCCAAACTGACTTCCAGCGAATACTGCATGCCGGTACTCGGCGTTATCTTTCTCCGTCACGCCAGTAACCGCTACGAGAAGGCCCTGGCGCATATCAAGGCAGACCAGGCATCCGGAAAGATGCCCATCCGACCGCTGGTAAAGGGTGATTTTATCAAGCGTCGCGCCCTGCTGCTACCGGAGAATGCCCGGTACGACTATCTGCTCAAGCTCCCCTCCGGCGCCAGTCTCGGCGCCTCGCTGGTTGAGGCGATGAATGCCATCGAGGAGGAGTTCGAACCTCTCCGAGGCCAGCTTCCCAAGGAATATGCCCAGTTTGACGACACACTGCTGGAAAATATCCTGCGTACCTTCGATTCAGAGGTGATACGAACCGCCAGCGGCGATCTCTTCGGGCGCATCTATGAATATTTCCTGATGAAATTCGCCATGCAGGGAGCACAGGACAACGGCGAATTCTTCACCCCGCCCTCTTTGGTACGGACCATCGTCAACGTCATCGAGCCGGATCATGGGGTGGTCTTTGACCCCGCCTGCGGCTCCGGCGGCATGTTCGTGCAGAGCAGTCACTTTATCGAGCACAAAGGCCTGGATACCAGCCATAAGGTTACCTTCTACGGCCAGGAAAAGACCGGCACCACCATCCGCCTGGCCAAAATGAACCTGGCGGTGCACGGGCTGGAAGGAGACATCCGCGAGGCCAACACCTTCTACGAAGATGTGCATCCGATCTTCGGCCAGTGCGACTTTGTCATGGCCAATCCTCCGTTCAACGTCGATATGGTCGATGCCGAACGGGTCAAGGATGATCGTCGCCTTCCCTTCGGGCTGCCGGGGGTCAACAAGGCCAAGAAGGTCAGCAACGGCAATTACCTGTGGATCTCCTATTTCCACAGCTACCTGGGCGACAAAGGCCGGGCCGGCTTCGTTATGTCCTCCCAGGCGTCCAGCGGCGGACATGGCGAGGCCGAGGTCCGCCGGAAGATTGTCGAGACCGGCGACGTGGACGTGATGATCTCCATCCGTTCCAATTTTTTCTATACCCGCACCGTGCCCTGCGAACTCTGGCACTTCGACAAGGGCAAGCCGGAGGAGCGACGCAACCAGGTGCTGATGCTCGACGCCCGCAACATCTACCGCAAGGTCACCCGCAAAATTTACGACTTCAGCCCGGAACAGCTCGCCAATCTTACCGCCATCGTCTGGCTCTACCGGGGCGAGCAGGCCAGGTTTCTTGGGCTGGTTGAGGAATACTTCGGCCGCCTTTGCGCCGAGATAGCCGCCATCCCTCTCGAGTTGGATGCGTTCGAGGCGACACTTGCCGACCTGCGGGGAAAATTCTCCGCCTTTGCCGACAGCGTCAAGGATCTGGATGTTATCTCAGTTGAACAACGGCAGCCCCTGGCTGATGCCTTGGCGGAACTGACCGAGGCAATCGGAGCATATCAGGCTGACCGGACTGGTCTGCTGACGGACCTGACAACCTTCCTGAAACTGCATGGAGCCAACCCACCTGCAACCAACGTCACCCAGCATAGAGCCAGACAGGCTTTTGAACCGCTGGCGGATCGAGTCAGGGGGCTGGTGAAACAGGTTGACCTGCTCTATAAGCTCTCTGCCCGTGCCGGGCAGTTGGCACAAGAGCTGGTCGGGGTTGAGAAGGAGGCTGCAGAATTCCACGACCGTCGTGCAGTCAACAAGCTGATCAAACAGCTGGACGAGGAGCGGAAGCTGGCTGTCGAGCAACTCAAAGAGACTACATATATCCACCGGCAGATTCACTGGCTGCAGGAGCGCTTTCCCAATGCCGAGATGGTTGCAGTACCCGGCTTATGCAAGGTAGTCGGCCGTGCTACGATCGAGGCGGCCGACTGGAGCCTTACCCCTGGCCGGTATGTGGGGGTTGCCCCGGCGGAGGTGGATGAGGATTTCGACTTTGAGCAGTCGATGAAGGATATCCATCTGGAGTTGGCTGACCTGAACCGGGAGGCAGTGGGGTTGGCAGTGCGAATTCAGGAGAATTTTGAGGGGTTGGGGGTATGAGGTGGTCGCGACATCCAATATCTTCTGCTCCAGTCGAAATTATAGATGGTGATCGAGGAAAAGAATATCCAAAACAATCTGATTTTTTAGAGTTCGGTCATTGCCTATTCCTGAATACAGGAAACGTACGCCACGATGGTTTCAACCTTTCAAGCTGTCAGTTCATATCTGAAGACAAAGACCAGCGACTCCGAAAAGGAAAATTGACTCGAGAAGATTTGGTAATGACCACAAGGGGTACTATTGGAAATGTCGCATTTTTCGACAAGAATGTTCCGTATGAGCAAATTCGTATCAACTCCGGAATGGTGATTTTCAGGACAGATCAAAAACATTTATCGCCTTCATTCCTTTACCACTTTTTACGTTCCCCTGACTTTGTTGGACAAACCACTTCATTACAAAGCGGTGTTGCTCAACCACAGTTGCCTATCCGCGATATAAAGCAGATTCAGATTCCTATTCCTGATCTTGTAATCCAAGAACGAATCGCATCGATCCTCTCCACCTACGACGACTTGATCGAAAACAACCGGCGGCGGATGGCGCTGCTAGAAGATGCGGCGCGGCAGGTGTTCCAGGAGTGGTTTGTACGCCTGCGTTTCCCCGGATGCGAACATACCCGCATCGTGAACGGTGTGCCAGTGGGGTGGGAGCGGAAAAAGCTTGGGGAATTGGCAGGCATTAATCGTGAAAACCTGAGTAATTCGTTTGACGGAGAAATCGAATACATTGACATCGCTTCGGTTTCACCGGGACAAATTAACGGAACAACCAGATATAACCTGCATGACGCTCCAAGCCGGGCGCGTCGTGTCGTTAAACATGGGGACATCCTCTGGTCCTGCGTTCGTCCCAATAGACGATCACATGCCGTAATTTGGAACCCACCCCATAATTTGATTGCTTCGACCGGGTTTGCTGTTATTTCTCCTCGCGCTCTTCCAACATCTTTCCTTTATCAAGCGCTTATAACCGATTCGTTTGTTGGCTATTTGGGAAATCACGCTAAAGGTGCAGCCTACCCAGCGGTGGTGGCAGGTGATTTTGAGAGAGCGGAAGTACTTGTGCCGACGGATTCTTTGATTGCCGCCTTCAATGATTTTGTGGAGCCTCAGATGTCACAAATTCACAACCTGCGCTTGCAAAACCAGAAGCTCCGCACCGCCCGCGACCTGCTGCTGCCAAAACTCATGAGCGGGGAAATACCAGTATGAGCCTCGAAGGCCAAAAAAGCGACAACAAATCTCTTCGGATAGTAACCGGCAAAACTGCCGATTTCCCCGAGCTGGCTAAAGACTGCGTCGCCTTTGCCAATGCTCAGGGAGGACGGCTGTTGATCGGCATTGAAGATAAAGCCGCGCTGCCTCCTGCCGAACAGAGGATCAAGCCGGAACTGTTGGACACTCTCCGTAAGCGGATTGTCGAACTGACCATCAATGTTGTTGTCCTGCCGAGCATCATCAAGACCGACAACGGCGGCGAATATATCGATCTCTTCGTGCAACGCAGCCAAAGTGTGGCCTCTACCTCCGACGGTCGTTACTTCATCCGCGTTGGCGATAGCTGCCAGCCGGTACTCTGCGACGATGTGATGCGCCTGGCCGACGAAAGGCCGGGGCGTCCATGGGAGACGATGGACAGCCGGGTACCGCGTGGCGAGGTCGATCCTGCCAAGTTTGAAGCATTTGTTGCGGCAATCCGCGCTTCGGACCGGGTCAAGGATTCGGTCAAG
>JANOIV010000151.1:0-3362 GCA_031407875.1 Desulfobulbaceae bacterium | reverse complement strand
GGGCGGCGGCGCAGTGGTTGGCGAAATCCCCAAAGGTCTGCCGTCTTTTAGCATGCCGGCCTTTGATATGCGGGCTTTCTCACATCTGCTGTCAAGTGCGATCATTATCTCACTGCTTGGTTTCATGGAGGCCATTTCGATTGCCAAGGCCATGGCTGCCAAGACCGGCCAGCGGCTCGACCCGAACCAGGAACTGATCGGTCAGGGTATCGCCAACATCCTGGGATCGATGACCAGCGCCTACCCCGCCTCCGGTTCCTTCTCGCGATCGGCGGTCAACCTCCAGTCCGGAGCGGTCAGCGGCTTCTCGAGCCTCTTCACCAGCATGACGGTCGCCCTCGTCCTGCTCTTTTTCACCCCCCTGCTCTATCATCTGCCCCAGGCGGTATTGGCGGCGGTCATCATGATGGCGGTTATCGGGCTGATCAACGCCTCGGGTTTCATTCATGCCTGGAAGGCCAAAAAATACGACGGGGTTATCTCCATCATCTCCTTTCTCGCGACTCTGGCCTTCGCCCCGCATCTCGACAAGGGCATCATGATCGGCGTCGGCCTCTCGCTTGCCGTTTTCCTCTACAAGAGCATGCGCCCCACTGTCACATCCCTCTCCCGACATGAAGACGAATCCCTGCAAAACTCCGTGGTCCATGGCCTGCGGGAGTGTCAGTACATCGACATGATCCGCTTCGACGGACCGCTGTTCTTTGCCAACGCCAGTTATCTCGAAGATCAGATCAGCGCCAGACTGGAGAATAAAAAGGACCTCAAACACATCGTCATTGTCGCCAACGGCATGAATGACATTGATGCCTCCGGCGAGGAAGTGCTATCATTGGTGGTGGGAAACATCAGAAGTGCGGGCCTGGACATCTCCTTCTGCGGGGTCAACGAGACCGTCATGGCCGTACTCGAGAGGACCCATCTGATCGAGAAAATCGGTCGGGATCATATCTATACCACCATGGAAAAGGCGATCTGTGCGGTGCATGAGACCGCCCACAAGAAATCCGAAGAAAGCCAGTGCCCACTTACCAATGTGTGCTATATTGCTTAAAGTAGAGTCGATAAAGGAGAATATATGTCTGTTATAACAATAGTTGGAGCAGCCTTCAGCAACAAGGCGGCGGTCATTAAGGAAATATCGGCAAAAAGTGACTACAGACTGGTCGATATTAAGGCCATTATCGGCCAAGCCGGGCAGACCTCAGGAATGACTGAGGCAAAGATCATGGCGGCATTTTCCGCCAAAACCTCGGTCTTTAATCGTTTCACCCACGAAAAGGAACGTTCGATCGCCCATCTGCGACTGGCCCTGGCCAACATCCTCTCTGACGACGGGCTGCTCATCACCGGCCCGGTAAGTTTTCTTATCCCGGAAAAGATCAACCATGTGCTGAGGGTCTGTCTTGTCGGTGAGATCAAATTCAGAATTAAAGAGGCCATGCAGCGGGAAGGTATCGCCGAGAAAGGCGCCCTGCAGCACATCCGGCAGCAGGATGAAGACCTGGCGGCCTGGGTGAAGATGCTCAACCTCGGTGAAGATCCCTGGGCGGCCGGTCTCTATGACATCGTCATCCCGATGGACAAGACCGCTGTGGCAGGCGCCACCTCGCTCATCCTGGAAAAGGCCGACAGCGATGTGGTCGCCAGAACGGCCCACTCACAGGTTGCCCTTGACGATTTCCTGCTGGCCGCCCAGGTCGATGTCAAGCTGGCCCAGGAAGGGCACAATGTCAGTGTGGACGCGAAAAAGGGTGCAATCACCCTGACCATCAATAAAAACGTGCTGATGCTCTCCCGCTTGGAAGAGGACCTGAAATCCATCGTCGAGAAAATTCCCGGCGTCAAGACCGTCACTACCCAGATCGGCGAGGGCTTTTATCAACCGGACATCTACCGTAAATATGACTTCGAGGTACCGTCGAAGGTACTTCTGGTCGATGATGAGCGCGATTTCGTCCAGACCCTGTCCGAACGCCTGATCATGCGGGATATGGGTTCCACCGTGGCCTACGACGGTGAATCGGCCCTGAGCATGATCCGGGAAGAGGAGCCGGAGGTGATGATTCTCGACCTTAAGATGCCGGGGATCGATGGCATCGAGGTCCTGCGCCAGGTTAAATCGACCAACCCGGATATCGAGGTCATCGTCCTCACCGGGCACGGCACCGAAAAGGATAAGGATGTCTGTATGGCACTGGGGGCCTTCGCCTTCCTGCAGAAACCGGTCGACATCCAGCTGCTGAGCCAGACCTTGATGAAGGCCAACGAGAAGGTGCAGGGCAAGAAAGCGACAAACAGATAAGCGGAGCTATTCAGCCCCCCTTTTCGACGAATAATCGAAATCGGGATCGATATCGAAATCGCCCACTGCAACGAGAAGACAGCGGAAGGGAAAAGCTCTAGCGTTCGGAAAAAATTCCAAGCGATAATTCCAAGCAAGATGAAAATGCAGGAAACAGCAAGGATTCGATAGCGATGGCGATTTCGATACCGATGAAGCCAATGCCAACGAACTGAAGAGTTACAGATAAGCGGAAAAAAGACGCCGGCAGCGGATGCTGGCGTCGGTTATTGTCCGCCTCGCGAGCCTGGCAAGAGGTGCGTATGCCAATCCTTGAGCAAATTAGACCGGACTTTCTCAAAAGCCGGAACGTTACAACCGGGCCCTTCCGCCAGATGTTCAACTACAGCCTCATCTGGCGCTGGGCGATTCTTCTCACCTCGGCCGTAACGCTGCTGCCGCTCATCCTCATCACCACCATTGACTATAACGTCACCCAGAACTCGATCGAGTCGGAAAACCTGCTCCGCACCCTGCGGGTCGTCTCCAATGCCAAACGGGCCATTTCTTTTTTCCTCAGTGAGCGTAAATCGGCCGTGTCGTTTATCGTCCATGACAAGTCAATCGCTGATCTCAACAATCCCGAGAAACTGGCCGCCCTGCTGAAAAATCTCCGGGACAGTTTCGGCGGCTTTGTCGACTTGGGAGTGATTGATAAGAATGGCCTGCAGACCACCTATGTCGGCCCCTATCCACTTAAAGGCAAGGACTATAGTGACCAGCAATGGTTCAAGGAGGTACAGGAAAAGGGCTTTTACATCAGCGATGTATTCTTGGGTTTTCGCAAGGTGCCGCATCTGGTCATCGCCGTCAGACACAATCTGGCGGATGGATCCTTATATATCCTGCGCACCGCGCTCGATACCATACTCTTCAACGAACATCTCTCCTCTCTGGAATTGAGCAGCCGCGGTGATGCCTTTCTCATCAATCATCAGGGTATTATCCAGACACCCACCCGTTATCAGAGTAAGATTTTCGAAAAAATCGCCTATGCCATCCCGCCATATTCTGAGAA
>JANOIV010000145.1:0-2777 GCA_031407875.1 Desulfobulbaceae bacterium | reverse complement strand
AAAACTATAGAAAAACGATCGATAGACGCGGATGAGCGTTTTGGTAGTGTCTTGGTAAGTAAGTTTACCAACGGCTTGATGGAGCGGGGGAAGAAAAGTGTGGCCCAGCGCATATTCTATGATGCAATGGATATCGTCACTTCCAGAATTCAGGAAACTGACGCACTGACCGTCTTCGAAGAGGCAATGGAAAAGGTTCGCCCCAAGGTTGAGGTAAAATCACGTCGTGTCGGTGGTGCAACTTATCAGGTTCCAATGGAAGTTCGGCAGACCCGACGGAACGCTCTGGCTATTCGCTGGATAATTACTTACTCTAAGTCCAGGTCCGGAAAGTCGATGTCAGAAAAACTGGCTGCGGAGCTAATGGATGCCTACAATAACCGCGGAGCCTCAGTGAAAAAGCGCGATGATACGCATCGTATGGCCGAGGCCAACAAGGCTTTTGCTCACTATCGCTGGTAGGCACGCGAAACTGTGTAGCTCGATGAGGTTGGCGTCAGCGGCATACAAGATACTTTTGAGGAACGTTGATGGTGGCCCGGAGAGAAGATTTGGCGGACATGCGCAATATTGGCATAATGGCCCATATTGACGCAGGAAAGACAACGACGACAGAGCGAATACTTTATTACACAGGAAAATCGTACAAGATTGGTGAGGTTCATGAGGGTACGGCCGTCATGGACTGGATGGAACAGGAGCAGGAAAGGGGGATCACCATAACCTCTGCAGCAACGACCTGCTTCTGGAAAAATAAAAAAATCAATATTATTGACACGCCAGGACACGTTGATTTCACTATTGAGGTGGAAAGGTGTCTGAGGGTTCTGGATGGTGTGGTTGCGGTCTTTTGTGCGGTCGGAGGTGTGGAGCCTCAGTCGGAGACAGTTTGGCGACAGGCAGATAAATATGCCATTCCGCGGATCGCCTTCATCAACAAGATGGACCGTATAGGCGCAGATTTCAAACATTGCGTAGAAATGATAGAGAAAAGGCTGGGAGCAAATCCCCTACCTGTGCAGATACCTGTAGGAATTGAAGCAAAGTTTGAAGGTGTAATCGACCTTATAGAAGAGAAAATGCTGGTATTTACCGAGCTGTCTCTTGGGCAAGATATCATCGAGACAGAGATTCCCGCCTCATACAATACTGAATTCACGGCCGCACGTATGGCACTCATCGAGAAGTTGGCCGACTTCGATGAGGGTGTCATGGAAAAATACTTAAATGATACGTTGGTATCAAAGACTGAGATATACAGCGCTCTCAGAAAAGCGACACTGGCCTTAAATATTGTACCGGTATTGTGTGGGAGCGCTTTTAAGAATAAAGGTGTGCAACCTTTGCTCGATAGTGTTATCCGCTATCTGCCTTCTCCTCTTGATGTGCCAGACGTTGAGGGCATGAATCGCGAGGGTGAGCTTGTACGAAGAGAGGCCGATCCGAATGAGAAGTTCGCCGGTCTTGTTTTCAAGCTGATGAGCGATGCTTTTGTTGAAAACCTTGCCTTCGTCAGAATCTATTCAGGCAGACTTATACTAGGTGACAAGGTATTCAACCCGGTAAAAGGTAAGCAAGAGAAAGTTACCAAGATACTTAAACTTCATGCCAATAAACGTGAAGAGGTGTCAGAGCTTGCAGCAGGCGACATTGGGGCCATTGTTGGGCTCAAGTTCACAACTACGGGTGATACGCTGTGTGACAAGGATGATTATATCGTTCTGGAAAGCATGGACTTCCCTGAACCGGTAATTGGAATTGCCATCGAGCCAAAGAGCAAGGCTGATGAAAAAAAACTCGCCGAAACCCTACAGAAAATTGCGATTGAAGATCCGTCATTCACAGTCTCGGTGAATGGTGATACTGGGCAGACCATAATCGCGGGAATGGGGGAGCTGCATTTGGAAATTATTGTTGATCGATTGCTCAATGATTTCAAAGTTGGAGCAAATGTCGGCAAACCACAGGTAGCGTATAAAGAAACACTGACTGCCGTCGGTCAGGGGGAAGGCAAATTTGACCAACTCACTGGAGCCAAAGGACAATACGGTCACGTAATTATTGAGGTTGAGCCGATCGGGCGCGGTGAAGGTTTTGAGTTTATCACTAAGGTTGATAAAGAACAGATACCGGAGATGTTTCTTGCGGCTGTTAAAATGGGTATTGAAGACAGCTTAGATGCAGGGCCTCTTTTGGGTTACCCTTTGACTGATATCAAGGTGACTCTCGTGGGTGGTTCGTACCATCAGGATGATTCGACGGAAATGGCCTTTGGAATTTGCGCCTCAATGGCTATGCGAAGGGCAACTGTAGAAGCCAAACCAGTACTGCTTGAGCCGCTGATGGCTCTTGAGGTGGTAACTCCAGATAATTATCTCGGTGAGGTTATATCGGACTTGAACTCCAAGAGGGCGAAGATAGTTGGAGTTGAAACTACTGGTCATCTTCAGACGGTCAAGGCGCATGTACCACTCTCTGAGATGTTTGGTTATTCGACTGGCTTACGTTCTGAAACTCAGGGGCGGGCGAATTTTACCATGCAGTTTTTGGAATATGATGTGGTTCCTGGAGCAAAAGCAGAAGTAATAATAAATAAAATTAGAGGAATATAAGCCCAAACATACTGAGGAATATTTATGTCAAAGGAAAAATTTAACAGGACAAAACCGCATGTCAATGTTGGAACAGTAGGTCATATTGATCATGGCAAGACTACTTTGACTGCTGCCATTACCCGAGTGCTGTCTACAAAAGGTTTGGCCAAATTCACTGACTTC
>JANOIV010000217.1:0-6510 GCA_031407875.1 Desulfobulbaceae bacterium | reverse complement strand
GTCGTTTATATCTGGCAACGACATCGCCAATAGAGTAATTGCGGACATGTCCCATGTGGATACGTCCGGAGGGATAGGGAAACATCTCCAGGACATAGTATTTTTCACCAGGAGCATCCTCTACAGTGCGATATGTTCTATTTTCGGACCAGATTTTTTGCCATTTTGTCTCTATGGATTTGAAATCATATCTGTTACTGCTGCCCTGACTGCTGGTCATACTGTTAGCCTCTATGTATTGGCCTTGAAATGTTACTTGGTGGCCATCCCAAAACGGCTATTTCGACCTAGCTCTTCGTTGCTCTCAGAATTTAATCCTTGGAATATCAATTATATGCCTGCGGTTATATTCATCGAGCGTCTTTGATTTAGATATCAAAATATCTCGTTTCTGGATGGGCACTACCTGATCAGCTCAAGATCGACTGTTAAATGTGGCAGAAAAAAGAACTGCTGCTAGAGCTGTCCTTCAAGTCCGCTATACTGACTCATGTTTTCAAACATAGTGAATTCTTTAAGAAATGTCAATTTAACAGCGCCGGTAGGGCCATTCCTCTGCTTGCCGATGATGATTTCAGCCGTACCTCGGTTTGGATTGTCTTCGGTCTTGTTGTAGACTTCATCCCTGTAGATGAAACAAATGACATCGGCATCCTGTTCGATGGCCCCTGATTCACGCAGGTCCGCCATCATGGGCCGCTTGTCGGTTCTGCTCTCCAGGCTGCGGTTGAGCTGGGAAAGGGCCACCACTGGAATATGGTGTTCCTTGGCAAGTGCCTTGAGGGACCTGGAGATATCACTGATCTCCTGCGTCCTGTTTTCGGTGTTGCTGCGGCCCTGCATGAGTTGCAGATAGTCGACAATGATCAGGCCTATGTCATATTGTGAGGCAAGGCGGCGGACCTTGGCCCGCATCTCAAGCACGGAGATGGCGGGCGTGTCATCGATATAGATGGGGGCATCCGTCAGCATTCCCACAGCCCGGGTAAGCTTTGGCCAGTCATCGTTCTGGAGTTTGCCGGTACGGATGCGCTGAGAATCGATTTTGGCGACGGAACTGAGAAGCCTCATGACCAGTTGTTCTTTGGACATTTCCAGACTGAATATGCCTACTCCGACCTTTTCAATCATGGCGGCATGTTGGGCAATATTCATGGCAAAGGCGGTTTTACCCATGGATGGTCTGGCCGCTATGATGATGAGGTCCGACGACTGCAAACCTGCGGTCATCCTGTCGATCTCGTAATATCCGGTCGGCACGCCAGTGATCAGTTCTTTTCGTTTGAAGAGGTTTTCAACCGTCGCAAAGGCCTTGGGGACAATTTGCTTGATAGAAACAAAGTTCTGGCTGCTCTTTGAACCGGCTATATCAAAAATGGCCTGCTCGGCTTCATCGACCAGGATGTCGATATCACCCTGTTCTTCATAACAGCGTGTGGCAATATCGGTGTTGACGTTGATCAGTCTTCGTAAAATCGATTTCTGGCGGATGATTTTTGCATAACTGGCAATATTGGCCGTCACCGGCACGATGGATGTAAGGTTGGAGAGATAGGCAATTCCTCCGACTTCCTCAAGCTTATTCTGATCCTTTAATAGATTTGAGATGGTCAGAAGGTCCTGCGGCTCACTTTTATCAAAAAGGTCAATCATGGCCTCGAAAATAATCCGGTGGCCGTCCTTATAGAAATCCGAGGGAGTGATGAGCTCGAGGACAACACTGAACGATTTGTCTTTGAGGAGTATGGAGCCGAGAACAGCCTGCTCTGCCTCCAGATTCTGCGGGGGAATACGCATCGCGGTTCCTATTGAGGGCTGGTTGACAAAATGGGCGTATTCGTTCATATCCGGCAAGAAGATAAGTGAGGGACTGGGGATGGAGAATTTCCGGGTTCAGTGTAAACAAAAACACACCATGAAGGCAAGTGCCTTTATGGTGTGTCATGTTTTGGCCAGAGTTTTTTAACGACGACACCTCGATCCCAGGCCGAACGCTCTTTTGCTTATGACAATACGAGCGATTAGTAGTGACTTGGACCCGGAAATGTCAATCAGTTTCAGGTTGTAGTCGGTATCACTTTCACCGTGATATCTGTTGTCATTTGGAAACCAACCTTGACTTGCACAGTGGTTGCTCCCAAGGTCTTGATCGGGTCGGGAAGAAGGATCTGTTTTTTATCGATTTCGATGCTGTGCTCGGCAAATTTACTACATATATCGGCACTGGTCACAGAACCGAAAAGCCTACCATCATCACCCGCCAACTGCTCGATTACGATTTCGATACCGGATATCTTCTTTGAGAGCAGCTCTGCCTGCATGCGTTCATTTTGACGCCGGGCTTCAATAGCTGCTTTGTTTTGGGCCAGCATGGTTCGGTTCTCGCTGTTGGCCAATACTGCTTTTCTCTGTGGCAAGAGATAGTTACGGCCATATCCTGGTCTCACGGTGACTACATCACCTTCCTGACCAAGGGTGCTGATGGTTTCTTTGAGTATGAGTTCCATTTTTAGACTCCTTGTAGTGTTACTCTCATCATTCAAGCCTACAGGAAAGAGTACCTGTAGAAAGCCTTGATTGTTTCAGTTATCTGTGGTTTTCGGATTAGCCGGTTCCTTGAGTTTTCTCAGATCAAGCCATACATCGGCGAGACCGGCGCCGAGCAGGAGTATTGTTCCTAAGGATTGAAAAACAATCATGACATAAAGAAATGAGCGTAAAAGAATAGGCACATTCCATTTATGCACAAAGAATGAAAAAATTGCCAAACCTTGAAAACAATAGATGATGCTTATAGGTATCAAAAGGTTTATCCCGAAAATTCTCATTGAATTGAGGGGCAGCAGTGTAAATACTGCTCCTGCGATTACTACCCAAATAAGTCGTCCTGGAAGCTGCCATGTTCGATACCTGGGCCAGGGTGACTGGCCGCTAACCTGATACAGAATCTTATTGCCAACCGCCATCGAAAACCAGACTGTAATGAGAACGAGCCCGGTCAGGATGGCAGGCATAATCAGAGGAAGGATAATTTTCATCTGATAAAAGGTTGTTTCGAGCACAATGAGGGCCTCAGAGGAGACAGAATCACTCTGCCGATAATACTCTATGGCCTCTGTAATACCCTGATCAATAGAACTCAAAAAAACTGCATAGGGGGCTGTCGCAAGGGTGAGGGTGAAGAGGCCAATGAGCCCGAGCCAGCAACTTCCCAGGGTAACAACTCCTTTCAGTCCTGCATAAGCAGGTGTGTCGCGGCGGATGGCAGCACGCGCCAGGACATATCCCGTTGGTATCAATGAGAGCGAGATAAGCATTGATGCAAACGCCTGAAAAAACAGGCTGCCTGTTAATGCGAGGGCACTCCCGGAAAGAACGAGTCGATTTCCAACATGCAGGCCGTACCTGCATAGATAAAAGAAAGTGAGCAGGGGTAAAGCCCCATGCAGCCATCCGAAAATAGACCTCTCTATTCCAGGCAACAGCGCAACAAGGGCAAAAAGCAGGATATTCTGAAATATTTTACCCAACTCAGGTCCTTCATTCACCTGATTTGTCACCCTGTCTCCTCTTATTGAATCAACCCTGAGCTGCACCGGAATATGGCAGGAGGGCGATATGCCGAGCTTGTTTGATAGCCTCACACAGTTGACGTTGATGAGTCGCACATGTTCCGACTATCCGCCTTGGAATAATTTTGCCTCTCTCACTAACAAAATTACGTAATGTTTTTATATCTTTATAATCAATAATTGCTTCTTTGTCTGCACAGAAGCGGCAGACTTTTTTTCTGGAAAACAATTTTTTCTGGGGTCGTGGTGCCATTGTTTCATTCTCCCGGTATTATATGAGCGCCCTATGGCGTTTATTCTTCTTCTACAGGATCTCTCTCTTCGAGGCTGCCCTCGTCGACAAAGCCATTTTCATCATCATCCGAGTTTTCCTTGCTATCTGCAGATTTCGTTGCCGCCTCGGTGATGGCATTCTGGATTTCCTCTTCTGATATCGTGTCAGTCGTTTTTATCGTCAGATATTTGAGAACAGCATCATCAATTCTAAATTTACGCTCGATTTCTGCAACGGCGGCAGGAGTACCGGCGTAGTCACAAAAAACATACTGTCCCTGAATTTCTTTTTTGATGGTGTAGGCAAGTTTCTTGATGCCCCAACGGCTGAGGCTGATGATTGAACCTTTCTCATCCAGGATGATTTTTTTGGTGTTCTCAATGATGGTGGTAATCTCATCTTCGCTCTGACTAGGGCGAAGAATAAAGGTTGTTTCGTACCTGCGCATGTGTTCCTCCTCGTGGACTCATGAGTATAATGGGCATAATGCCCGATTTTCGGCCCCTGTTTGTCGTATTGAAACTATAAGGGGCGAAGAGGGTGTTGGCCTTTGAAAAAAAGGACCTCTAGTTTGACATTTAAATGCCACTTTGACAAAGAAGTCTGTGGCAATTATCTGTCAATAAAAAGAGATGATATTACAGAGATGACGGCAAAGAGTCAATTTAATTTTTCAGATTTCTCCTGAGCCTTTATGGCAAGCCATTGCGCCCTGAGTTCTTCGTCACTCGTGACAACTGCATCAGCAAACACATGAGGATGACGGCGGATGAGTTTTCTGTTCACTGCCTGTAAGACTGTGTCAAGGGTGAAGAGGCCGGCCCTGTCATTGATCTCGGAGAGCATGAGGATGAGATAGAGCAGATCGCCGAGTTCTTCGCACATATTTTCGTGATCACCTTTGTTGATGGCCTGGATGAGTTCATCCATTTCGGAGATCAGGTGTTTCCGGAGTGAGTCGTTGGTTTGGCGTTTGTCCCATGGGCAGCCCTTTTCACCGAGGAGTTCCTTGATGGTGTGGAGCAGTTCTGCAAAAAAATCATTGGTGTGTGACATGAAAATTAATAAGAAAAATTCATAAAAAATGATGATAATTAGGAACATACACCAGATATGTCGATATTAATCGAGCTAGAGGTGGCTGCTGCCGAGGAAAAAATAGTTGACAGGAATCACCTGACCAACTAAGTAGCTCTGCGTGTAGGTATGACGTTGTGGTATGACGTTGTGGTAGATAGTTGACAAAAAAAAGCCTTTGTATAATAATAAGTGGAACATACTTTTTTCTTACACACTTGTCATCACTTATGCAGTGTCTGCAGTTTCAGTAGAGTAACCAAAGTAAAGAGGATCTTCATGGAAGACGAAAAAAAGCAAAAGTTTCTTTTAGAAAAACACAAAGACATCGCAAGGATAGACCAAGAGTCCAAGAGAACTCACGGTTGGTATGTGCGTGTACGGTTTGTCGGGAAAACCCATTCCAAGTTTTTTTCCGACAGGAAATGTGGCGGACGTTATTCAAGCCTTCTTTCCGCCATCTCCTGGAGGGATAAAACCGAAAAGAAATTGGGCAAAGTCAGAACAAACAAACACATGGTCACCGTGAGCAATTCTGGAACCGGTGTAGTCGGAGTCAGAGAGAATAAAAAACTGAACAGGTTTGAGGTCAGCTGGGTGACTCATCAGGGCAAACAGGGAAAGACCTCTGTATCAATTACCAAACATGGTAAAAAAAATGCTTTAGCCAGGGCATGCGCTATCCGTCAGGAAAAAGAAAAAGCCCGTCTTGAGCATTCAGTCTGATACATTCTTTGCTGCGGCTGACTGATAAATCGGAATCGGAGTGACCGATCCATACCCGAGGAGACCTGATCTTGGACCTATGGAGTATATTGAAGCAATTGTCATTGAAAAGCATTGACAATTGCTCGAAAAAAGGGTTAGATCCTCAATTTTGAAATGCTATTTCAGTCGTTTGCTGAGTTTGAAAAGATTTTATCTAAAGAGGTTTTTATAATGTATGCAATAGTTCGAACTGGCGGAAAACAGTATCAGGTTGCCTGCGGTGATCAGCTACGCGTTGAAAAACTTGAGGGAAATGTTGGTGATACCATCGACTTGAGTGATGTACTTATGGTTGTCGATGGGGAAGATGTAAAGATCGGACAGCCTGTTTTGGAGAGCGCTAAGGTCGTAGCAAAGATAGCTGAGCAGGGGCGCGCCAAAAAAGTCATTGTCTTCAAGAAAAAGAAACGCAAAGGATACAGGCTGCGAAAAGGTCACCGTCAGTCGTACACTGCGCTGAAGATCGAAGAAATTTCGGCATAGTTCTAGTTCTACTACATATAAACGATGAAGATACCGGGCAATTTTTCGTGACGCCTGGTTGAAGGAGTAGATAATGGCACATAAGAAAGCGGGTGGCAGTTCAAGAAACGGACGTGACAGCGGAGGTCAGAGACGCGGAGTCAAGAGATTCGGCGGTCAGGAAGTCAAGGCCGGAAGTATCCTAGTACGGCAGCTTGGTACAAAAATTCATCCGGGAACAAATGTGGGTTGTGGTCGTGACTACACATTATTTGCCACGGTTGATGGTGTTGTCAAGTTTGAAGATTTCGGCAAAGACAAAAAACGGGTCAGTGTGTATCCAGCAGTCTGATAAAG
>JANOIV010000196.1:0-4522 GCA_031407875.1 Desulfobulbaceae bacterium | reverse complement strand
CGAGGCCATGGTCCGTGATTTCATTGCCGGCATGACCGATGATTATTTTCTCCGACAGGCGGCGGCCATCGGCTGCACCACCCCACGCAAACAATGAGAAAAAATCTGCGGAAATTCCTACCGGGAGAAAATACCCGGATGGTACTCATCGCCACCTTCATCGGCCTGGCAGCCGGTCTTTTGAATATCCTGTTCCGCAGCTTCGTCGATCTGGTGCACCTCTACATCTTTGAGGGCGGCAGCAGACTGCTCGGCATCGACCGGGGCGGCTGGCATCTTCTCCTCCTGCCCCTCATCCCTCTGACCGGGGCAATCCTGCTCATCCCCCTCTCTCTGCTCTTTCCCGGTGAGATCAACGGCTATGGCTTCACCAAATTCTTACGCAAGGTCAACCTGGAAGGCGGCATCATCCGGGCCCGGACCATTGTGCTCAAAATCATCGCCACGGCCCTGACCATCGGCACCGGCAACTCCGCCGGGGTCGAGGGACCTATCGCCCAGGTCGGCGGCGCCATGGGCTCGCAGGTCGGTCAGTTTTCCCGGGTCTCCGGCAACAGGATGAAGGTCTACATCGCCGCGGGTTGCGCCGGCGGCATCGCCGGCATGTTCAACGCCCCTATTGCCGGGGTCTTCTTCGCTGCCGAGATTGTTTTGCTCGGCACCTACGAGATCTCCTCCTTTGCCGCCCTGGTCATCGCCTCGGCCATGTCCACCGTCGTCACCCGCAGTTACTACGGCATGGCCAGTGCCTTCCAGATTCCCCAATACACCGTGGTCAACCGGCTCGTGGAAATTCCACTCTATGGCCTGATGGCTGTGCTCATCGGGCTTGCCGCAGTCCTCTACATCAAGACCTTCTACCTCGTTCGTGATAAGTACCGGGACCTGCCGATCCATCCCCAGCTCAAACCCCTCACCGGCGCCCTCTGCATCGGTCTTCTCGCCATGTTCTTCCCCCAGGTCATGGGTGACGGTTACAGCTACATGAAGGAGGTTCTGAATGGCAACGGGATTGCTTTCACGATGTTTGCCCTGATCTTTTTCAAGATCATTGCCACCTCGATCACCCTGGGTTCGGGCGGCGCGGGCGGGGTCTTTGCCCCGTCTCTCTTTATCGGGGCTATGCTCGGCGGCACCTTCGGCTCTGTGGTCCATAAGCTCCTGCCGGGACTGACCGCCGGCTCCGGGGCTTATGCCACCGTCGGTATCGGCGCCTTTCTCGCCGCCTCAACCCACGCCCCGATGACCGCCATCTTTCTGCTCTTTGAGATGACCGGCAACTACCAGATCATCATCCCGATTATGCTCACCTCGATCATCGGCACCGTAGTGGCCAATAAATTCTGCGAAGATTCCATCGATACCGTTGATTTCACTCGTGAAGGTATCGACATCCATGAGGGCCGTGAAGTGGCAATCATGAAATCCCTGAAAGTCGGCGCCGCCATTACCGACGATGTCGATTTCATCAGCGAAGAGGCCAATATCAAACAGCTTCTCGACATCTTCAGCATGGGGAGAGGTGGCTTTTATTTCCCGGTAGTCGATGATTCGGGGCGTATGACCGGCATCGTCTCCCTACAGGACGTGAAGAATATCCTGCACCGGGACGAAAAGGAACGCATTGCCTATAAAGTGGGAGGGATCTGCAACCGGGACGTGCTCATGCTCACCCCGGATGATTCTCTCTATACCGCCATGCAGCTCTTTGATGTCAAGGGCATCGAAGAGATTCCGGTGGTCGAAAGCCTGGATGACAGGTGGGTGGTCGGCATGCTCAAACGCCGCGACGCCCTGGATGTCTATAACCGACAAGTCCTGAAAAAAGGGATCGAGGCCAAAGTGGGTGGCACCTCAGGCAGCAACTGAAACCGCTCGGCTTTTTCACGAGTTTCACAGCCGGCAGGAGGCTTAATCTTTGACCTTGCCCGGCAGACATGGTATCGAGAAACACTCACAGCGCACCCGTAGCTCAGCTGGATAGAGCACCGGACTTCGAAATCTGAGGTTCCCTAGCTTGCTTTTGACCTACAAGCCTTACTCCTGCTGCCATTCCCTCATATCAATCCTGCGTTGATTTAACTCCAGTAGATGCACAGAAGATGTTCGGCCTCTTTAACAGCAGGCCAATTTTCTTGGTACTATTTTCACATACACCACATATTTTATCTAAGAATATGTTTCTTGAAGAAATCAACTGCACCTTTTCGTAATAATTCAGCCTTTCCCGCTTCATCGCATCTTTTTAATGTATCAGCCCCAGCTAAAAATACAGCATAAGCCAATTGTGGTATTAATGGTTGCGTATAACAATTACCATCTTGAAGGGTAACCCTATCTGTGTCTATTTCTCCAGTATTGAGATGCCCACAAACTAAGGCCCATCCATTAAAACTTCTGTCTTCTTTAACTCCTCCAAATAATCCTTTTTTATATACTATGAAATCCAAAGATGTGATGTCTGCAGCATTCTCCGCCCACATATAGTTTGTAACAGATACATTTGATTTCATTTTATTTCTCCATCTGCTTTTGAGTTTTCGTAGTCCATGTTGATCATCCCTTTGTTCCTGATAGTTGTGCATAGGCTTCAGATATTTGGCACTACCCCTTATAGTTCCGATGGCACTCTTCAGTATCTCCTAACATGAAGGAGGGGTGTGGGTCTTTTCTGACTGGATGCCACCACCATGGAATAGCCTTCAACCCCTCCCGTTCAACAACAGGGGTGTTCTCTCACAAAAATTCCCGTATGTCAAAATTTGGCAACACATCCTCAAGATAGCGCTTCCATGACAGATGCATAATAAACTGATATTGCAATGTTTATCATCTTATAAGCGCTCAGGGTCCTGATTGGTGCTCAAGATGAGAGTCAATCGCCAAAATGACATGATGAAAATAAAATCATCTGGACACTGATTCAGGCTTCAATCAGATTCCTGACAACTATATAGACCATATAATTGGTTAGGTAACCTTTGCGATGGAGTGGGCTATGTTGGCTCCTGCTCAATGAGCACGCCTATGTCCATCAACCTCAATTGCCGATTTGCACTTATGAAAAAACTTCCACTACTGGGCATCATATCTAGAATGATGAGTGGTGTAAATTTTTAAGCAATCTGACATATCGGATTCGCTTTCATCCACTTAATTGGGGTAACAGAATTATCGATTCGTTTATCAGTCACATATTTGAGGACTGCTTCTTCATTAAAATCATAACCTTTTCTATCAGCTGCCCTTCTAAACTCCTTCGCCCACTGGCTCTCTTTCGGTGTTTTCCAAACCTGTTCAGATCCACCTGTGTGTGTTCGAGGGAGAACCATTGACTGCTCAAACCTCGACAGCCATTCAGGCCTATCAAATATCCTTATATCATCTTGAGGAAAGGCCAACGAAAGTCTCCCTATTACCTCTTCAATTTCACCGATGGTAGAAGCAAATAACAAGCAATCACATTTTTTACCAACCCTCTTAGTCCCCCTACCGAACAACTGCTGTAAGGCTTCGACGATATAGCCATATTCTACGTCTCTTACTGCCTCACTTGATAATGAGCTGAAATGGCCTTGCTCGGCATGGATGGAATTCTTGTAAGCAAAATAAGGCTTACGGAAGTAATGGAGGGCAACTATCCCGTCACAATCTCGAAATTCATTGGTCTGCTTGTGCTGTCCCCATGTCGTAAAAGAGACATTGGAATGCTTCAGGCCTCGTGGTATACCCCGAAGCACGCCTTGAGGGCACCCTTGCTCAATGTGGGGAAATCCCTTACTGGTACAGATCAGCAATTTATTTGACTGTATTTGGTCCTGCCATACGTTGATTATCGTCAGATGCCAAGCATGATCTTGCATGACAGTCCTGCTGCCAGTATACCGGAAAGGAACAACTGTTATACTTCCTCGTTCATCTCCGCACCATTCGGGAATAGTGTATTTCTCGATAGGGGCTGAAGAATATTCATGCACTTTGCGGATAGTCCGTGAAGCATCTGTATTAATTAGTCGGTCGATTTCTGCCGTCTGATTGGCCTTGAATCCCATAAAGGCATTACCATTTTTCTCTCTGGAGACTTGTAACTGTTGGGCTTCAGAGGCCCCGATCTGAAACAAGGTCACGATAAAACTTGCTACAGCCTCATCGGCCACATTGTACCCTGTTCTGATAAAGCGCTCTGGCAATTGGGTTATATCAATTTCGACAACCTGTATCTCCGAATTGTCATTCAGACGGCGTTGGGCATTTACAAGCTTCCCTTTTAGCTCAGTCAACCATTTAAAAGGTGCCCCATGTAAATCACTAGTTTCACATCTAGAAATAACATGATTGAGATGATCAATCGCCTGATCCACCTTCACACTGAGTTCCAAACCTGTAGGCAAGGCTTCGTCATAAATGAAGAGGTGACGTCTTTCGCCCTTATAAGAGAAAAAGGAATCGACAAAATCCTCCTTTCTCACGGCATGGTGAGTGTGGAAGATAATCGGGGCATTCTGGATATCTTCCATTGAGG
>JANOIV010000133.1:0-9966 GCA_031407875.1 Desulfobulbaceae bacterium | reverse complement strand
TGGAAGATATCCAGAATGCCCCGATTATCTTCCATTGAGGTTCGCGCCTGTGAATGCCTGCGCTTCAAATACTCCTCAGGATGCTGTAGGACTTTCCCATCCTTGGATTTTGACCTCCAGACCTCAGACATTATTCCGATCAACTCTTTGTAATTATATTCAATTTCTTTGATCTTTTCAAAGGCGACAGCAAGTGGAATCTGGTAGCCCTCTCTGTAGAGATAAAGAATTACATGCAGAATCACCTGAGACTTAGCGGACCCCATACCCAATTCAATAGAATAGCGGCCACGATGTCCACCAAGGATCATATGGAGATACAGACTGATCTGCTCTTTCCATTGAAGATCCAAAATCCGCCTTTCTTTATATATCTCCTCAAAGGTGTGTTTCATCATCTCGAAAACTTCATCTGTTTTGCCATGAAGAGGGAGACGATTATCTGTAGACTGCTGGGAAAGGTTATGAGCGACCCTCAGACTGTTTCGCTGATAACGGGTGCCTCCTGTGAGCAAGGCGAAACTCTCCTCGGTATGCCGTAGGTTCCAGACCTGACCACCATGGGCATAGGTGTGAATTCGAGGGACTCCCGTTGCCATGTTGAAATAGAGTTTGGTCTTCTCTTCCAAGCCTCCCTCAACAGGATGCTGAATGGGAATATCTTCCAAGACCTCGCCATTAAAGTATGCCTCGATGGATTTCTTTAAGATATCAGCAACATCTGTTTCTGATCCATCTTCCAGAAACAATTTTGTCCCTGGATGTAGATCACCGCCAACTATAAATGCCTTATATTCGGAAATAGTCATCTCTCTTTTTGCGGCAGCTTTGGCGATTTTTTCTTTCCTTTCGGGTCTGACTTTCCACCGTTCAGTATTAATTGCTGAAGTTGCATCCACATAAGCCAACAAAGGTGCCAGATCAAGCGTCGTATTATCCTTCTGCACTACCCGGATATCTCTTGGAGGTGCCACAAAATCAACGCAAATGGGACCAGCAATGAAATCAAGCCCGGTTTGTAGATAGACGGCATTATCAAAAAAAGTGCGTTCTAACACCCTCCCTGCATCAGTCACTCGACATCTGCCAAAACCTGAATTGAAAGCCCTCTTGAAAAGATTGTCCATTGCCTGTCTGACAATACTGATATCCTCTACCTTGAAGTAGAGGTGAAAACCTCGTTTATCTCCGATGCCGTGGCTGGCGCTGGTTGCGTAAACGTAGGATGTAGATCCAAACGGGGCGTATAGTGCAGCTAGGCGAGTCACAACCTCCACTTCGCTCAGATCTTCGTCTTGATCGATAAACAACCAGCCTTGCCCACTCGGATAATCGAAATATTCATTGGTTCGGGAAATAATCCTAACCTCTTCGTCCTCATTGCCCTTGGTGACAATGGCTCCACTGGTTAATTCAAGGGGGGTTGAGTAGCTTAATGCCTGATAGCGTGAGAGAGAATCGATAAGGGCTTTAAGGGTATTGTGATCCTCAACATCACGAACCTCAAAAGATCCCCTGCTAAATGGAGGACCTGTCTCCTTGCGTCCATCTGCCCAAAATTTCTTGGTTAGTGGGTTCTCACTGGTGAAGATTGTCAATTTTGCCATATTATTAAATCAAAAAATCGGTTTGAAATTGAGGTGGGGTTAAGAAAGCTGATCTCAGAACGATGTACATATTGCACCTAAGACTTTTTTAGGATAACTCGCATATGTTTTTATAACAGGTAGATAAGCCATTCAATTTTACTGAAATTGATGAATGGTGGATGAGTCGGAAAGAAAAAATCGATAATACTGCGAAAGCAGCTAACGAAGCAGAAAAATAAATAGGGCTTGGATTTCAGAACTCATTTTGAGGTAACTTGCTTTTGCCCGCAATACATGGTAGGGTGCTTAATTAAAAAAGTGATAATAGCCTGATAATACATCCCATTACACTAAGAAACTTAGAGATAAAAAACCCCGAGAGAACGAAAATCATTACCTTGTGTGTAAACGTCCTTTATTGTGTCTGTAATCACACAAAATGTGATTAAAATACGAGAATATAGATACCAAAACCAAGTTAACGGAGACCTTCAGTGTCCACACTTCATTACAAAGCATGTCTTCCTCTGCTTATTCTTACCATGTTAATAGGGTGTTCAGTACCAAGACTTCCAGAACGATCTTATTTACCTCCGAGTTCGATTCCAAATCCAAATAGTGAAAAATCTAGGTTGTTGTTTTATCTCGGATACTTGGAGATCGGTTTTAATAATTCAAGACTTGATGGGGCTGATGGAAAGATTTTTATAAATGACAAATACATAGGTTATATTAACTCTAAGGATGCGATAGTAGTCGATTTAATTCCCGGAACCTATAAAATCAGTTGGCACTTCTATCAAGGAGACCTGAAAGATAATCATGTTCCAGCTCCATACGAATTAACAGCTAAAGCTGGCGAGATCATCTACTTAGAAGCCAATTCAAAGCATGTATCAAATGCGGGAGCTAACGCAGCTGGTGTACTATTGGGACCGATAGGCGGTGGAATTGGGGCTAGTACAACATATTTCAGCGATTTCTTTGAGTTAGAGCCTATTAAAGGACCGCAGCATTTGAACGATATGAAAATCGTCGAATTTCACAACATACCTAATCAGAATGATTCAACACACGTCACCACTGCCCCAACTGCCAATATTCCATCCAGCGTAGGTAAATACCAAACTCCACCAGAAAACATAAAGAAGATAAAATCTGATTCACTAGAAAGCCGGTTGATTGAATTACGGAATCTTCATGATCATGGATTAATAACGGAAGAAGAATACGACGACAAACGTAAGGCGTTACTTAATGAGATGTAAAGATGCTCCATGGCAGAACGTAGCACAGAAGTTTCCTAACAATCATAAGGTATTGAATATTTAATTATTTCAGCAATAATTCAACAAAAAAGGCAGAGCCAACCGAACGACCCTGCCTTATTCTTTTCAACTGTTCAAGGAAAATGTATCAGCGTATTTGTTTCCTATTCGACCCCAAAGATCATCAAAACCAAAGTTTTGTCAGTTACTCCAATCAATCATATCTAACTGGTTGCTGAGGAAGATTCGCCACTTCACATTTTTTCTCAAGAGCAATATTCTTTAGACGAATATTACGATCAAGCATAGCATTTGCCTCTATTCCATCAGCATTTTTGAAATCTGCAAGCCCTGGCCAGATGAGAGTTCCTACTACTGCATCTTGAACATCATCGTCATTATTCTTCTTAATTTTTGCCGTAGCAGTCTCAGTATTTGAGCAATATTCCGTGATGATTTGACCACATGATAACTCATAGTCCTTAGGTAGGGAAATGGCCATTATCTGAGGGTCTCGAGTATTCGCACAACCAACCAGCAGCAAACATATTGCCACAGGGAAAAAAACACGTAACATGCGGTTCTCCTACTGTTAAATTAAACTTGACAACATAATGGAGTTTTCGAGGAACCATTCTCCTTCACCTAGGAAAACCAGAAAAGATATTAATTTCGGGATTCACAACCTTCTAGGGCTCTTCCTACATAACAAGGCTCTGGAATGGCACGAATCAACCAGTCAAAGCATTGCTATCGAAATATAGAAACGTGGATGTTTTCTCTCGTAGTAAAAGAGCCTCAGAAGGGACTGCTATTATATTTTCAAAGACCAAAGATAGGTGTAGATCGGAGCACCACTAAACCGACTTAGCCATATCATATCCCTTTTTAACTCCACATACAATGCCACTAGGTGGTATGTAACTTTCAACAAAGATGGTACTGTATTTATTTAAAATCATGAGTGTTATTAAAAGATCCTTGGAATTGTCACCTCAAATCATCTACGAGATTGGAGCTTTCAGTACTGGATTTTCTCCAAGGCATCCCTCATTGCTGTCAGATTTTCCCGAGAGTGCCATTGTATATACTGGGCGGTGATATCGTTGCTCTTATGGTTCAGGAGCCTCTTAATTGTCAGGTAATCGATACCGATTTCAGAAGCTCTTGTTGCAAACGTCCTCCGCAGATCATGGCACCTGAAGTCATGCTGTATCATTTTGGAGAGTCGCTTGACAGTAGGTCGCACAGTACAAAAATTTGAGTCTATTTTCTGTTCGGAAGGGAAGAGAAAGGTGGTTTTGTTCTCAACTCTGTCAAGTACCTTCTGTATCGCTGGAGTTACTGGTACATAATGCGGTCTGCCATTCTTGGGGTCTTTGATGATGATGCAACTGACACCTTCCACTTGCTGTATATCGTCCCACTTAAGCCCCAAGGCTTCATTCTTCCTGAGGCCAGAGTATATCATCAAATGGACTGCCAACGATACAGGGTGGGCATCTTGAGCGCTTTTTTCGAGTAGCTCCCGCACCTTTGCTGCTGGAAGATAATTGGTCCTCTTCTTTATGCTCCTGTCAACCCGCTTGAGTTTAAGGACTTGGACCGGATTGCTTTCAATCAGCTCATCGGCTATGGCGTAATTCAGGAGAGCTGAAAGGATTCTCATCGTCTTCGTTGCCTGGGAATGTGTCGGTTTTCCGCCATTGATCCCTTCATCCCGGATCTTATAGAAACGCTCCTCAACCATTTGCTTCGTTATTGATACAACAGGTTTCTGGAGCCAGTCAGAAAGATAGAAAAATATAGCTTCTCTGTAATCAGTAACCGTTCTCTCTTTCAACCGCCTCCTCGATGTGTAATCAATAAATAGCGAATCCAAGGACCGCTCTTGGCGCTTTGATCTATCAAGTTGACCTGACTTAACCTCCGTCAGATAAGCAAGCACCTGATTTCTCGCCTCTGCAGTGCTTAAGATTGGATATTCACCTAAGGTCTGCCGATGTGACCTGCCATTGTGCCAAACCTCCGCTACGAATTTAATCGTCCCTGTCGGATTTACTTTGACACCAAATCCTTTTAATGACCCATCCCTAAGAAAATACGGTTTTGCTGATGGCTTCAGCCGATCCAATGATTTATTGTTTAGCGAAATCTTAAGCATTTTTTTCCCTCTGCCAGTAGATTTACAGTAGAGGAATTAAATCAAATAGGTGATCTTGAGGGCATCGGCAACTCTATGGTAACCGATGATCTTGGAGGGGGCTCAAGCTGGACCGCCTGAAAATACCCGACTTTTTCATGGCAACTACAGCCGGCAGGAGGCTTAATCATTGACCTTGCCCGGCAGACATGGTATCGAGAAACACTCACAGCGCACCCGTAGCTCAGCTGGATAGAGCACCGGACTTCGAATCCGGGTGTCGGGGGTCCGAATCCCTCCGGGTGTACCAATAAATTCAAGGGGTTAATCAGGGAATTCAACTGATTAACCCCTTTCTTTTTTGAATTTTGCTCCACTCCACTTTGACATTTTCTGCTTTCTTTTCGCATTAATTGACATTACAGTGGAACAAAAGTGGAACAAATATTTTCTCAAAAAAATGCTTGGAGGTTCGGTCATGGCGCGCATTCAGACCCGTCAAGGAATGAAACGAACGACATATACGGCCACAGTCCGAATGAAAGGCTTTGCACCGCTGGCGAGGACTTTTGACACAAAGGGTGAAGCGAAAGCCTGGGCTGCCGACATCGAAAAGGAAATGCGGATGGGGCGCTATCAGGACGCCCGTCCTGCAGAAAAGCTCACCTTTGCCGAAGTCTTGAATAGATATCTGGAGCAGGTATCAACGACCAAAAGGCCGAACTCGGAACGCCGTGACCGGGATTCAGTCCAGGCGATTCTTAACGGATTTGGCCCGGAAATTGCCTTGTCATCCGTTAACGCTCAAAGAATCGCTGCTTACCGTGATGCTCGGATGAAAACTATCTCGCCTTCGACAATCCAGAAGGAATTTGCCCTGCTCTCTCATATGTTCAATATCGCCAGCCGGGAATGGGGGCTGGCAGTTGATAACCCGGTCCGCAAAGTGAGCCGGCCAAAGATCAGAAATGGCCGTACACGGTTTCTGACCAAGGAAGAGGCTCAAAGGCTGTTGGATTGTGCCAAGACCAGCAAAAACGAGAAACTCTACCCCTACCTTCTGGTCATGATGCATACCGGGATGCGCCCGAGTGAAGCTGCCGGTTTGAGATGGGGGGATGTGGATCTGGATGCTCGGTTGGTCAAACTCCAAGCAACAAAGACCGATATGCGCTATGTGCCTCTCACGAAGATGGCTGAAAGCGCGCTTCGTTCCATGTGCCCAGGAGGAGCGACAAAGGATATGTATATTTTTCTCCCTAAGAGCCGGATGGATTCAGCAGAGATCACGTATGTCCCCTGCCACTATTTCAAACGCTCTTTTACAACAGCCAGAGCCAAAGCGGGACTCGAGGACGTTCACCTGCACGACCTGCGCCATACGGCAGCCAGTCATCTCCTTATGTCTGGTGTGGACATCAGGACACTGGCCGAGATCTTAGGCCATAAGACTCTGCAGATGGTTCTCCGTTACACCCATCTGCTCAATGATCACAAATTGAAGGCTGTGGACGGAATCAATTCTTTAGGATTGGAATAGACGCTTTATCAGGTAAAACTGGAGAAGCATTTATTTGTAGAAATCGAAACCTGATCTGACGATTTTCGCTGATAGGTTTTGATTACGTCTTACAGATACGCTCAAATAGTAAAGATGAGCAGAATGTTGATTGTCGTGGGGTCAAACATTCTGCCTGACAATATTGTGGTCAATCAGGGAGAATTGCCTAAGCCTGAAATCTGGCTGAGCCCAGGTTTGGGCGAACAGTAGGAAGGTCATGTTTCAGAGAGCAGCCAGTGGATTAATATTAGCACTGGAGATCCTTACAATTTGATTTATAATTTCAAGTAAAATACAGTTTTTTGAGGAAGCATTCTTAATAACCCATATAGCTCTAAGTTTCCTGAAATATTCATCTATATCAAATCTAAGTTTTTACAAGGTATTTTCTATGGTAGAGCCCAACTGGGGTATAATCAGATCAGGCCCGACCTTCGAAGCCTTGGTTTCAATGCTCGTTTTTTACAAGGATCCGGAAGCCAGACTATTCGGCCGGCGCGGCAAAGATGGCGGACAGGATGTCAGGTCCGGCGACGGATTGATTGTCTATCAAGCCAAGTTTCACTTCGACGAAAACCCTTCTCATGCTTTCAATGATGCCAAATCAGAGCTAAAAAAAATCCTCTCCTATCAAACTGTTGGCCACGTTCGTTACGAACAGTGGCTGAACGTGACCCATTGGCGTCTAGTAACTAATGTCATGTTCAATACAACTGACGAACAAAGATGGACAGACGAGATCGTTCCGCTTTTTGCTGCAGAGGGGCTGACCGCAGTTTATTGGACTATCCCATATCTGAATGGATTGCTAGCCAATTACCCGGAAATCCAGAGGATGTTTTTTGAAGTTTCAACACCTGCTGACGTTGCTGACGACCCGCCTTGCTCCCGGACGCAGTTTCTTTCCACACCCCCGCAACTACATAGCCCGCCTTTGCTGCAAAGGCGATTAAATCACTTTCCTGGCGAGCGCAGTCTTGATCACTTGTCGAGACCCTACAATATATCACCGCTATCTGTCCCAATTGAACCCTCTCCGCAAAACAGCTTTGAAACCCGCATCCCGCTGTGGTAAATTTGCGGTCCATTCATAGTATACTTCAAAAGGGACAGACATGCCACGACGAGAACTTCTGACTGAACAACAGCGACGCGATTTTAGTGCGCCTGCGACCAACGAGCGGACGATGGTTCGCTATTACACGTTGAGCGCCGACGATTTGGCATTGATTGATCAGCGGCGGGGCGACCACAACCGGCTCGGATTCGCGATGCTGCTTTGTTATCTCCGCTTCCCTGGGCGTGTGCTTCTGGAAGGCGAAAAACCGCCAATGGCAATGCTGAATTTCGTGGCTGGACAACTCTCCCTCGACTCGGTATTTTTTATCAGCTACGCCCAGCGAGATGAAACGAGACGTGCACATTTGGTGGAAATACAAGCTCGTCAGGGCTATCGGTCGTTCAATCGTGAGCTTTACCGTGAATTTGCTGCTTGGCTGTTGCCCCTCACGTTATCCACGGGAAAAGGGCCTGCACTGGTAGCGATCCTTTTAGATGAACTGAGGGCACAGAATGTGATTTGTCCTCCTCTGCCGGTGATAGAGCGATTGTGCAGTGAGATCCTCGCAAGTGCGCAACGACAATTGTGGGGGAAACTCACTGAAGGACTTACGGCCCTTCAGTGTGAAGCACTGGACAAACTACTGACCATTCGCACCGATAGTGGGCAAACCTGGCTCTCTTGGTTGCGGCAGACTGTTTATGCTGCTACTCCGGGCAACTTTCCAAAGCTCATCGAGCGCTTGAAACATGTTCGTGCGATCGGCATTGAACTGGAGCGTGCAACACGCGTGCACCAAAACTATTGGATCAAACTCGCCCGCGAAGGCGGTCAGAGCACAGCACAACACCTCGCCGATTTAGATCCCTTACGTCGACATGCAACGTTGACAGCACTCGCCTTGGAGTCCATGTCCACATTGACAGATGAAGCGCTGAATATGTTCGATCGTTTGGTCGGCAGTTTTTTCAAAAAAACGGACCGTACTCACGCTGATCAGTTCCATCGAAGCGGCAAAGCCATCAACGAAAAGGTGCGTCTCTACGCTCAAATCGGCCAAGCACTCATTGCTGCGAAGACCAGTGGAAACGATCCGTTTGGAGCTATCGAACAAATTCTTCCCTGGGACGAATTCGAGTCCACTGTCACTGAGGCAAAGAAACTTGCTCAACCAGAACAATTTGACTCCCTGAGCCTATTGAATGAGCGTTACGCAAGCATGCGCAAATTCGCGCCGATGCTGTTGGCTAATTTCGAGTTCCAGGCATCATCTGGCTCCGCTGATCTTTTGCAGGCCATCAACATTCTGCGTGACGTGAATGCTGCTGGCAAGCGGACGTTACCTGAGGAAGCCCCCACTAGTTTCGTGCGCCCCCGCTGGCAGCCTTATGTAATGCCCGCAGGGTTACCCATCGATCGACGTTACTACGAGTTGTGTGTATTGTCCGAGCTGCGGGATCGCCTGCGTGCAGGTGACATCTGGGTAGCGGGAAGCCGGCAATACAAGAATTTCGAGACACATCTCATTCCAACAACCACATTTCAGAAGATGCGCATGGAACCGCTGCCACTCGCCATAGATACAGACTTGCCCCAGTATTTGGCTGAGCGTAAGAAATCCTTGCAGGAGAAAATAATCGAAGTGGCTAGCAAGGCAGAACACAATGCATTGCCTGATGTGAGTTTGGTGGATGGGGACTTATGCATTAGTCCGCTCAAAAAAATAACTCCGGCATCGGCAGACGCGTTAATCACCCGAGCAAATGCTATGATGCCACGAGTTAAAATCACTGACCTTTTAGCAGAAGTAGACAGCTGGACAGGTTTTGCAGATCAATTTGTACATTTACGTACCAACGCTCCGCCCAAGCATCGACAAGCACTGCTTGCTTCTGTACTAGCCGATGGCATTAATCTCGGGTTAACTCGCATGGCGGAAGCTTGTCGCGGTGCGACTTTGCGACAGTTAACATGGACTGCCGACTGGCATATTCGCGACGAGTGCTACAGCCAAGCGCTCGCACAATTGATAGATTTTCAGAATCGCCAACCATTAGCTGTCCACTGGGGGGATGGAATGACCTCCTCCTCAGATGGTCAATACTTTCGTGCCGGAGGCCAAGGTCAAGCTGCAGCACAGGTGAATTTGCATTATGGGCAAGATCCAGGCGTCAAGTTCTACACCCACATATCCGACCGATACGGGCCTTATCACACGAAAGTAATCGCTGCGACCGCCAGTGAAGCGCCGCATGTGTTAGATGGCCTGCTTTATCACGAAAGTAGTCTCGTTATACATGAGCACTATACAGATACAGGTGGTTTCAGTGACCATATCTTTGCAA
>JANOIV010000176.1:0-2579 GCA_031407875.1 Desulfobulbaceae bacterium | reverse complement strand
AATCGTGAAGGCGTAGGCCCCCGTCATGCTCTTGCCATCGAGGAGGCCATAGAGCAGCATCTCTTTCGCCTCGGGAGACGGCCGCACCAGCCAGAATTCGACAAACGCCGGAAATTCCTCGCCGGAGGAGAGACCGGTGTCGAGCGCCACACCACGGGCCGAGAGTCCAAAGGCGCCAGCCTGACCGACACTGCGGAAATAGCTGGCCCCGACAAACACCAGGAACTGGTTGTGCTGATTATCCTTGTGCATCGGATAGGTGAGCTTAAAGCCGGCGTAGCCGAGGTCCGGAGGGATTCTCTTTGCCAGATTCGGGTCGTTGAAGGTGAAGAGGTCGCGTTTGAAAGGCAAAGCATGGATCCCTTGCGAATCGACTATATTGATGGTCACCGCATGGCCGTAAAAGAGACCGGGCGGAAGGGGCATGACCTGAAAGCGTGATCCGGATTCCCGCCAGAGACTCTTCTCAGGATCGAAGCGGATATCCTGATACTGGCTGTAGCTCAGTTCCCGCATGAATTTCGGGATGGCCTGAGGGGCTTGATAGGGGCCAGCGGCCAGTGACCTGGCCTTGTCAACCACTGCCTGAAACTCAAACGCTGACGCCGGAACAGGCATCAGCGTCATGGCAAAGGTCAGAGATAAGAGGATAATCCGCACGGCCAAGGAGCCCTTGGTAACCGACCGGACAGAGCCGTTCAATTCGATTTTATTCACAATATTTTAGAGTTAGAGGTAATTATTTTTCGGTCGGCAGGGCAGAAATCAGGCCTTCAGGCATTGCCGCCCGCCTGGCTGAATTCGAGGTTGACAGGAGAAAAGCGGGAAGCGGCCTTCTCACTTTTACCAAGTTGCTGCAGTTTGGTCGTTGTTTCATGCAACAAGGTAGTGAGCTGCCCCGCTATCTCATTGGCATGATGATGTACCTGCCGGGAAAGATCCCGGGTCCGTGTTGCGGCAGTATTGACTTCGTCAATGCTTGCCGAGACAGTCCTGGTATTTTTCGAGGTTTGACTGACCAGACCGGCGATGTTGCCGGTCACCGTCTGTTGCTCAGTGACGGCCGAGGTGATATTGACAGTAACCTGATTGAGTTCCCGGACCCGCTCATCAATGCCCCGCAGATTGTTTATCAGAGTCGAACTTGCCTTTTGGGTGGCCTCCACCCTGGTCATTACTGCCGTGGTAGCCTGCTCTGTTCTGCATGAGAGCTCCCGCATTTCACCGGCGACGACTCCGAACCCCCTGCCCGCGTCTCCGGCACGGGCCGCCTCAATGGTTGCATTGAAGGCCAGGAGTTTGGTCCGTTCGGTTATTTCGCGCACCATCGTAATGATATCGTTGATGTCTTTGATCGACAGGTTGAGCTGGCCGATACTGTCATGCGACTCCCTGTTGCTGCCGAGAATCGCCTGCACAATTGTGCTTTGATTCTTGATCTGACCGCTGATATCCTGCATCACCGCGCGGAGATGTCGGGTGGATTCTGAGACGCCAGCCGTGTGTTCTGCGGTTTCGCTGGCGTGCATGGAGACACTGCCGGATTGATTCCCGGCTGTTGTCGCCAGATCGTGCAGGGTGGTGGACATAGCCACCAGTTCCCTGGCCCGACCCTCAAGGGTATTGACGACGGTAGCGATGGTGTCGATCAACTCGTCAACAATTGACTTCTCGCGAATCTTGCGCAGGTTTTCAGTCTGCAGTTCAGTGAGGGCCTCGCGGAAGTTGCTGATAGCCCCCGACAACACCCCGATCTGATCCCGGCGGTTTCGGCAGGGGACCTCCGGGAACTTGCCGGAACGGATCTCTTCGATCGTATGGGTCAGGCGATGGAGGGGCCGTTCAACGATGAGCCGCACGAGAAAGAACAGGACCACCATATTGGCCAGGATCGCCAGAAAGCCCATGCCGAGCGTGAATTGGCGCTGCTGCAGCCGAGTTTGGCCAAGCAGTTGCTCTTTGGCGCTGATTTCATCCACATTATAGAGAATTTCATTTCTCGTCAGTTCAGCATGAAGGCCGACATCGGCTACCCTCTGGGAGAGTTCTTTGATCCGGTTCTGTATATCCTCATCAGTGAGGGACTGGGCTGAGAGCGAGTTGATTATCGCTGTGAGCCGAACCGCATCTTCTGCGGGATTGCTGCTGACCAGATGTTTTCTCTCAACAGTTTCGCCAAAAACACCTGCCGTATCGAATATACCGGAGGAGATGAACAGCCCGCCAGCCGATGATTGGATGACAAAGCCTTTGTTGGCCAGATCTCGGCGCTCCTGCCGTGAGTAGAATTTCTGATAGGCCTCTCTGCCCTTCAGTTGCTGGTTCTCGACGATCTGAAATTCACGGCCAACCGTGTCGAGGATCTTTGTGCGGGCGTCGCTCTTAAAAAATCCCGGCAGGAGGAGAAATTCGTTCTGCAGATCGACTATGGTCTTGCGGAGATGGGTACTGAGTTCTTCCCGGATGGTGAGGACCTCGTTGACCGTCTGTTCAACCGTGGCGCTGGCCCGCAGATTGATATAGAGCAGAGAGCCGATAAAGATGTTGGAGGCAAGCGCCACCCCGAAAAGGATCTTGGT
>JANOIV010000168.1:0-23188 GCA_031407875.1 Desulfobulbaceae bacterium | reverse complement strand
CTACAAACCCCTGCGTCATGCGCCGCGCCTTTCGCCCTTGATCAGCGCTATCGGCATGTCGATTTTTCTGCAGAATTACGTGCTCCTTGCCCAAACCTCTGATTTTCTGCCATTTCCTGAACTCATCCCCGACTTTCCCTTTATGGAACAGGTCGCCCATATCGTGGGTTCCACAGACCTTATTATTCTCATTACTACTGCAATTATCATGTTGATTCTCACTCTCATTATTAAATTCACGAGAGTCGGCAAGGCGATGCGGGCGACGGCCCAGGACAGGACCATGGCCATGCTGGTGGGTATCAATGTCAACCAGATCATCTCGGCGACCTTTATCATCGGCTCAGCCTTGGCGGCTATTGGCGGCCTGCTAATTGCCTCGCATATCGGCCAGATCAATTTCTATATAGGCTTTCTGGCCGGCATTAAGGCATTTACGGCGGCAGTTCTGGGTGGCATAGGTTCGATTCCCGGGGCAGTCCTCGGCAGTCTGGTCCTTGGACTCACTGAAAGTTTTGCCACCGGCTATGTCTCAAGCGATTATGAAGATGTCTTTGCCTTTTCTCTTCTTGTCCTTATCCTGATCTTCAAGCCGTCCGGCCTTCTCGGCAAGGCGGAAACTAAGAAAGTGTGAGCAGGGAGCAATGTCATGTCTGGTCTGAAAGTAATACAAAAAGCCCTCCTTACCTCTCTCTGGTTTGTCTTCCTGACCTTCCCCATCATGGTCATCAAGGTGGATCCGGTTGAACGCATCATCCGCTGGCGTTGGCAAAACTCGCTCTATGTCGCCTTAGGGGTATTCTGTGTGTATCTCCTCGCTCAGTTTATTCTGCAGCGCAAGATCAAAAAAATTGAAGCCCAGACCGAGCAAAACAGCGTCCCGAAAGAGTCGTTTATTCACCGAATACTTGCCAATCCCCGACAGCGAAACCTTTTGCTTGTCGCATTGTCGGCGATGATCCTGGCCTTTCCACTGTGCTCGTCCTCCTACCAGACAAATGTCATGATCACGGCCCTGATGTATGTAGTACTCGGCCTTGGTCTGAATATCGTGGTCGGAATGGCTGGTCTTCTTGATCTGGGATACGTTGCCTTCTATGCTGTAGGGGCCTACTCCTATGCCCTCTTGAATCACCACTTCCAGTTGGGATTCTGGGCTGTGCTGCCCATTGGCGGCAGCTTGGCGGCTCTCTTCGGTATCCTTCTCGGCTTTCCCGTCCTGCGTCTGCGTGGTGATTATCTCGCCATCGTCACCCTCGGTTTCGGCGAGATCATCCGCCTGATCCTGGAAAACTGGAGCGAATTCTCGAAAGGACCGAGCGGCATCTCCAATATCTCCCGCCCCGGCTTGTTCGGTATGGAACTCACCCTCAATTCGGCGATTATCTATCTCTACTATCTGATGATCGTCTTCGTGATCGTTACGATCTTTATTGTCAACCGCCTCCAGGATTCCAGGCTGGGACGGGCCTGGATCGCCCTGCGCGAGGATGAAATCGCCTGCCAGGCCATGGGTATCGACAAACGCAAGACGAAGCTGGTTGCCTTTTCTCTGGGGGCCTTCTGGGCTGGGATAATCGGTGTGGTCTTTGCCGCCAAGACCACCTTTGTCAATCCGGCCAGTTTCACCTTTCTCGAATCGGCCATCATCCTGTCGATTGTTGTGCTCGGTGGCATGGGTTCCATTGTCGGGGTCATTCTCGGGGCCTTGGTCCTCATCCTCCTGCCGGAGTATCTGCGGGCCCTCTCAGAGTACAGGATGCTGGCCTTCGGGGCCATTCTGGTAGCCATGATGGTATTCAGACCGCAGGGACTTATTTCCAACATCCGCAGAACCTACCGTTTTGACAAAACACAATCATTGAACGTGAAGTGATGAACAGTCCTATTCTAACAATCAGCGGTCTCACCATGGATTTTGGTGGGATTCGCGCCCTCAATCGCCTCGAACTCGATGTCAACGCCGGCGAAATAGTCGCCCTGATTGGACCGAACGGGGCAGGGAAGACCACATTTTTCAATTGCCTGACCGGTATCTACCAGCCCACCGCCGGGGAGATTATGCTGACTCCGCCGGGGAGCAGCAAAAGTATCAGTCTCAAAGGCTTGAAACCCAACCATGTGACGGAAAAGGGCCTGGCCAGAACCTTTCAGAACATCCGCTTATTTTCGCAGATGACAGTGCTGGAAAATGTCATGATCGGGCGACACTGCCGGACAAAGGCCTTTATCCTTGGGGCGATTTTCAGAAACGCCGCCACCCGGAACGAAGAAAAGCAAATCGTTGAAAGCAGTTTTGCGATTCTCGAAAAAGTCGGACTGGCTGAGCATGCGAATGAATTCGCCAAGAACCTTTCATATGGCGCCCAAAGACGTCTGGAAATAGCCAGGGCCTTGGCCACCGAACCGTTTCTACTCCTGCTTGATGAACCGGCAGCTGGGATGAATCCCCAGGAGACCCATGAACTTGACCGTCTGATCAGAGAAATTTCGGCGGACGGCCAGGCGATCCTTCTTATCGAGCATGACATGAAGCTGGTAATGAGCCTCTCTGACCGGATCTTCGTTATGGATTATGGCAAGAAAATAGCCCAAGGAATACCTTCGGAAATCCGGGCAAACCCTGCCGTTATCAAGGCGTATTTAGGAGAGGATGTCGATGCTTAAACTGGAAAACATTCAGGCCGGATATGGCAATATCCTGGCCATCAAAGATGTAAACCTCGAGATCAACGAAGGGGAGATCATCACCCTGATCGGTGCCAACGGAGCGGGCAAGACCACGACCCTGATGACCATTTCCGGGGTCGTGCCGACCAGATCCGGCAAGATTGTCTTCAACGATCAGGAGATCCATCGGAAAGAACCCGATGAAATCGTGAAAATGGGCATCTGTCAGGTGCCGGAAGGGCGGCACATCTTTCCAGAACTGACCGTTCAGGAAAATCTCGACATGGGTGCCTTTCTCCGGAACGATAAAAAAGAGATCAAGCGGGACATTGAATATGTCTTTTCTCTTTTTCCTATCCTGGCCGAGAGGCGTGGGCAGGATGGTGGTACATTGAGCGGTGGCGAGCAGCAGATGCTGGCCATGTCGAGAGCGTTGATGGCCCGACCGCAGTTGCTTCTGCTCGATGAACCCTCAATGGGCCTGGCACCGCTCGTCATCAAACAGATATTTGAGATTATTAAGCAAATAAATAAAGAGAACAATACGACTATTTTCCTTGTCGAGCAGAATGCCAATCAGGCACTGCATATAGCCGACAGAGGCTATGTCATTGAAAATGGCAAAATCGTCTTTTCCGGCACGGCTGAAAATCTTTTGAAAAATACCGATATCCAAAAGGCCTATCTCGGAATATAGAAACAGAACAGCTTGTATGTGTGCGTAGAGATTTCATAAATCTCTTACGGAATATTATTTCCGTGCCCACCTGATTTAAATTCATTGCGACAATAACCCGGACCCGGGAACAAGACACTGGTCACCTGTATGAAAATGCTCAACGTTGGTGTAATTGGAGTAGGATACTTAGGGAGATTTCACGCCCAGAAATATGCCGCGATGGCAGATGTGCAACTCGTCGGGGTAGCGGATGTCAACGCCGAGCAAGCCGCACGAGTGGCAGATGAATGCGGCTGTGCGGCATATTCTGACTACAGGCTTCTTCTGCGTGAAGTGAACGCGGTTTCCATCGTGGTTCCTACGAGCAATCACTATGCGGTCGCCTCCGATTGTATCGACGCCGGCGTCGATATCCTGCTGGAAAAACCCATGACCGTGACACTTGATGAGGCCGACGACCTGATCAGACGGTGTGAGGGAAAGGGGCTTGTTCTCCAGGTTGGGCATCTGGAGCGGTTCAATCCGGCAGTGCAGGCCATGGAACCCTTTCTGACTCTGCCGGTCTTTATCGAAAGCAACAGGATTTCTACCTTCAAAAATCGGGGTGTCGATGTCGATGTCGTTCTTGATCTGATGATCCATGATATCGATATTATCCTGAACATCATCCAGTCTCCCCTGAAGACCATCCATACGGTAGGGGCTCCGGTCGTCACCGCAACCACCGATATCGCCAACGCCCGCCTGATCTTTGAAAACGGGGCGACGGCCAATGTCACCGTCAGCCGGATCTCCAGGACAAACATCCGGCAGATGCGTATTTTCCAACCGGGTTCCTATATCAATGTCAATTTTGCCAGCAAAAAAATCATGACCATCAAGCTGACCGACGAGATCCTGGAATCGGGGATGCCGCGTCAGGAGGTGGATGTGCGTTCCTTTGCCGTCGGCGATGCCCTGCGCAGCGAAATCGAGCATTTTACAGAACATGTGCGCCAGCGCACCCGGCCGGTTGTGTCAGGCCACGAAGGACGCAGGGCCCTCGACGTTGCCCTGCAGGTCATGGCTCAAATCCAGGAACATCAGAGTCTTGAAGTGTTCCAAAAGGTGGCTGAAGCCATCAAAGCTCGATGAAAAAGGAGATAATGATTGTCACCGGGGAGGCCTCCGGTGATCTGCATGGGGCCAATCTTCTCAGGGCAATGCGGCAGCGCAACCCCGATCTGGACTTCTGCGGCATGGGCGGCAGTGAACTGGCCTCGCTTGGCATGGAGATTCTCTATGATGCCAGAAAGGTAGCAGTCGTCGGCGTCATCGAGGTTTTTTCCCATCTGGGCGATATACTCAAGGCCCAGAAAGTCCTGAAGACCAGAATGAAAGAGCGCCTTCCGGCGCTCCTTATCATCATCGACCTGCCGGATTTTAATCTGCTTCTCGCCAAAAAAGCGAAAAAACTTGGAATACCGGTATTTTATTACATCACCCCCCAGGTCTGGGCCTGGCGCTCGTGGCGAGTGCGAACAATCGGCCAACGTGTTGATAAAGTGGGGGTTATTCTGCCTTTCGAGGAGGAATATTTTAAAAGCAGGGGCGTGGTGGCGGAGTATGTCGGCCATCCCTTACTCGATTCGGTCAAGATCTCACATACGGTTGTGGAGATCTGTGAAAAATACCGGATCGATCCCGGTTGTAGGCGTATAGGAATTCTGCCCGGCAGTAGGATAAGGGAGATTTCCACACTTCTCCCCATTTTCCTTGAGGCCGCGAGGCTTCTACAGCAACAATCTGCTGAGCAGATTGTCTTCCTTCTGCCCCTTGCCTCAACCATCGAGGAGAAAGATCTTTGGACCAGTGGATTAGCCGCAAAAGGAGATGGTCTTGACATTCGGGTGATCAGCGAAGACCGCTACGATGTGATGGCGGCCTGTGAGGCGGTCATTGCCGCCTCCGGGACAGTGACCCTTGAACTCGCACTCCTGGATGTGCCCATGGTGGTGACCTACAGATTCGCCCCGCTTACCTACCAGTTGGGCAGGATGCTCGTCAAGCTCCGGCACTTCTCGCTGGTGAACCTGATTGCCGGGGAAGAGGTGGTACCTGAGCTGCTGCAGGATGAGGTGCGTCCGGGAAATATTGCCATGCACATCCTACAACTCCTCTATGATCAGAAGATAAGAGGGACAATGCTCAAAGGTCTGCAGGAGGTCCGGAAACGCTTGGGAGAACAGGGCGCCTCTGCGCGTGCGGCTCAACTCGCCCTGCAGATGTTGGGAGATTGAATCCCTCATGGAAAACGATGATTTTGACGAATTCGAGCCGGTCAGGCTGATAATCGATGGTGTTCTCGATCTTCATGCCTTTTCGCCAAAGGATATCAAGACATTGATCCCCGATTATCTGGCTCAATGCCATGGCCTCGGGATTTTTGAACTGAGGATTATCCACGGCAAAGGTCTCGGTAATCTTAGGCGATCCGTGCATGCCCTGCTGGAGAGAAATCCCTTGGTTGCAGGCTATCGGCTGGCCGGGGTCGAGAGTGGTGGCTGGGGTGCAACACTGGTCTCTCTCAACCGTCAGACCTCGTCCTTGGCAAAAATAGGTGGCTTAATCGAGTAGCTGCGCTTTTTTCCGCTAAGGGGGCAGGTAAATCCCAGATAACAGGCACAGAGCTGCAGGCTTGCGCCACTCCCGGCCTCGCCGTACCGCGTGTCACCCACCAGCGGATGACCCAACATGCTCAGGTGTCTGCGAATCTGATGATTTCTGCCGGTCTGCAGGAGGATATCGAGGACACTTACGTCACAATTCGCTACAATCTCTCTCACTGTAACGAGAGTACAGGCCTCCTTGCCATCGAGGGCACTGTCACAGGTCAGGGTTTCGCCAACCTTGCCGACACAGCCGTGGGCCACACCCCAATAGCGTTTTTCTATCTCCCGTGTTTGGAAAAGGCCGGACAGAGCTCCTGCCGCGCGCTGATTATGGGCAAGAATAACAAGTCCCTGGGCTTCACGGTCCAGACGGTGGATGAGTTTGACTGTAGGTCCGAAGTCGGACTGCTTCTCGACATAGCGCAACAGAGAGCAGTGATCGCCGTAGAGGCTGCCCTGGGTTAGGAGACCTGCCGGTTTGTACCAGATGCTGTAGGTTTTTTGCCGGGCAACAAGACGGGGAAGTGGCGGAATCAGGCTCAGAATCTGGGCATCGTAATAGAGGGAGAGGTGGTCTCCTGCCTGCAATTGAAATTTGGCCTTACGGACACGGAGCTCTTTACTGCCTGGCCGTTTGAGCCATACCGCACCTTTTTGCATGGCATCCTTGATCGCAATTTTCGAGACCTGACACGTCTCGGCGAGAATGTCAGGGGCATAGCAGTCTTTGGTGACGGTGATCTGCGCCGTACATTGAGAGGAGTTATTTGCCAAAATTACACACGGGGTAGTGGCAGGTCGGACAGCTGCGGCACAGTCCCCCATGGCCCATACCGGCCAATTCATTGCGGCCTATCGACTCGCCGGTGAGGATACGCGGCAGGAGGAGATCGAGGACCGTGATCTTGTGATACATGCCGCAGGCAGGGACGCCTAGTACCGGAATATCGCCGATCTTGCCAACGAGGAGCATGGCCCCCGGCAGGACCGGCGTGCCGTAAACGGTATCTGTGGCCCCGGCTGCAAGGATGCCGGCCCTGGTCACATCATCGGGATCGACCGACATGCCGCCACTCGTCACGATGAGGTCGGCTCCGGCAGTCAAACAACGGTGGATTGCCGCAGAAATCAGCTCAATATCATCAGGTGCAAACTCAACCTTATGGATGTGAGAACCGAGAGTGAGCAGTTTTTCCCGCAGGACCTCCTCGAAGCGATCCTTGATTCGACCGTGGAAGACCTCTGAACCGGTGATAACAAGACCTGCCTTGGCACTTCGCAGTGGAAGGACCTGCAGGACATGGCCTTTTCGCGCGGCGATCCTGGCCGCTTTAATGACCAGGGCACGAGGGGCAACCAGGGGAATCAGGCGAGTACCGGCAATGATTTCCCCCATTTTTACCGGGGTGTTGTCATGCAGGGTCGCACACATGACTTCTCCCAGCAGATTGAAGTGGTAGAGGGCGTCCTTGTTGATCCTGAGCAATCCATCTCTGGCTGCAGTCAAGGTGATTTTTCCCTCGTCGGCTGAAGCGGCCATCCCCACACCCTGGCCGGCCAGTGCCCCGGCCAAGCTACCGGCCGCCTCGTTTTCATGGATCTCATCGGCCTCCAGGGTCAGAATGTAGATATTATCCTTGCCGAGTCTTTTGAGATGTTCGATGTCTTCCTGGCGGATGATATGACCTTTTTTGAAGGCGCTGCCCTTATGGCTTCCCCGGACAATTTCCGTGATGTCATGGGGAAGTACCATGCCAACTGACTGTTCAACGGGAATCGTCTTGAGCATATCGCACCTTGTAGAGAAAGTTCATTCAGATCAGAGACAACCATCGACTTCATGAACCGGGCGGATGTTTTTCACATCGAAGATAATCGATTTTTCTCTGCAGAGCCGGCGGAGATCGGAAGCCGTCATAGCGGCAAACTGACGGTGCGCTACGGCAATGACGATCCCGTCATAGGTGTTCGGTACAAGGCTTGCCTGCAGGCTGATGCCGTATTCTTTGTGGGCAGCCTCAGAGGTGACCCAGGGGTCATGGACATCAACTTCGATACCGTAATCCTGTAGTTCACTGATGATGTCGATAACCTTGGTATTGCGCAGATCCGGGCAATTCTCTTTGAAGGTGAGACCGAGGAGAAGGATCTTCGCTTTCGAGGTATCGATGCCCTTTTTCGCCATCAGCTTGATGACATTTGCCGCAATATGACGTCCCATCTGATCGTTGATACGGCGACCGGCCAGGATCATATCGGGTTGATAGCCGACCTCCTGGGCCTTGTGGGTCAGGTAATAGGGATCTACCCCGATGCAGTGGCCACCGACCAGACCGGGCCGGAAGGGCAGGAAGTTCCATTTTGTTTCGGCCGCCTTTAAGACCTCTAAGGTATTGATTCCGAGCTTATTAAAGATGAGAGAAAGCTCATTGATCAGGGCGATATTAACATCGCGCTGGGTATTTTCAATGACCTTAGCCGCCTCGGCCACCTTGATCGAACTGGCCGGGAAGGTCCCGGCTGTGATGATGGTCTTGTAGAGCTGATCGACGAACTGAGCGATCTCGGGTGTGGATCCCGAGGTGATTTTGACGATATTGGGCAGGCGATGCATCTTATCGCCGGGGTTGATCCGTTCCGGGCTGTAGCCGCAATAAAAATCGCTGTTGAAGCGAAGGCTTGAGACCTTTTCAAGGATAGGTACGCAGACTTCCTCCGTCGCGCCGGGGTAGACGGTGGATTCATAGATGACGATATCGTTTTTTTTCAGAACCCTGCCGACCGTCTCCGAAGCGCTGATCAGCGGATGAAAATTCGGTCTTTTTGAGGCATCGATGGGAGTCGGGACGGCAACGATAAAGATTGTACAGGAAGCGATATCTGCGGGATCGGCGGTAAATCGGAGCTGTCTGGCATCCTGCAGTTCCTCCGGGCTGACCTCGAGAGTAGAATCGACTCCGGCAATGAGTTCTGTTACACGGGCTATATTGAGATCAAAACCCCTGGTGCTGAAATGCCTGCCGAATTCCACGGCCAGAGGGAGCCCGACATAACCGAGTCCGATAACGGCAATTTTTGTTTCTTTGGCTGAAAACATCCTATAAACCTGGTTGAGCATGGTTGAAGTGTAAGATCCTCCGATCAGGATGAACCGATAACTCAAGTCATATCTATAAAAAAACTCAGGGAAAGTCAAACACCTCGTGATATCCCCGGCCAGATGATGGTGTGCAGTTGCAGTTGCAGGCGGACCGGCAGCTCATCATCTAAAATAGCCTGGGCAAGGAGCGGAGAGGACATGCTGCCGCGCACCGGTGAGAAGAGTATAGGGGCGAAGTCAGACAGCCTGTGGTCACGGACAAATTCCTTGGCGAATTGGAAATCCCCCATATCCCGGATGACAAATTTGATCTCTGTACAGTTTGTTCTCCTCGTGGACCGGTCCTTTATTGCCACGAGATTGGCGGACAGCCATGAGGCGGCCATGCCGCTGCCGGGGCACTTGACGTCGACAATGACATGCACTTCCGGCGGAATAGAAGCGAGCGGCTGCGAACCGTTGGTTTCCAGAAGCACGGTGCGTTTTCGGTCAATAAGTGCAACCATGAGAGGATACACATTCTCCTGCAGCAGAGGTTCACCGCCTGTGATCTCCACCAGGGCTAGCGGATACTCTTCGATATATCCGAGTATGGCGGCGAGGGACATCTCCTCACCGTCCTCACCATAGCTGTAAGCAGCGTCACAGTAGCTGCAGCGCAGATTGCAGCCGGCCAGACGGATAAAGACGCAGGGCAGGCCGGCAAAGGTGGATTCTCCCTGAATGGAATAGAAAAGTTCGGAAATTCTCAGAGAGAGATCACTGGCCATAGTATACGAGACCGGAGTTGTCTGTCTCGAGGATGGTTATGCTGTAGAGAGAATACCGGTCATGGGTTAGCGGCACCTTGAGTTCGCCAAAAAGATATCTGGCGATATTTTCAGACGAGGGATTGATCTTCTTGAAGGCCGGCAGATTGTTGAGATCCCGGTGATCGAGTTTGTCGACGGCCTCTTTAACGATCGTCTTCAAGACCTTAAAATCGATGCCCATTCCCAGCTCATCGAGATCTGTGGCCTTGACCGTCACCTTGATCTTCCAGTTATGGCCATGGGGATTTTCGCAATCACCGGGATAGTCACGCAGATGGTGTGCTCCGGCAAAATGGGTCTTGATGAATATATCGAACATGGCAAACTCCTGTTAAATTTCATAGGGGGATATTTTCGATGTCTTGCAAAATGACATGGAAATGTTATGAGTACATGCTTAATATGCCTTTACTAATTGCGCCGGACAGGCCACATTGTCGGTCTTTTACCACTGTTGCGGTATATACGGTGAAACTATAAACATCTAAAGACAAATTCACACTTTTGCATACATTTTAGCAGAAAAGGAGTTAAAGAGCATGGCCTTTATTGCACCCTTGAAGGGGGTTCGTTTCAATACCGGGAAAGCGGGAAAACTTGATGATATCGTCACTCCGCCCTATGATGTGATCAAGGAAGATACGGTCAAGACCTTTATCTCAAAAAATCCCTACAGCATGGTCCGCCTGGATATCACCAAGCCCCCCGGGCTCAGTTCCGGCAGTGAGGAACGCTATCTTGAAGCGGCCTCTCTTTTTCGGCAATGGCAGGAGGAGGGGATACTCATACGTGATGAGAAAGAGGCGGTCTATCTCTACGAAACGACCTACTCTCTATCATCGGGGAAAAAACTGGTGCGCAAGGGTCTGCTCTGTCTTGTTGGTCTGGCCGAGTTTTTCGAAGGTGTGGTGAAACCCCATGAACAAACCTTTGATACGGTCATCGCCGACCGCCTGCAATTGATCAAGCACTGCCGGGCCCAGTTCAGTCAGATTTTTTCCCTTTTTTCCGACGTTGAAAACCGGGTCATCGGTCTGCTCGAGACTGCGACATCCGAACCGGCAGGGAGCGTTACCGATGCCGATGGTTGTCTGCACAGCATCCGCAAGGTCTCGGACCCGGAGGTCATCCGTCAGATCCAGGTTTATTTCAGGGACAAGTCGCTCTATATCGCCGATGGCCACCACCGGTATACAACAGCCCTGGGATACAGGAAATACATCCGGGAGTTGGAAGGTCCGATCTCTGATCGTCATCCGGCCAACCATATCATGATGTATCTCTGTCCCATGGAGGATCCCGGCCTCTCCGTCCTGCCGACCCACAGGCTGCTGTACTGGCCGGCACAATTGAGCATTGATGAACTCAAGGCACGCCTTGCACCGGGATTTCACCTCGAAGAGATCGCAGGCGGCAGCCGGGAGATCTTGGTCGAAGAAGCCCTGTCGCGGATGGATGAGATCGAGAAACAAACCAGTAAAAAGACTGCTGCCACCTTTGGTGTCTATCATCCTGGTGAAGACCGCTGTTTTGTCATCACCATGAAAAACGAGGCCCTTGATCAACTTGATATCCAGGATCCCTGTCTGCGAGAACTTGATGTGGTCATTTTGTCAGATCTGATTATTAAGAAATACTTTGGCCTTGATCATGAACGTTGTGAGAACGAAAATCTCGTGCATTTTTACAGCGATCCCGACGAGGCCCTCGACGTGGCGGTAAAAGACAGCACGGCAATGGAGGACAGGACGCCGCTGCTCTTTCTCATGAATCCGACCCGGGTGGAGCAGGTGAAAAATGTTGCCGATGCCCACCTGATCATGCCGCACAAATCGACCTATTTTTATCCCAAGATCATGACGGGTCTACTCTTTTATCAATTTATCAATGGCGAGGAAATCAATCGCCTCGACTGATCCGGACAGGGCGGTTGCAGCCAAGAGATGGATATAAGCAGGGATACACTCTTTGACGGCAGACTCATCTGTCTGCAGCATACAGCCGGGTACAGGTTTTCTGTCGATGCCGTTCTAGCCGCCCATTTCCAGCCACCCGGCAAAGGCGCCTCAATCCTTGATCTCGGCTCTGGTTGCGGAATCATCAGCCTCATTGTCATGTATAGATGGGGGAAAATGATTAAGGAGATTGCCGCCCTTGAGGTGCAACCACAATTGGCTGAACTGAGCCGGCGCAATTTTGCCGAAAACGGCTTTGCCGCCCAGTGCCGGACAGTGGCTGGGGATCTCCGAAATATTGGGCACTCTTTTGCCCCTGAGTCATTTTCCCAGGTGATCTGTAATCCGCCCTTTTACCGGGAAGGCTCGGGAAGGACAAGTGCTGATCCCGAATCTCTCTATGCCAGGCACCAGATCCTTGCCAGCCTGTCCCAAATCGTCGGGGCCGCAGCTGCTGTAGTCAAGACCGGTGGCACGGTGGTCTTCATCTATCCGGCAGAAGGCCTGGGAGAACTGGTCGCAGAACTCACTCGCGCAAGGCTTGAGCTGAAGCGGCTCCAGTGCGTCTACAGCTATCCGGAACCAGCCGGTCCGGCCCGTCTGGTCCTGGTGACCGCCATGAAAAACGCCGGAAGTGGCGTGCAGGTCTTACCTCCTTTCTATCTTTATACCAGAAAAAATGGAGCCTACAGTCCGGGGATGGAAAAGCTCTATTCTCCACATCAGGAAAATGAGACTGAGCCGTTGTTTAAAAATAACTGTAACATTAAACTGTCTCGACCGGCATATGGTGCCGTAAACAAATGATGAGGTCGCTCTTCATCCTTTCGTGGAGAGAGCGAGCGACACGTGGCCTCTGAAATATAATGGTGCTTTCGTAACGGCTCCTAAGCTCTCGGATCATTAAGGAAATAACAGGAATCCATGCTCGCCAAGATCAAGAGTTGTACGGTTATAGGGATCAACGGTCTGCCTATTGAGGTGGAAGTGGATGTCGCATTCGGCCTGCCGGTGTTTACCACCGTCGGGCTGCCGGATGGGGCGGTGCGTGAAAGCAAGGAAAGGGTCAAATCGGCCATAAAAAACTGCGGCTATGAATTTCCTGCCAGAAAAATCACGGTCAACCTTGCTCCGGCGGATGTAAAAAAAGAGGGGACAGGCTTTGATCTGCCCATTGCCCTCGGTATTCTTGCTGCAACGGGACTTTGGCAGGAGAAGGATATCTCAGATTACTGTGTGGTGGGAGAGTTATCCCTTGATGGACGGGTACGAAGGGTGAACGGGGTCCTTTCCATGGTACTCGCTGCCCGTGACGCCGGTCTGACGGGGATTCTCATCCCGCGAGAAAACAGTGAAGAGGCGGCCATCGCAGCCGCAGGAATTGAGGTGATTCCTATTGACTACCTCCCGCAGGCCGTTGAGTTCCTGGCAGGAGTCTTGCCCATTGCGCCTCTTCGCCAGAATCCCCCCGAGGCCTTGAAACAGCACCGACAACACAGTGTAGACTTTGCCGACGTCAAAGGGCAGGATTATGTCAAAAGGGCACTTGAAGTGGCCGCCTCGGGAGGCCATAATATTCTGATGAAGGGACCGCCGGGGTCGGGTAAGACCATGCTTGCCAGGCGACTACCGACCATCCTGCCGGAAATGACCTTCGAAGAAATCCTCGAGACGACGAAAATCTACAGTATCGCCGGCCAGCAGAACGCTTCCTCCATTCAAGCGGTCCGGCCATTCCGTTCGCCCCATCATACCATCTCCGATGCCGGTCTCATTGGTGGCGGCACCACGCCACACCCCGGCGAGGTCTCCATGGCCCACAACGGCGTTCTTTTCCTTGATGAGCTGCCCGAGTTCAAAAGACATGTTCTGGAAGTCCTCAGGCAGCCCCTTGAGGATGGAATTGTTACAATTTCCAGGGCCAATATGGCCCTCACCTTCCCCTCCCGCTTTGTCCTCGTTGTCGCTATGAACCCCTGCCCCTGCGGTTTTTTGGGTGACCCTCGCAATACCTGTAACTGCAATCCCGCGCAGATCCAACGCTATGAAAGCCGGATCTCCGGGCCGCTGCTTGACCGGATTGATATGCATCTTGAAGTCGCTGGAATACCTTTTCAGGACATGAGCAGTTCAGAAGGCAGAGAATGCTCTGCCTCAATCAAAGAAAGGGTTGACATGACACGGGATATCCAGAAGAAACGATTTTCACACTCTTCGAGAATCTATGCCAACAGCCAGATGGGACCACGAGAGATCGAGCGATACTGCGCTCTGGACACGCCCTGCTTGCGCCTTCTTGAAAAGGGAGTAGAAAAACTGGGTCTTTCGGCGAGGGCTTATCACCGGATACTGAAGATTGCCAGAACCCTGGCGGACATGGAAAGCGCTGAAAGGATTTTTCCGGCACATATCGCCGAGGCGATACAATTCAGACGATTTGACAAGAAAAACAGTTATCAATAAGGATCTCGGTCCTACCAATACTTTTTCGATTAGAGAGAAAATGTTATGAAGATGAAATATATCATAGTGATAGCACTCTGCGCCCTGTTGACGCCGGTATGGTACTTCTGGAACAGCGGCCATGTCGTCAAGAACCAGGAAGCCGCCTTCCTGGTGCCCCAGAATGCCGTGCTGTTTATTGAACAGAAAGAGATGGGCTCCTTGATTGTGAATTTTCAGAAATCCCATCTTGGCAAAACCCTCGCTTCGATCGATTTTCAGCGAATTGGCCGGGATATCGGTCTTCCCGAAGAAGAACTGGCGACCATGCAGCAGACCCTCAATGTAATCAAGGACCTTGGCAACAGTAAACTTTTCCGGGAGTTCTGCGGTGAGGGCCTGGCTTTGGCCCTCCTGCCGGTTGATACCTCATCGACTGTAGGCTCTGCCGCCTCCCCTACCTCTATTCAGGCCCTCCTCATTGTCAAACCTCAGCACAAGGCGGAGATTTTTGAGTTGATCTCCTCGGTCTATAGCGGCGATGTGCAACAGACCGAGATAGAACACGGTACGTTCATCCTCAAACGTTTTCAGATAGAAGATACGGCGGTCTTTGTTGCCATGGTCGATGGTTTTTTCCTGCTCAGCATGGATGAGCAGACCATACACCGGGCCCTTGATGTCTCACGACAAGCCGATATATCTCTTGCCCAAAATGAGGCCTATCAGAAGTTGAAAAATCAGTACCATACACCTGAGTTTTTTGCCTTCTGTTCCCTTGAGGGACTGCGCCGGCAGTTTGCCGAAAGAGTGGCACAAAGCCCGCCGGGCCTGCAGAACGAACTTGCCGGTCAACTTGCGTCGACCGTCGGTTTACAATACAGCGCCTATGGTATATGGCGGGATAAGGGACTGTTGAGAGATTTGTTCATCACTCTCGTTGATCAGGCAAAATTGCACCCCATTGTCGGGAAGATGCTCTCTATCTCTCCAGAACACAATGACACACTGCGTCTCGTGCCGGAAAATATCCTGACCTACTATTGGTCGAATACCTTCGCTCTCAGTTCCATGTGGAAGCTGTATGAGGAAAAAAACAAGGCCGATACGACAGAGATCGACACATTCAAGACTGCCTTCAAGAAAACAACGGGCAGGGAAATGTCCGAGGTCCTGGCCCTGATCAACGGAGGGGTGAGTCTTTTTTTGAAAAAAGGCGATCCCAAGGCCTTCATCCCCCTGCCGCATCTTGCGGTCTTTATCAAACTGAACAACCGCAAGGCCGGGGAAGATATACTGCGTAAATTAGTGGCGGAATATGGTATTCCCCTGCAGTCTAATACCTATAAACAGGTGGCCTATTCATCTTATGGCCTCACTCTGCAGGGAGGACTGCAGGCTCTCTACGGGTTTCACGAAAATTTTCTCTTTCTGGCCAACAGTTCGGAGGTTATGCAGGATATCATCGACACTCTGGAAACCGGCAAAGGGTTGCAGACAGGGGAGACCTATACCCGGATGGATATCAACCTTGAGGAGGGCAACAACTCCGTCTCCTTCATCCAGATGGCGGATCTGGTCGGTGGAATCAAGGAACTTCTGGGCTGGAGTGGGACCATGCTGGCGATCCAGAATAGGGAGACGGCAGCGAAATCGAAAATACTCATCGAACAGTTGATCAATCCCCTGCTGGATGGAATGACCATGTTCTCGACCATAAGCACCCGCAGCCGACTGGCCAAAGAGCAGATTGTGGTCGAATCAACGATGCTGCTCAATCCTGCCAAAGAAACCCCTTGAAGAGAAGAAGATATGCATAAACTTGTCACGGAACTCAAACAGCTGATCCCGTTCAAAGATACAACCGATATCGGCGATATTGTGCTCATTGTGGCAAAAGAGCCGCAGATGCTGATGTATGCCCTGATAACCGATATTGCAAGAGATCCGTCGCGTAAGGACGAGTGGTGGCAGGTGTATTTTTCGGTGCTGGCCATCCCGATCCAGAAGCTGACCTGGACCCTGCGCACGCCTCAGATGACCGGCATGGAGGTCTTCACCATGGGTGGTGAAGAACGCTTCATAAAGGCCGTCGATCTGGGCGGTGCGGCCCTTCATCCGGCGCCTCAGCCGACCAGCCCGAAGAAAAAAGAAGGGACACTCAAGAGGATAAAGTAGGCCGGTCCTCAGCAGCCCTCAGGCGGCAAGAAATTGATCGTCAGGCGATCCAGTGCCGTTTCTATCTGCCGATAGGTGATGTTCGGAGACTTGTCGAGCATGATCTTTGCGGCCTTCACCTGGTCTGAATCCCGGTACTTATCGGAAAGATAGATTATCTCCTTGATGCCTGCCTGGATGATGACTTTGGTGCATTCGTTACAGGGAAAGAGACCGACGTAGATGCGGCAGTTCCGCAGATCAAACGAGATGGAGTTGAGGACCGCATTCAATTCGGCATGGCAGACATACGGATACTTGGTATCGAGAAACGCGCCTTCTCTGTCCCAGGGCAGTTCATCATCGGAACAGCCCCAGGGAAAGCCGTTATAGCCGACGCCCACGATCTTATTCTGATCGTTGGCCACACAGGCCCCGACCTGGGTGTTGGGATCCTTGCTGCGCTGGGCGGAGAGGAGGGCCACCGCCATGAAATATTCATCCCAGGAGAGATAGTTGGTTCGTTTCATTATGCTTGATTCTTTTGTTTTTCTTTATGTTTTTTCCGTTCCTGCCGCCAGGTGTTGATCCCGCAGACTTCGTTAATGAACTTTTTGATTCCCTGAAAATAGAGCTCGCCGGCGACGGCGATCATGGTGTTGTGATCTGCTCCGGGAATAAGGACAAACTGCTTGTTTCTCGCGCCGCTGCTCATCTGCAGTCCTTCCGCCTGATCGGCGGGAATGAGCTGATCTCTCCCTCCATGCATGATGAAGGTCGCAAGCTTTACCCGGGCAATCTTCTCTCTGTTGTTGAAGCAATCTTTTTCGTCGATCTCCTCCTCCGACAGGTCGAGTCCCAGTGCCCGGGCGAGTGGCAGGGTGTCGGCAAAACCACTCTCAATAATCAGGCCTTTGAGCTGCTTTTCGTGGTTGAGGGCCAGGTCAATGGCGCTGGCCGACCCGAGTGAACGGCCCATGACAAAGAGAGGGCCGGAATAACCCACCTGTTGCAGCCAGGCAACTACCTTTGTACAAACCGTAGCAGCGTCTTTGAACATCGACGTCACATCGGGAGATCCGTCACTCCAGCCATAGCCCCGGTATGTCGCGATAAAAATATTCATGCCATGACTGCAATAGCGGGGGGCTATCAAATCATAATCTGTGACAGTCTCGCCGTTACCGTGAAAGTAGAGCAGTGTCGGGGCCTCAGGCGCAGTTCCAAAAAAACGGCAGCCGAGGGTTATATTTTCCGCAATCTCTATCGTGATATCCTGAGATCCAACAGGGGCTGCGGTTCTTCTGGTTTTTTGCGGAAAGAATATATGGGAGAGGATTTCCGGCCTGTCAAGTTTACTATAATCCTGCATATCTATCTCTGGTTGGAAGTTTGATGAAAAGGCTCTGGCCGTTTGGATCTTCAACAGAAGATAAAAGATATGAGAAAAAAAAGCCAGTTGCGAGATACATCGAGACGGAAAACATTGAGGGTTTGCCTTACGGGAAATTGTCGGGGCACAGGAGAGGATCTGCGCCGTGCGGGCAGAAGAGGGGGGATACTACTCTCTATTGGGCATAAAAAAAGGTTACAGACCGACGGGTCTGTAACCTTCATATTTGGCTGGGGTGGGCGATGGGACTCGAACCCACGGCCTCCTGGGCCACAACCAGGTGCTCTAACCTACTGAGCTACGCCCACCACCCTTATCGCTCGGGCAAAAGCGTCCTCCTTATACTCTCTCAACTGCGGTCTTGCAAGGAGAAAGTTAGGAGTCGTTACAAAATAACCATTACATTCCTGACCATTTCGTTACGGCTCCTTATGCCGTTTTTGCCATGTAAATGGTACGGTTATTTCGTCACAACGGCTTATTTGAGATCCTCCTGGCAGTGCATGCATTTCACGGCCTGGGCTTTGATGATTTCAAAGCAGAACGGGCACTCTTTCTTGAAATTGGCCTTGAGCATCTGGGCGATAATCATATTGCTTTCCTGTTCGAGAGAGGTGTCTCGGAATGCATGATTCCGTATGGGGTCTATGCAGCTCAGGTCATTCAATTGCAACATAAGTTTCAGAGCCCGCTGTCGGGTCTCTTTCGCTACGGCCTCGTCCAAAATCAGCAGCATGACGGGTTCGAGGTTCTTCTCTTCGATACAGGTTTCAAGCGCCTTAATCGCTATTTTTTCCTTTTTGAATCGATCATTCTGATTCTTCAGGGCAATCGGATCGATCACACTGCCCTTGAAGGCATCGGCGTTGCCTACCATCATGACGTTACTTTCCTTGCTGCCGGGTAGTTCCATATGGCGGTAGGAGGCATGATGGCCATATTGATTTTCCACTTGGTCCCAACCGGTCAGAAAGAGAGAACAGGCATCATTGAGACAGATGAAGAGGACTTCCGACCCCCAGCCCAGACCGTCACCGACATGGACAGGCGGTGCTTCGCAGCAGGACATCCGCTGAGAGCAGTGGGGGCAGATATGTTCCTCATCAAGATAATTCATATCGCGTGTACGCATAGACAACTCCTTGAATTCGTAGAGCCTTCAGCAGTCATTGCTGTCGGTGGAATATAATTGAACCGTGCTATCATCATAACTTTTCGGGGCAGCAGCAATGACCGACCCTTTTCTTATGCTTTTATCAATCACCTTTCATCCCGGATTGAGAGAGGAGATCATCTACGGCCTTGGCCTGTTTCATGCGAGTCTGAAGAAAGGCAGGAGGCATGTATTTCCTATTTGCCTCCATGATGTCGCAGATTTGCCTGATGTCGCCTGATTCAGCAAGGTTGGTGAGGCGCAACAGGTTTTCGGCAAAACTGCGGACAATTTTACGACCGTCACCTGACATCGCCATGATCTCGGCATAGGTCCGGGGATTCTGGTTGTGCACCCGTGCCATTGCCAGAATGCCATAGAGTGAGGTCAGGGTGGAATGACTGTCGATATCATGGGTGTCTACCTCATGCTGGGCCAGAGTCATGGCCAGAGCGACGGAGATGGTGGTGGGCAATTTCTGGCTGACACCCATGAGCATGTCGTGCTTGGACGGGCTGTCATGAAAAATCTCGGCCCCGTGTTTATACAAAAATGCCTCGAATTCACTGCAGAATCCGCCGCTGCGGGTAGTCCGCACCACAGCAGCATTCTTGTCCTTCATGGTCAGCGCCTGGGGACCCCAGAGGTTATGGACCAGCATGAGCTCCACGCCGGGAAGAGTCGATTCAAGGGCGGTGTTGAGGGTTTTTTCCGATTCTCCGGCCAGCAGAATAAGGGCCTGTCCGTCCTGCAAAAGTTCACCGTACTGTCTGATGGTTTCTGCAGTGACGGATATGGGCACACAGATGATGACCACATCCACTTTACCTATCATTTCTTCGGGTCGAAGTGCTGTCGTGCGGCCTGTTAAATATGTCCGATAGCCTTCATTTTCCAGGCGACCGGCGAACCAGCGACTCATTGCCCCCGAGCCGATGAAGCCAAAGGCCCTGATCTGTTTGACGCGCATATCAACGCGGGGAAAGGAGCCCAGGAGCTTTATGGAACCTTCCTCCTGAATAACACCTTTCTCGATTCTGGCCAGGGCCTCGCGCAGCAGATTGTCTTCGATATGCCCCTCGGCCTCAATGTAGATCCGCAATTTCTGGGTCTTGATATCATTTTCAGATTGCAGATCGAGGATATTGATCCCCCTGCGGGTGAATTCTCCAAGGATATCTGCGAGCATACCAACCCTGTCCCGCAGGGGCTTGGTGATAAGGGCAGTAGCATCGTAACCGGAGGATTTGGCAATATTCTTACCAAGAAGGGCGAAACGGGTACGGTTGTGGGAGACGACCTCTCGAGCGATCAGTTCAAGCCCTTGTTTTTTTAGAAAATTCTCAGATTCAATAACGGCGTAGGTGGTCCTGTTATGAGTGCGGATATCGGCGAGGGCCGCCTCGATATCCTGAACGGCCAGCAGCGTTGCCATGGGGAAGTGTTCGTCGATATACTCCTCGCACTGCCTGAAGACCGAACTTCTGCCGACGATGGTATCAACGGGCGTCGAGAGCAGGGCCGTTTTCGAAATCGTCCCGAGGGAGAGGTGGATGGGCAGAACAACGTTATCGATCCAGTAGCCCTGGTCAAGTTGCGTAACAAGTCGGAATGTCTCTTTTATCTCACCTTCACGAGTGTTATAGACCGGGACCAGGGCGTATTCAGCAGCACCGCCCAGAAAGGCCGCAAGGATATCGGAAATTCGGTTGAACAGCAATATCCGGGCAGCCGGGGCATATTGCCGGGCAGCCTGGAAGCTGTCTGAACCGCTTGGACCTTGTGTCGCTATACTGAACATGATTTTCTCGGGCTGATCTCTGATAAAGGCTGTAGTATAATTCCACAATCACGTCCGTTCTGCGTTGGGCAGAATCGGTAATGCCCGAGCATTTCAGCCATTTTTAAGGCGATTTGCAAAGGCATTGACTGACAAAAATATACACTCTCCCTGATAAGCGCAACACATTAAAACATTAATAATGTCCTCAGTCTTTTCCATGGCGCAGGGAAAACCCGATATAGAAGAATATCTGGCAGCCCTCAAGGCCTCGAAAAAATTTGGTCCGCAAGTGGTCTACCATAAGATGTTTCCGGCGGTGGCCGGAAAAGACAGCCCGGACCAGCCTGCCTTCTCCGCGGATATTCGCCGGGTGTTGCAGGCCAAAGGTATTGCTAGGCTCTACTCCCATCAGGTTGAGGCTATTTCTCATCTGCTGCAGGGCGAAAATCTCCTTGTCGCGACGCCCACCGCTTCCGGCAAGAGCATGATCTATAATCTCCCTGTCCTGCAACAGCTCTTGGGGGACGATCCGGGCAACGCCCTGTACCTCTATCCCCTTAAGGCCCTGGCTCAAGATCAGTTGCGGATTCTGATTGAACTGACCGATATGCTGCCGGTTCGATTCCAGCAGCGCTTTCCCGGGATAGCGGCAATTTACGACGGCGACAGTTCGGCCTATCAGAGACGGAAAATCAGAGAGAAGGTGCCGCCCATTCTCATGACCAATCCGGATATGCTGCATCTCGCGATCCTGCCCTACCACGCGGGCTGGTCAGCGTTTTTTCAGAGGCTCAGGTACGTCGTCATCGACGAGGTGCACACCTACCGCGGGATCTTCGGCTCACACATGGCCTGGGTCCTGCGTAGACTTCAACGCATAGCCGGGTATTATGGCGGCGATCCGAGGTTCGTACTGCTCTCGGCGACTATCGGCAATCCGGCGGAATTCGCTGAAAAACTCATTGACCGGCAGGTTCGGGTGATCAGCCGAACCGGGGCGGCCTCGGCCAAAAAACATTTCGTCTTTGTCAATCCCTGGGACAGTGCGGCCACTACGGCCAGCCAGTTACTTGAAGCCGCTATGAAGCGGGGCCTGCGCACCATCGTCTATACCAAATCTCGGAAGATGACGGAACTCATCCACCTCTGGACCAGCCCGCGCCTTGGCGGCATCGCCCATAAGCTGAGTTCGTATCGGGCTGGCTTTCTGCCGGGAGAACGTCGCGACATCGAAGGAAAACTCCAACGGGGAGAGTTGCTGGGGGTCGTCTCCACCTCGGCCCTGGAACTCGGAATCGATATCGGCGATCTCGATCTCTGTATTCTGGTAGGCTATCCCGGTTCCATCATGGCGTCATGGCAACGAGGCGGGCGGGTTGGGCGGCAATCCCGGCAATCGGCCATTATCATGATCGGCCAGGAAGATGCCCTCGATCAGCATTTTATGCGGCAACCCGAGGATTTTTTCAGCCGATCGGCGGAGGCAGCTGTTGTCAATCCCTTCAACGAGACCATTGTCACGCAGCATCTCCATTGTGCGGCAGCCGAGATTCCGCTCGCAGGAGATGAACCACTCCTGCAAAACCCGCATATCAGAAAATTCGTCGACAGTCTGACCCGATCATCCCAACTCCTGCAGGGGGCGGACGGCAAGACCTGGTATGCCAGTCGTAAGCGGCCGCAGAGACATGTAAATCTGCGGGGCGGCGGGGTACAGATGGCCCTCATCGATAGTGAGAGCGGTGAAATTTTCGGTGAACTGGACGGTGGCAGGGCCTTAAAGGAATGCCACCCCGGCGCAGTCTATATCCACCGGGCCAATTACTGGATTATTGCAGATCTAGATCTCGAGGGCAGGGAGGTCAAATGCCTCCAACGAAAACCGAACTACTACACCCGCCCGATTTCGACAAAAGAGACCGAGATTTTAGAAGTCTATAGTGCCAAAACGGTGTTCAGTAGTCCCGTATCGTATGGCCGGATCAAGGTCACCGAACGGGTCACGGGATACCAGAAACTCAACAATGCCACCCAGAAACCGATCGCCACCGTTTCCCTCGATCTCCCCGAGCAGACCATCGAAACCGAGGGCCTCTGGCTGGAAATCCCCACAGAAATTCAGCGGATTCTTGAGGACTCGCACCGGCATTTCATGGGGGCGATCCATGCCCTTGAGCATGTGATGATTTCTCTTTTCCCCCTTTTGGTACTCTGCGACAGAAATGATATCGGTGGCATATCCTGCCCCTGGCATGTCCAGACCGCCGGAGCGGTAATCTTTGTCTATGACGGACATGCCGGCGGAGTCGGATTGTCTGCTGAGGCCTATCGCAAAATTGATGACCTGCTCGTCGAGGCGGAGAAGACCATTCAACTCTGCCGGTGTGAGAACG
>JANOIV010000160.1:0-55941 GCA_031407875.1 Desulfobulbaceae bacterium | reverse complement strand
ACTCATCGGTCAAATTGGCATTGTTCAGAATCTCTGTTGCGACCGAACTGACCTGACTCCAGAAGGGATTACGACCTGAAATTGTTTCTGGCATTGACGACAAATTAGATCGACCGAACTGACCTGACTCCAGAAGGGATTACGACCCATTCTCTTTCTTCATCAGTAAGACCTGAGATAGACCGAACTGACCTGACTCCAGAAGGGATTACGACTTTTCAATTGCGTAGTAATCAGTATCATTAATGTCCGACCGAACTGACCTGACTCCAGAAGGGATTACGACCAAATCATTCAGTACGATGACATCACCATCATCATCAGACCGAACTGACCTGACTCCAGAAGGGATTACGACCATCCCCAAATCTCCAGCAATCAAACAGTCCTTCAACGACCGAACTGACCTGACTCCAGAAGGGATTACGACAATACAATTTGATCCATTACATACTAAATGCACAGCGACCGAACTGACCTGACTCCAGAAGGGATTACGACAGTGTCCCTGGAAAGAGGTTTGTACCCTTCTCGACCAAAGCAGGAGCTGTTCCGGCACAAACAGCGACTAACAAATAGTTATTTCAACATATATTCTGACAGAGCGGCAAACCGGACACACCTTCTCCCGATCATTCCATCGGCTTCTATAGCATCTTACAAAGGGCATAATATAAAGTTGACTTTCATTTAAGTCTTTTGATACAATCAAGCAATAGGGGATATATTACTGTTTTAATATTACTTTTTTAAAGTCAAAGGCAATCAACCACAGTTCAAAAGAGGATTGAAGGATTATCAACCGGAGTTGAACCATCTTCAGCAACAGGATCATGCATTGATTGAACAGTAGTCGGCCAAATGCCGGTCGGACGAGGATGAATCTTCCGCAACCAACCTCAGAACAAGGTCGATGAAACGGTACTTCGGCACGAATACCAGGTGATACTCAATGGGATAAAATAGCTTTGCTGGATGTTCCGATAAAGTTCCTCTGTGCCCGCCAAAATCTTGCAGTACACAAGATGATCTCAATCCGGACCTTTCACGCTCCGGGACCGGCAGGCATCCCGGCAGTAAAAAACCTGCCCGGAAATTGTCCATCCCAACGAATTTTCTTTCTTTTACTTTGACAAGTACCAAGGAACGGCGTATTCTATTTCACACTTTAATTAAATTACTCCATACTACGCTTTATCCCTTTAAAAATCGGACTGTTATCATGTATCAACTTATTAGGCTTTTCGCTTTCACCGCCCTCCTCTACGGCTGCTGTGTCCTCCCGGCCACGGCAGGTCAGGCCGGCAACGGCCCACCGGCGATACCTGCCGTCTGGACCGCAGAACGGGCAGTCCTGTTCGCCCTTGGCCAGAATCCCGACAGCCATATCGTCGAGTTGAAGATTGCCGAGGCGGCAGCGGCAGCGGCGATGGCCAGGGCCGCCGATTTCCCCTCTCTTGATCTGGTAAGCGAGTATGGTCAAACCAACAATCCAATGTATTCATTTGGCAATATCCTCAACCAGGGAGCCTTTGACAACTCCATCGACTTCAACTCCCCCGGCCGTACCGACAATCTCGACGTCAAGGCCCAAGTGCAGTACCGACTCTATAACGGTGGCCGCGACAGGGCCGCAGTCGAAGCCGCCGACCTCCGTCTCATGGCCTCCCGGACCGACCGCCTTGCCCTGCACCGGCGACTGGCCTTCGAGGTGGTGCGGGCCTTTCATGCCATCATCCAGGCCGAAGAAATGACCGAGGTGCGCCAGGCCTCGCTTGCGGCCATCACCCTCTCCCTCGATGTGGCCAAGGCCAGGTTCGAGGCCGGGACCTTACTGCAGGAAGAGCTCCTCAATCTTGAACTGCAGCAGGCAAGTGCCACGGAAAACCTGATCCAGAGCAGACATGGGGAAGAACTGGCCAAACGCCGTTTTCTCAATCTCCTCGGTCTGCCGCAGGGCCAGGTCAAACTCGATCACCAGACCGGACTCGAACAAGAATTACCGGCCGAGATCAGCCCGCTTGGTCGCCAGGAGCTGCGCAGTCTGAAAGCGACGCTCCAGGCCGCCGAGGCCGAGTTACACGTGGCGGAGGCCGGCAGGAGGCCGACCATCGACAGCTTCGCCAGTTATCAGGTGGACAGCGGCACCGTCCTTGATGAGACCGGCGATTCCTGGATGGCCGGGGTACGCCTGAACTACAATCTCTTTGACGGCTGGCGCACGGCAGCGGCGATAACCATGGCCAGGGCGCGTCTGCAGGGGATCAAAGCCCTGCAGGCCAAGACGGAACTGGCCCTGAGCCTTGAGGTCCAGCAGGCCGAGCTGGAATACAGCCAGGCCGAACAGCGCCTGCAGGTCACCAAAAAAATGGTCAGGGTCGCCGAAGAGACCGGTCGACTCAGCCGGGAGCGTTTCAAGCAGGGGGTTGTTCTGGCCATTGATCTCATCGATGTCGAGACCCGTCTGGCCGATGCCCAGGCCAGGAGATCTTCGGCCAAGGCCATGCATCAGGTGGCCCGGGCGAATCTGCGGCGGGCCATGGGTCTGCCGCAGTTCTCTGAAAGTCAAGAAACAGAAAGGGAGAAAAAATGATACGCTGTGGAGTAAAACTGGGTGCCGCCCTCCTGATCCTGGGAGTTACGATTCTGCCGGTGGCGGGCTGCAAGGATACCGGCAAAGAACAGCAGGGAGTCACGGCCCGGCTTGCGGCCGCCAAGGTCTCCGTCTCGACGGCAAGTCAAAAAAAGGCCGGCAAACAGATTGAAATCATGGGTTCCCTGCAGGCGGTCGAACAGGCCGAGATTTCGGTCAAGGTCAGCGGCAATATCATCGCCCTGCCCGTGGTCCTCGGTTCCAGGGTCACGAAGGGCGACCTGCTGGCGGAGATCAATGCCGGGGAAATCTCGGCCCGCTTGCGCCAATCGAAGGCCCAGCTCGATCAGGCCAGGCGCAACTTTGAGCGGGAAAAAGGCCTACTGAGAAAAAATGCCGCCACCCCCGAGACCGTCAAGTCCCTCGGGGACACTCTGCGGATCGCCACCGCCGCCTATGAAGAGGCGGGCACCATGCTGGCGTACACCCGCATCCTGGCCCCTTTTTCCGGTCTTATCACCCGTAAGATGGCCAATGTCGGAGATCTGGCCAGCCCCGGAAAACCCTTGCTGCAGCTTGAAAACGAGGCACGACTCCAGGTCATCGCCGATATCCCGGAATCGATGATCCTCAAGATAGCCCTCGGCGACCGCCTCTCCGTCTATGTCCCACCCGCAGATCTGACCATTGCCGGAGAGGTGGCCGAAGTCGCCCCCACGGCCGATCATCTCTCCAGAACGGCACCGATCAAGATCGATATCCCCAGCGATCCACGGTTGCGGTCCGGTCAGTTTGCCCGGGTATCAATGAGCGGCGGGACAGCGGAGACCATCACCGTGCCCGCCGCGGCCCTGCTTTCCTTTGGCCAGATGGAGAAGATCTTTGTCGTCACAAAAGGAGTGGCCCGCCTGCGTCTCGTGCAGAGCGGGGCAAAAGACACGGAAGATGTCGAAATCCTCTCCGGCCTGCAGGCAGGTGAGGTTGTGGTCGTAAAGGGCAACCGTCAGCTCGTCGACGGGCAGCCTGTAATCGTCGAATAGTGGCTCCAGCCGCATCCCCTAGAGATCTACCCATGACATCCCAGAAAGAACACAACCCAGGCTTTGCCGGACGCCTCGCCTCGGTCTTCATCAATTCGAAATTGACCCCCTTGGGCATCGTCGCCTCTTTGCTCCTCGGCATAATGGCCATCGTCATGCTGCCGCGTGAAGAAGAACCGCAGATCAAGGTGCCGATGATTGATGTCATGGTTGCCATGCCGGGGGCCACCCCGCAAGAGGTACAGGAGCGACTCACCATTCCGATGGAAAAGCTGCTCTATGAACTGCCGGGGGTGGAGTATATCTATTCGACCTCGATGGCCGGGGAGAGCCTTCTGGTGGTGCGGTTCTATGTCGGTGAGAACCTTGAGACCGCCATTGTTCGGCTCAACCAGAAGCTCGCAACCAATTTTGACCGCATCCCCCACTCGGTCTCAAGGCCGCTGATCAAACCCCACACCATTGATGATGTGCCGATCCTGGCCCTGACCTTCCATGGTAAAAACTACGATCATTTCACGCTGCGGCGACTCGCCGCCCAGGTCGATGATAGTCTCAAGAGCATCAAGGACGTGGCCGAGACCAAGCTGACCGGCGGCACCAGAAGGCAGGTGACGATCCGCTTCGATCCCCTCCTGCTGGCCTCCCGCAACCTCACCGTGGCCGAGATCGCCCCGAAGATCCAGCAGGTCAATCTCCAGTCCTATCCCGGCAGCCTGAAGGCCCTAGATCAGGAGATCCTCCTGCAGACCGGCACCTTTCTGGCCTCGGCGGCGGAGATCGGCCGGGTGGTGGTCGGTGTGCATGCCGGAGCCCCGGTTTATCTCGATGAGGTTGCCCGGATTGTCGATGGGCCGGAAGAACCGGAAAACTATGTGCTGTTTGGCAAGAGCGGCAGCCATGAACGTGAAGCGGCGGTGACACTCTCAGTGGCCAAGCGGCCGGGAGCCAACGCGGTGGCCGTGGTCGAGGCGGTGAAGGCCAAGATCGACAGCCTCAAGGGCACGCTCATCCCGGCCGACCTTGAGGTCAGCGTTACCAGGGATTATGGCGAGACGGCCGCGGACAAATCCAACGAGTTGCTCCTGCACATGGGCATCGCCGTCTTCGGGGTCGCCCTGCTCATCCTGTTTTTTCTCGGCTGGCGCGAGTCCCTGGTGGTCATGCTGGCCATCCCCTCGACCCTGGCCCTGACCCTGCTGGTCTTTTACCTCTACGGCTATACCCTCAACCGCATCACCCTCTTTGCCCTGATCTTCTCCATCGGTATCCTGGTTGATGACGCCATCGTGGTAGTGGAAAATATTGTCCGCCACCTGCGTCTGTCGGCCAACAACGGCCGCCCTCCCTTCAAGATTGCCATCGAGGCGGTCATCGAAGTCGGCAATCCTACAATCCTTGCGACCTGGGCGGTGATTGCCGCGATTCTGCCGATGGCCTTTGTCGGCGGCCTGATGGGTCCATACATGCGCCCTATCCCGGTGGGATCATCGGCTGCCATGGTCTTCTCGCTGTTCATTGCCTTCACCGTCACCCCCTGGGCCGCCGCCCGCCTGCTCAAACAGCACGCCACGGCTGGCCATAGCGATCACCCTGGTGACGATCAGACCCCGAATGACTGGTTTACCAGGGTCTATCATTGGATCATGGACCCGCTGCTTAACCACAGTGGCTGGCGCCTGCTGTTCTTTGCCATTATTATCACCCTGCTCCTTGCCACCTGTTCGATGGTCTATTTCGGTCTGGTCAAGGTGAAGATGCTGCCCTTTGACAATAAAAGCGAATTCCAGATCATCCTCAATATGCCCGAGGGTTCAACCCTGGAGCAGACGACCAGGGTCGCCATGGAAATGGGCGATGCCGTGGCTGAAGACTCCTACGTGGTGGACTATCAGATCTATGCCGGCACGGCTTCTCCCTATAATTTCAATGGCTTGGTACGACACTACTTTCTCAGAAGCGGCCCGGCGGTGGCCGATATCCAGGTCAATCTTCTGCCCAAGGGTGAGCGCAAGCTCCAGAGCCACGATATCGCCAAGCGCCTGCGCCCGGCCGTGGCAGCCATAGCCGCGAGATACGGGGCGGCAGTGGCGGTGGCCGAGGTCCCGCCCGGGCCGCCCGTGCTCCAGACCCTCGTTGCCGAAATCTATGGGGCCGATGCAGGGGAACGACTCAAACTCGCCACCAGGGTCAAGGAAATTTTTGCGAGCACCACCGGGGTGGTAGATATAGACTGGTTTCAGGAAGAGCCGCGGATACGGCAGATACTCACCGTTGATAAGGAGAAGGCTGCTTTGAACGGTATCTCGGAGGGTCAGATCACCCGCTCTCTGGAGATTGCCGTACACGGACTCTCCTTCGATCTCTTCCATCAGCCAAACGACAAGGAAGAGATCAACATGGTGCTGGAGTTGCCGGTCGAGTACCGGGCCAGGCTCGAGACCCTGCTCAACCTCTCTCTGCGTCCCGATATAAACCCACGCACCCCTCTCGTCCCCCTGCGTGAGCTGGTGCATATCACCGAGCAGGCGGTCGACCAACCCCTGTACCGGAAGAATCTCAAACCGGTGATCTATGTCACCGGCGATGTCGCAGGCTCAGTCGAAAGCCCGGTCTACGCCATCTTCGCCATGAACAAACAGATCGCCGGGCTGAAGGCCGCCGGTTTTGGCGGCAAGGAAGAGCATATCAAACTCTATAACCTCAACCAGCCGTTTTCCGATACCGAACCGGCCATGAAGTGGGACGGGGAGTGGCACATCACCCTTGAGGTCTTCCGCGATCTGGGTCTGGCCTTCTGTGTGGTCATGATCCTGATCTATATGCTGATGGTCGGCTGGTTCAAGGATTACATCACGCCGCTGGTGGTCATGGCCGCCATCCCCTTCTCGCTTATCGGCATCCTGCCGGCCCATTGGGGTTTCGGCGCCTTTTTCACCGCTACTTCGATGATCGGCTTTATGGCGGGGGCGGGCATCGTGGTCCGCAACTCCATCATCCTCGTCGATTTTATCGAGTTGCGGGTCCGGGCCGGCCAACCGCTGGCCAAGGCCGTGGTCGATGCCGGGGCTATCCGCTTCCGGCCCATGCTCCTCACCGCCCTGGCAGTGGTGGTCGGCGCCTCGGTCATCCTGGCCGACCCGATCTTCCAGGGACTGGCAATCTCCTTGATGTTCGGTGAGATCGCCTCTCTGCTCGTCAGCCGGATGGCGGTTCCCGTTCTCTACTTTGTCGTCAAGAAACATCAGCATCCCGAGTTGACGACAGCCCATGAGGTTTCCCGTTCATGACAGAGAATGGACCGACGAAACCCTCTATCACTCAGGGCGATCTCATAAAACCCGCGGTCTTTGAACCGTTTCAGGATCGTCTGAGCCGTGATATCCGCAATGGACTCTCCAGAGCTCTGAGCCAGGCCCTTGCCGAAGGAGATATGGCCCCGATTGAGACCTTGGCGGAATCTCTCATCGCCCAAAATCTCAGTCGCTGCTACTGTGCATATATCGAGAGCCGACTCGAGCGCTATCGCCAGGCCTTTACGCACATCCATAACGGCCAGAAGGATCCGTTCCGGCAAGGTCTTATCCTCTGGGATCTGCAGCTTTTTTTTGAGGTGCACGAGGTGCTTGAGCATGCCTGGTATCACGCCCTGGGCAACAGAAAACTTCTATTGCAAGCCATGATCCGGGCTGCCGGGGTCTACATAAAACTTGAATACGGCTATACCCGACAGGCCGCCAAAATGGCGGATAAGGCGCGGGAGGTTTTGGAGAAAAACGTCGATGTGTTGCGCGAGTATTTTGCCCCGGAAGAGTTACTCATCGCTCTCAGGACCCTGAACCCGGTACCACCGATCCTCTTGAAAACAAAGGATACGAACGGATGAAACACAAAAGCCTCCGGGAGATGTCATCCCGAAGGCTTTTGGCCAATGATTTCTTGCCGAACAGATTACTGTTGCAGCGGACTTTCAACGATTGGCGGCTCGAAGGTATCATCCGGGGCAACGCTTGGCTGCTTTGGCGCGGTCTCCTGAGGCCGTGGGACCGTCCCCCGACTGTCAACCGTCGAAATAAGCTGAGGATCGATGGCGTTCATCTCCTGTTCCACTCTCTGAATATTACCAAGTACCTTGTCAGTGATATCCACCCGGGGATATTTCACCAGGATATCCTTCAGCAGGCGCCGTGACTCAATCAACAGCTTCTTCTTGCCCTCGATATCAGTTGTCTTGGTGAAGCGGATAAACAGATCCGCCGCTTTCCTGCGATCATCCTTGGCCGCCAGTACGGATATCTCTTTGATCTTGGCATCCGCCTTTATGACGTACTCAGTCTCATTCATGCCGTTAAAGACGGAAATCGCTTCGTCATAGCGACCTGCTTTAGCAAGCATGAGGCCGTTATTCCATTTCTGCTCCAACTCCTGCAGCTTGGACATCTTCGAGGTTTCCTGCGCAACGGCCTCGGCCAGAACCAGCTCGTCATTTTTGGCGTTCACAAGGTCCCGTTGCTGATCGTTGATAATGTCGGTCCGCAGGCCTTTGAGTTTGGTCATGGCATCCTGAAACTTCTTTTCGGCGGCCAACTGATTAACCTCGGCAAGAAAGCCGTTGAACCATTTGTCTGCCGCCTCCATGCCCCGGGTCTTTATCGTCTCAACATTGGCAATGACCGCCGATCTCGGGTATGTCTTCAAAAATTTCTCGGCGTCCCAAACCACTTTATAGCCATCCTGCTTCGGAATATAACCAAGATAATTGCGGACAAGACCTGAGTAGTCGGCCAGTTCGAGACTGTCTTTCTGATTGGCGCCAAGAACGGCAAGGTGGATCTTCGCCCAGTTGTCGATATTGCCAAGGGCCAGATAATCCTTGGAAATTTTTACATACTGGCTCTCGGCCTCCGCATAATTCCCCGTAGCGACATAGAGATCCGCCAAGGTCTTGCGCAGGGCGATAAGATCGGTTGATTGCTCTGCCGATGTGGCCATACGGTCGACAATCAGCCGGTAGAATTCCGCGGCCTTTTCTTCCTTCTGCAAAAACACCAGGGCCTCGGCGTAAAGCATCTTGGTTTTCAGGGAAAGCTGTTCCTGCTGACTTTGGGGAATCTGCAGCCAGGCCTGTTCCACTGCCTTATAGTTTTTTTTGGCAGCAAGGGCAGCTATCTCTGCATCCTGCGGTTGTCCTGCAACACCCGCCGCAGCCTGTTGCCCGGTGTCTGGCTGCGCCCCTTTCGCATCACGAAGCAGTTGACCGCAGACACCTTCCAAAAAATCAATGTCAGCCTGCTGCAGTTCCTGCATTTTGCTGCTGTAGACGCTGTTTTTAGCGACATCACTCCGATCACCACGCTCAACAGCATTGCGTAATGTGCTGTATTCACTTATTCTTTTCTGTAATTCCTGATAACAGCCCCCCATCCGGGCAGCATGTTCGGCGCTCAGGCCGGAGGTTCCGGACTTGCTGTCCAATTCATTCCATTTTGCCAGTTTTTTATTATATTCGGAAATCCGCTTATCGATGACCTCAAGAGCAGGTGGTTTCAGTATCCCTGATATCTCTGATTGCAAGGGGTCTTCACCGGCCTCTGCGGTCTGAGGCTGATTAAATGGTGACTGCTTTTCAGGCTCTGGAATCTGTTCGCCAAAAGGTCCGTTTATGGCCTTGTCCTGCGGCAAAGCCTCATCCTGCTGGACGGGTGGAGGCGACTGTCTCGGTGATTGATAACAACCACCAAGGAACAAGGTCAAACAAATCGCCACTGCAAACTTCGCTGATATTTTCATAGTGAATGATAGATGGGTTTGTATCCGCGTCTTTCCTGCCTTTTCGTTTTTTTCAGGGGTGTGAACGAACGGCCGTTTTATCCTTCACAATTTTCAGGATACGGCCAACAGGAGACTCGGATAATTATGAGTTAAGCACTGTCTTACCATACACAGTATAACGGCGCCAAGGCAAAGAGAGGCCACGGTTGTTTTTTGCACGACGGCCTGGCATTGTGGATTGACGGATTGTCCAGAGCTGATCAGAAACCTGCCGAATTTTCTCCTGCACTTCTCCAGAAGGGCTGAAAGTTCCTGCTCAACACCGGTCCTCCCTCCTCGCCCTGCTGTCCGAAGGTCATGATCGAAGGCCGATAGCGTTCACCAGCAGCGACCAGGCGCAGAGGGGTAGCCAGAACTCCGCCCTGTTCAGCCTCGGTCGCATAATTGAACTGTCCGAGATTGTCGCGCTTGAGAGCAACGCTGCCGAATGAAACGTCAGCGGCATTCAATTTGCCGGCATAGCCCTTTTCCTTGATCAGCATATTGACAATATCGATCCAAACAGGCAGAGCCCCGGCAGATCCGGTGATCCGGGTGCTGCTGCGTTTCATGACCTTGTTGTCATCATAGCCGACATAGGCACCTACCGCATAGCCGTCTTGCATGGCGAGGCCACCGCCGGTTTTAGCCCATCCCGGCAGATATCCAAAGAACGAGGCATTGGTGTACCTGTTAGCAGTACCGGTCTTTCCCAGGAGCGGGATGGCAATACCGTTCTCCTTCTTCCCCTCGAGGTGCAGCCTGATCTCCTTGTCGGCCTGGCGTCCTGTGCCGTACTTCACTACATTTTCAAGAATGTGCCCCAGCGACAGGCGCGTTTTCGGATCTACAACTGTCCGAGCCTGCCGGTGCGGACGGTAGAGAACCTCACCTGTTGCCGACTCAATGCGGTCGAGCACCGCCAGGGCATCCTTGTCCTCTTGATTCTCGTAGCCATAGGTGCTGACGTTGCCCGTAACAAGTCCTTCGTAGATTCGCACCGTCTCCAGGAGGGTCAGCACATTGGCCCCGAGAGGGAAGGAAAGGACCGGATCGAGTTTACTGCTGACTCCCATTTGTTTTGCAAATTCGATGAGGTAGCTGAGCCCCACCAGAATCCGGAAATCATCGATTGAGGAGAGCACCTCGAGGCTGTAGGGCGGCAGTTGCTTCAGACGCTGGAATTCGGTCTCAATCTGCCTCTCGGTCATATCGTAGGCAGCGACGGAGAGTCGTCCGTTCAGTCGAATTCTGCCGAGAAGTCTTTGGCGTTCGCTATCGTCGAGAGAAAACAGCATTCTCTGGAACTCTTGCTTATTGATCCGCTGCAAATGAGCCGAAGCGGAAACAGAATTCTCGAAGATATACACCCCTGTTGACTGATCATAAAAGAGCTCGGCAGAAGATGGGGCCCCGGCACCGAAGGAATCCGGTTCGAAGGATCCGAGGGTATCTTCAAGGTGCAGGACATAGGTCCGTAACTTCCCGCGCAGGCCAGCGAGGGCGAGAAAGGACTCGGAGAGAATCCCCTGTCGCAGACTCAGTTCTTTTCGATCATTATCAAAGGTTCCGGCCTGCCCCGCGGCAAATTCCTGATATACCCGCTCGCGAATTTTAGCAAAGCCGACACCATAGTGCAGTCTTTTCAGAACGTTATACTCACCAGACAGACCATCGAATATAAAGTCGGCCTCCAGATTGTTGACGGCCACGTTAAAGGCGGCGGCCCGGAGGACGGTATCGTTTATCTGGATCCCGTGTTTATCGCGAATCCTGTTCCGATAGTTCGTATAGGGTTCCTCCTCGCTGCCGGTTTTTTGCGGGGTCAGCCCCAGCCGTTCAGCGACTTCCCGGAACTGTACCGAGTCCAAATGATCACAGAGATGAGCAGTCAGCCAGACCGAGGCGAGATTCTCCGAATGCACGCCGGCCCAGCTCATCGACACTGTCTCAAAGGGGCTGAGATGGTCGGGTCGTGGAAAGTAGGGTGTTCCCTGAAAGAGAAAGACATCACGCTTATTGCTCAAGAGATCCGCACTGTTCCAGCCCAACTGCAAGGCTGCGGTGTAGACAAAGGGTTTGAAGGAGGAACCCATGGTCCGTTTGGCATAGACGGCCCGATTGAAAAACCGGTTTTCCGTACCACCAGCCATTGCTCTGATCGCGCCATCCTTGAGGACCAGGGCACCGCCCTGGATCTCGGGGAATTTCTCAAGATCAAGGACAGCTGTGCCATCGGCCTGCAGGTCACGAACGCTCACCCAGACCCGGTCTCCCGTCTGCAATTGAGAGAGCAGACGGCCTTCATCCTTCGCTGTCGGTTTAGCCCAGAGGTCCTGCGCCCACTTGACACGTGCCTCGACCATCCGGGCAATTCCCTTCTGATCAATTTTCCCGCGACCAATGCGGTTATCGAGGCTGACATCAATAGCCAGAGTCGACCCCTTGCCACTGATCTTCTCAACCAGACCGAAGAGAAAGGCCTGTTTTTTCAGGACACCATCCCCGGGGTATTCAAGTTTTTTCAGACTGGTCTGGATCTCGGTCCGCTCAAAACCGCTGAGACGGACATCAAGCCGGGAGAGTTCACGCCTGAGGGCGTAGAGTGTCTCTTCCTGTAGATTTTTGTCGACCGTGGTAATGACCCGAACCCCTGAGGTAGCGACATTGGAGATGCCGCGCACGGCCAGGGCCCCCTGGACCTCCGAGGAGGAGACAGCATCCTTGACCAACTCCATGGCGTAGTCAAGAGAATATCCGACCTTGCCCTGATTGAACCTGATTTCGCCATCCCGGGCTTGATTATAGGTAGGCTTATTGATCATGCCCCTTTCCAGCATTTTTCCCAGGACATACTTTTTTCTGATCTCCGCCTGACGTCTCGCTTCATCTGCGGCCTTGTCGGTCTTTTTGATAAAGGGATTATAGAAATTCGGCCTTTTGACACTGCCGGCAACAAAGGCACACTCAATGAGGGTCAACTCCTCCATCCTCTTGTCAAAATAATAACGGGCCGCCACTCCGAGGCCATGGCCATTGCCGCTCACAAAGAACTGGTTGGCGTAAAATTCAAAAATCTTCTCTTTCGGATAATGGTATTCGAGACGCAAAGCAAACAACAGCTCCTTGAGTTTCGCCTGTATCGAGCGATCCGTCCTCTTGAAAAGATTTTTGGCAGTCTGCTGGGTAAGGCTGCTTCCCCCCTGAACGACCTTGCCTGCCTGGATGTTTTTCACGGCAGCACGGATTATGCCCACGACGTCAATACCCACATGGGAAAAAAATCGATTATCCTCCGAGGCCACCAGGGCATCGACAAAGGCCTGGGGAATCTGCTCATAGTTGACATACTGGCGATGGGCGCTGTCGAAAAAGACGCCCAGCTTGGTCACCCCGTCACTGTAAAAGACATCGCTTTCCTTACTCAGAATTTTCTTAATATTTTCAAGTTTTATCTCATCTCCTGGTGACAAAACAACGAGAGAGTAGAAGGCGGCGGCGGCAGTCAGGCAACCACAGATAAAGAGAGCGAGGGAGAGATAGAAGATTTTTTTCAACATGGCAGATTCTCAGGATAAGGCCCCTGTCGGCTCTGAAAGGCAGAATAAAACAGCGCCGACAAAAAGCTCCCGAGGTCATAATTTCTTGCAATTCTTGGATACATCGGTTTTAAATACTGCAGCCTTTCTGTAACGGGTACAGCAGATGTGCAATGTACATGGTTACTTAAGATACCTCAACAAGCTTTTGGACGGGACAGACGGTCTTCACAGCTCCCTACCTAAAAGGCTGTAGACACACGGAGATGCTCATGTTCTACAAATACCTCAGACATCTCCACCTGTTATTTGCGCTTCTGGCCTTTCTTACCCTTACCGGTTGTGCCGGACAAAGCAACAACTCCTACGACGCCTCCGTAATCCAGGGTTCTCAAGTCACAGACGACCCCGAACTCAGCCTGGAAAGTGCTGAGCCCCGGGGCAGCCTGGACCAGGAACTGGAGGCCCTGAGTCAGACCGGAATGTGGGATGGTGACACCTCCCCGGTTACAAAACAGGATCTTGAAAATTCCTCATTTACCTTTCCCGTGATTCTCAATAAACAGGTACAGATGTACCTGAACCTGTTCCAGACCAGCCAGCGGGATATATTCAGTAGTTGGCTGTCCCGCTCTTCCATGTATCTGCCCCTCATGAAAAAAGAACTGAAAAATGCAGGCCTCCCCGAAGAACTCGTCTATCTCTCGATGATTGAGAGCGGCTATAATCAGCGTGCCTGTTCACCCGCTAACGCAGTGGGTCTCTGGCAGTTCATGGACGCCACCGGCAGAGAGCATAATCTTGATATTAACAAATATGTTGATGAACGGCGGGATGCGGAGAAATCCACCAAGGCAGCCGCAGCCTTCTTGACTGAACTGTATGCGGAATTCGGTGACTGGCATCTGGCGGTCGCCGCCTACAACGGCGGACCCGGCAAGATTCGCAAAGGTTTGGAAAAATACAATGTCTCCAACTTCTGGGCCCTGGCCCGGGAAGATTATCTGGCCCTCGAGACCAAACGCTATGTACCGAAACTCATAGCAGCCATCATTCTCGCCAAAGACCCTGAAAAATATGGCTTCACTGGAACTGAGTACAAACGTCCCCTTGAATTTACAACCCTGAAAGTCCCGCCGGGAATGAACCTCGATGCCCTGGCTCTGGTATGTAACGCCCCGGTTAAAGAAATAAAATTTCTCAATCAGGAACTCCGTCTGGGAAAGACCCCGCCAAACCAGTCAAACTATGAAGCGAAAATTCCTGTTGCCTCACAAGAGATTGCCAGCAAAAATATCTCCCGCCTGCACAGTGTGGTCAATACGGGGTACAAATCACACAGGATCAAACGCGGTGAATCTCTCGCCACGATCTGCAGTATGTATGGAATCAACAAGACCACCCTCCTCAAGGTCAATAATCTGCGGAGTCAACGTCTGGCACGTGGCCAATATCTGCGGATCCCCTATAACACCGTCAGCTATCAACTCCTACCTGAAGGCAGCAGAATTGCTCAGGCCGGCAGCAAGAACAATCTCATCCTGCACCGCATCCGTACCGGCGAAAACATTTCCCAGATCTCCAAGAAATACAATGTCTCTCCTAAGATGATCGTGGCCTGGAACAACCTTGAGAGCGTAAACAAGATCAGCGTAGGCCAGCAGATCGCCCTGTACCCCAAAAATAGAGCCCTCATGACGGTTTCAGAAACCCTTGAGGCCTCGACAATAGAGGATATAGAAACGACAGTCGTGTCGTCCCGAGCAGCAGGCTTCGGGAAAAGGCCTAGGCTCCTGACAGCCTCGAAAAAGAAGGTTCCCCATGCCATCGCAACACGGACGCCTGGCCGAAACGCAGCTCCCACACAGGTCGCCCGGAAAAACAGGCCCTCCGTCCAAGGCCTTGCTCAGCTGACTCCTGTAAAAAATATTACGGCCCTGAGCATCCAGAAAAAGAGCACCATTGCAACCGTTGCCACCCCCAAAACCACCACAGCCCTGATTGCCCAGAAAAAGAAGATCCGCAATACTGTTGCTGCAAACGGCAGAAACTACAATGTGTACAAAGTACAGGACGGGGATACCCTCTGGACCATATCAAAAAAATTCAAGACCTCTTTGGTGTTGATAAGACAATGGAACAATCTGAAATCTAATGTTATTCAACCGGGTAGCCAGCTGAAACTGAAAAAAGCTTGATCAAATCCCGTCGACTCATTGTCCTAAGGCGGCCCACGTATCTTTCAGCTTCTGAAATCAGGACTCCGCCCGACAACAATGCTTTTTTTTTGAAATATTTTCTTTTCCCTTAACAGAATATCTGTTTTCCCCTGCACAACTCTCATGGTAAATGTGAAGTACACTGGGTAAAAGAAGATCCATTCACACAGCGTAACTGAAAATTTACTATGACAGCTCCGCCTTTCACCGCGGGCCCGTATGGCCCGGACGTCCATACTCTCTCTCATGCCGGCCGCACGATCATCCTCATCGGCACAGCACATATCTCTCAGGAATCAGTTGAGCTCGTTCGCCTTGTAATCGAGCAGGAAGAACCGGACTGCGTCTGTCTTGAACTAGATGACAAGCGTTATCAAGCCCTGTCCCAGAAAGAGCGCTGGCAGTCCTTAGATCTCAAGGAAGTGATACGGAAGAAACAGCTCTCGACATTGCTGATTAATCTCCTCATGGCCTCATATCAGAAAAAACTCGGCGGCAAACTGGGCGTAACTCCAGGCGCTGAATTGCTGGCAGCTGCCGAGACCGCCCAAATAAAGCAGATCCCCATCTCCCTTTGTGACCGAGATATCCGGATCACCCTGCGCCGGGCCTGGAAATCGACCTCTTTGTGGAAGAAAAGCTATCTCTTAACCTCGCTCCTGGCCAGCCTCTTTGATGATACTGAGATCAGCGAAGAGAAGCTGACTGAGTTAAAGCGAAAAGATGTCCTGAGTGAACTGATGGAAGAGTTGGGGGAGGCCCTCCCCGACCTTAAGCGAGTCCTGATCGATGAGCGGGATATTTTTCTTGCCGAAAAAATCAAGACATCGCCAGGAAAACGGCTCGTTGCCGTCGTCGGTGCCGGTCACGTTGAGGGTATCATCGCGACATTCTCCACTGACAACAGGGAGAAAATTGCCGAGATGAACACCATCCCCCCCGTGTCCAAGACTTGGAAGCTCGCCGGTTGGGGTATTCCGGTCCTTATTGTCGGATCCCTCATAGCCATCGGTCTGCAGAAAGGGGCATCCGTTGCCGGGGCCAATTTTCTCTTCTGGTCCCTCGCTCATGGTATTCCGGCTGCCTGTGGAGCCATGCTGGCCCTGGCCCATCCCTACACAACCCTCGGCGCCTTCACGGCCGCCCCATTCACCAGCCTGAGTCCTCTGATCGGTGCAGGACATGTGACCGCTTTCATTCAAGTTATGAAGCGACCGCCGATGGTCAGAGAATTCGAGACCGCCGGTTCGGATATGGCAACAGTCAGGGGTTGGTGGAGCAACAAACTCCTGCGGGTCATCCTGGTTTTTCTGCTCACCACCGTGGGCTCAGCCCTCGGGACCTGGGTTGGCGGCTACAGGATATTGAACGACCTGATCAGCTAGCCGTGGTTCAATACTAACCGTAACATTTAGAGGACGTGCCACAACGACACCTACGATTCTCCACAAAACCTCTCAACTTGAGATCACACTATGATTGAAAATAATGAAACCACCCTGCCCCTCCTCAGCGGAAGGCAGAAGAAATTCCTCAAAGGACTGGGCCACGATCTTTCACCGGTCATCCAGATCGGTAAAGAAGGGATCACGGAAGGACTGATTGCGGCAATCGAGATTGAGCTCCTGCGTCATGAACTGATCAAGGTCAAAATCGGCAACAACAGCGGTGTTGAGAAGATTGAGACGGGGCAGATCATTTCCGAAGCCACCGCCAGCAACCTCGTGCAATTGATCGGCAAGACCTTACTCCTCTACAAGAAGAACCCCAAACTGGCCAAAGAAGAACGGATCCCCCTTCCCAAGGGGTGAATATGGCCATTTCCTAAGTATCAGACGGCTCATTACTGATAGACAGGTGCATTTGAGGGATGATCCAGCAATACGCCTGATCATCCCTCTAAAGATGATGTGTGCTGTATGGGCGCCAGAGCGTACCAGGAGATCCGCCCGCCCCTGAGACCTATCCCCTGCCGAAGACCTTGTCGGGAAAGCCCCTTCGACGCCAGAGCCAGTTAAAATAATTCAAGCCCTTTTCTCCACCGATTTGTCATATTCGCTCCAGGACCGCATCTGAGTCCTCCGGTCGTCCGATGTCAAAGCTTCGATTAATAGGTCGTCTCCGCTTTCTTGAAGCAGCGCAGGAGGAGTCCAATTGAGCTCGCTGACACTGATCGGCTGACAGCGAGTATTCATCCAGTCAGGAGCTACACCATGAAGGCAGTTTTTCCACCAGGTCTCTGATAATTTCAAAGAAGGCCCTACCCAAAGCAACGATAATTCCAGCCCGCAGGGTTGTCAGTCTGAACCAGCCGACCGCCAAGATGTCCTTCACATTCTTCATCGAGGCCAGATGCCGGGACAAAGTGTTCTGATTGGCGATCCCGCTCAGAGACACAACCTGACACATTTTCAGTGCATCCTTGCAGTCCCGGGAGTTGACTGCAGAGATATGCTCCATTACGTCGAATTTCAGGGAAGAAGGCATGGAATGAACCAGAGAGTATGCACAATCGATCCCGGTAGGAATCACGGCTCAAGGAGGACAGGTCGAGGAAATCTACCTCCACGGCCTACACGTGGCCTGCATGCCCCTGTGGCGCTGTAAACCTGCGGCGCTCCCTGACACAGCAGATCACTTCATGCCCTTCGGCAATCAATCTGGGTAGGAGTCGTTTGCCGATATAGCCTGTTGCCCTCGTCAATAAAATTTTCGATTTCCCTGCCACTAACCATTTCCTTATGGAATCTGTGCGCGTCCACAAAATCGAAAATCCGTACAGAATGTCTTTTCTGCAAGATTGGCAAAATCAACAGAAAAACTCATCTTTTCAAGAGAAAGGGCCGGAATTGTTATTTCATTCAGACCTCATACAATCTAAATACTTTTCAAACAACCGGTTTGTATTCTCGCAAAGATGAATGCAAAGAGCCCACCTTTCATTGCGAGGGTCGAGACTTCGTTCTCTTTGTAAATGATTATCCGTTTTCTGAAAAAGAAAGCCGGGCAACCTCTTTTCTTCCCAGGTCACACATACCATGTCTGGACTCCAGCCCACCTCCCGCACTCTCCCCCGGAAAGATTCAGCAGGTCTATTCAGCATATCGCCAAACCGGACAGGAGAGGCGATTCTCAAGGAACTCCTCGGGCATAATCGTCTCACCTCGCATTTTCAGCCCATCGTCAATCTGGCCCAGGGAAAGATCTTTGCCTACGAAGCCCTCTGCCGCACCATCGGCCCAAATCCCTTCGACAATATCGAAGAGCTTTTTCTCCAGGCCACGAAATGCGGGATGACCCTCGAGCTTGATATGCGCTGCCGCGAAAACGGCATTTCACAGTCCGCCTCGCAGAGGCTGCACGAACGTGAGGCCTTGCTGTTTCTCAATATCTGCCCGACAAGCCTGCTCCATCCTGACCACAGCGCCGGAACAACCGGGTTCATCGCCAACAAATATGGTATCAGCAAGCAGGATATCGTTCTTGAAATCACCGAACAGGAGGCAATCTCCAACTACCAGCTGTTCAGAAAGGCGGTCGATCACTATCGCAGCAAGGGGTTTCGGATCGCCATCGATGATTTTGGCGCGGGTTATGGCGGCCTGAAGATGCTCTCGGTCCTTGAGCCCGATTTCGTCAAGATAGACCGCCATTTCTTTCGAGACACCCAGAAAAGCAGCATCAATTACACGCTGATCGACTCCATCGCCACGGCCTGCCACCGTATTGGCATCGATGTCATTGCCGAGGGTATTGAAAATGAAAATGATCTCAGGATCTGTCGGGAGATCGGTATCGAACTGGTCCAGGGGTATCTCATAGCCAGACCTGCAGCCGATTTACTCAGAGTCTCGCAACTCGACATTCCGGTGCAGCAGGTATTGAAACAATCCGGCACCCGCCTCTTTGACGAGGTTATTTGCGTAGGCGATATCGCCACCTCTGTGCCGCCCCTCTCGTCAACCGACCGGACCCTCGACGTGCTTGACAAATTCAATGAAAAGCCGGGTGTGTATTGTCTGCCGGTACTCAGGGGAGGTCAGCTCTGCGGACTCATCAATCGCCACCGGTTTATGGAAAATCAAATGGTTGGCCGTTTCGGTTATGGTCTGAGCCTGAACTACTACAAGAAGGTCGAGGATATTCTGGACGACGATTTTTTAGAGGTGGCCCATTATTCGTCGGTGGAAGAGGTGGCCAGAAAAATTTATCTCAGGCAACAGATCTCGATCTACGATGACATCTGTGTCACCCGCAGCGGCAGGTATGTCGGGACCGTTTCTGTCAGTGCCATTCTCAATGCCGTTACGGAAAACAGCATGATGCTGGCTCGTGGGGCCAATCCTCTGACCGGTCTGCCGGGTAACGAATTCATCCAGCGCCAGATCGCCAAAATGCTCTCCCAGTCGATCCATTTCGATGTCTGTTATATCGATCTGGACAGTTTCAAGCCGTTCAACGACCGTCACGGTTTTGAAATGGGGGATCGGGTAATCAAGTCCGTCTGCGATATCATCGGTGAGGTCCTGAAAAAGTGGGAGGTCCAGTCCATCGGTTTTGCCGGCCATATCGGTGGAGACGATTTTATCATGATCACCCGCCCGAAAAATTCCGTTGCAGCCTGTGAGGACGTCATCGACAGATTCACCCGGATGCTCAACCGTTTTCACAGCGAAGAAGAGTGTCGACAAGGCTTCTACCTGAGCTGTGACCGCAGCGGCACCAGAAAGCAGTTCGGTCTGCTCTCCCTGTCGATCGGCATAGTCAGCACCGAGATCCACCAAATCAGCTCATTTGCCGAGGTTTCCTCAATCGCCAGCGACCTGAAGAAAAGGGCCAAGGAAATGCCGGGCTCGGTGATCGTTCGCGATCGCAGAATCGCAGAATCGGTCAACAAGGAGGGAAAATTCCAGCCTTGATTTCGCTGATCTGTCGGTTAAAAAATGAAACGGCACAGGCGCTTTGTGGATGGTCAGTCGAGGCTGAAAACCTGGGTTGGTCTGTTCTGACAGGCCAGAACCAGTTGCGTTTGCGTCTCACTGGCCAGAATTTTACCGGCTGCTGCCAAGGCCAGTTGCGGGTTGTTGTTGGTCTCGCTGAGATGGGCAAGGACCGTCAGCCTGAGCTCCGGATGCAGGATGGTTTTCAGAAAATCGGCGGCATCTTCATTGGCAAGATGCCCCTGGCTTGAGCGGACACGCTGCTGCAGGGCCGGTGGATAAGGGCCGTTTTTCAGCATCTGCAGGTTATGATTGAATTCGAGGATGAGTCCGGCGCAACCGGCAAGACGCTGTTGCATGAGATGGGTCACTTTGCCGGTATCGGTGCAATAGCCAAGACTCAGCCGATCACTGCTGATGACATAGCCGACGGGATCAGCGGTATCGTGGGAAATACGGAAGGATCTGATCAGCAGATCCTTTATGACAAACTGGTCACCAGTGTTGAACTCCTGCCGTTTTGCCAGTTTTCCCAACTGGCGCTCACCGCCGGCAAAGGTCCCCGGATTGGCATAGACAGGCAGGTTGCTTCGCCTTGAGAGTACACCGACCCCGGCGATATGGTCATTGTGTTCATGGGTGACACAGATGGCATCAAGCCGGGCGACATCCCTGCCGATACTCTGCAATCTGCTGGAGATTTCCTTGCCGGAGAAGCCTCCATCAATAAGGATGGCCGTCCGGCCACACTCTATATAAACACAGTTACCTCTGCTGCCACTGCCAAGCACCGAAAAAATCATCTCACACCCCGGTATGGCCAAATCCGCCTGCCGCCCTGGCAGTTGCGCCCAGTTCAGAGACGACCTGCAGACGAGCCCGCATCACCGGGGCCAGGACCAACTGGGCAATACGGTCACCACGTTGCACGACATACGGAAGCCCTCCCAGATTGATGAGAGCGATTTTCACCTCACCCCGATAATCACTGTCTATGGTCCCGGGGCTGTTGATAAGGGTTATGCCATGCTTTGCGGCCAGTCCGCTCCGTGGTCTGACCTGGATCTCATAGCCAGGCGGAATGCCCACGGCAAAACCGGTAGGCAGCAGGGATATCTGTCCCGGCACCAGACGGACTTCGCTGGCAACTGCGGCCTGCACATCCAGCCCCGCAGCGGCGGAGCTTTGATAGCAAGGCAATTGCAGATCAGCTGTTTTTTCCGGTTGCAGCCAACAGAACTGAACTTCTACCTCATTCATTCTCTCCTCACTCTCTTCTGAAAACCACCACAAATCCTGCTGCTTCCGGGCAACACACAAAAAAACGCCGACTCAAGGGAGGCGGCGTTCTCTAGAAAAACACAGGAAAGCAACGGGACCTATTCCATGAGGGCCTTACGGCTCAGACGAATACGGCCTCTATTGTCTACATCAAGGACCTTAACCTCCACCTCGTCACCTTCATTGATCACATCGGTAACCTTTGTCACCCGTTTGATATCGAGTTCCGAAATATGAATCAGTCCATCAGTTCCCGGCAAAATCTCGACAAAGGCGCCGAAATCCTTGATGGTCTTGACCACACCTTTATAGACCGCTCCGATCTCAACCTCAGCGGTAATTTCCTTGACCCGCTGAATGAGGGCCTGTGCCAAGGTGCCATTGACGGTGAACATCTTCACGAGGCCAGTGTCATCGACCTCAATTTTGGCATCATACTGAGCGGAGAGCTCTTTGATGATCTTGCCGCCCGGACCAATAATATCACGGATTTTATCGGGATTGATTTTATGCACGAAATATTTCGGGGCATGCTCGGCGACTTCTTCTCTCGCCTGCGCAATCCCCTTTTCCATCTCGCCGAGGATATGAATACGCCCTGCCTTAGCCTGGGCCAGGGCCGCTGCCATGATGTTTCTGTCCACTCCGTCGATCTTGATATCCATCTGCAGGGAGGTGACGCCATGCTGGGTGCCGACCACCTTGAAATCCATATCACCCAGATGATCCTCATCACCCAGGATATCAGAGAGGATAACGACCTTGTCTCCCTCTTTAATCAGGCCCATGGCGATACCGGAGACCGGGCACTTGATCGGTACGCCGGCATCCATCAAGGCCATACTGCCACCACAGACTGTCGCCATGGAGGAAGAACCATTGGATTCCAGAACCTCTGAGACAACTCTGATTGAATAGGGGAAATCCTCTGCCGATGGCAGAACTGCCGCGAATCCGCGCATCGCCAGATTGCCGTGGCCAATATCGCGCCGGCTAGGACCGCGCAGCATCCTGGCTTCGCCGACACAATAGGGAGGGAAATTATAGTGCAGCATAAATCGGTTGTTTTGTTCACCGGACAGAGTTTCGACTCTCTGCTGATCACGTTCACTGCCCAGGGTGGCACTCACCAGGGCCTGGGTCTCACCACGGGTGAACAGAGAGGAACCATGGGCCATCGGCAGATAGGCAACCTCACAGCTGATGGGGCGGACCTGGTCAAACTTTCGGCCATCAATACGGATCTCCTGATTGACGATATTTGCCCGCATGAAGGATTTCTTGAACGAGGAAAGCAGCTCACCGATCTCACGAGCCCGCTCACCCGTCTCATCAAGGGTCGAGATGACTGAGGCCTTGAGCTCAGTATAGAGAATGCCCCGCTCCATTTTGTCGGCCGTAGAAACCACCTTTTTCATACCGGCTGCAGCAATTTCACGAACCCTGGCCAAAAGTGCCTCATCCACAACCACCGGCTGCACCTGGCGTTTGGACTTGCCATTGGTTTTTTGCAGATTCTCCTGCAGGTCAATAAGTGGTTGCAACTGCTCGAAGGCGTAGAAGATCGCGGACAGGACCGTATCTTCGCTCAGTTCATCGGTCCTTCCTTCAACCATGACTACAGCCTTACGGGTGCAGGCAACCATCAGGTCCATCGTAGAATCGACGAGCTCAATGGCGGTCGGGTTCAGGATAAACTGCCCATCGACACAGGCCACCCGGCCACCTGCTACCGGCCCGTCAAAAGGGATATCAGAAATCGACAGGGCACACGAGGCGCCGGTCAGAGCCAGGACATCGGGATTATTCTGCTGATCGGCCGAGAGAACCGTGGCAATAACCTGGGTCTCGGAACAATAGCCATTGGAAAACAGTGGCCGTAACGGACGGTCAATTATCCGGCAGGTAAGGATCTCATGCTCGCTGGGTCTGCCGATTTCTCGACGGAAGTAATTCCCTGGAATCCGGCCAACCGCAGCAAGCTTTTCCTGATATTCAATGGTCAATGGTAGAAATCCGGCATCGGGCCTGTTCTCCAGGGAGCCAACTACCGTAACCAGGACCATGGTGCTACCACACTGTACGACAACAGAACCTGATGCCTGCTTTGCCAACTTGCCGGTCTCGACGGAAATGATCTTTCCGCCGATCTCAGCTTCAACTTTTGTAAACATGTTTTCTCCAGATGTTCAGCATCAGGGAAATGCCCAGCGCCATTATCCTGACTGGATTATCCACCAGCCCCGTATGCTCTTTTTTAATCGGATTCCTCAAACAACAAAAACCTCAGCCTGCCCCGGTCTTCCGGAACAGGCTGAGGCAACTACATGGCACTGACGTACGTATCCACACGATACTCTACACCAGGGTTATATGCTACTTCCGCAGGCCAAGCTCCTGAATCAGTGATCTGTACCGTTGAAGGTCAGTTTTCTTCAGATAATCAAGGAGGCTACGACGCTGACCAACCAGCTTGAGCAGTCCCTGACGAGAATGATGATCCTTGGAATGGATTTTGAAATGCTCGGTCAGATATTGGATGCGGTCAGTAAGCAGGGCAACCTGCACTGCTGAAGAGCCGGTGTCTGACGGATGAATTTTAAATTTTTCGATGATTTCGTTTTTTTTCACTGCTGTTTGGGCCACAACGATCCTCCTGAATCTGAATGCTAACTCTATTGTAAATTCGTTATTCTGTGATTGTCTTTTTATCATGGACATGATCCAGGTCCAGCTTGGATGTCCATAAGCAAAGCGTCATGAACAACTCCGTCCCCAAAGCAAGGTGGCGTCCCCCGGGAATACGGTATTGCTCCATGACATTACTACACGTCCTACACTATCGAACTCGCCGAATTATTGCAACAGATTACACGCCTCTTCAATAGATAAGGCCGAGTTCAAAATTTGTGCGCGGGCATCTCCAGAAGAGAATATCTCGCCGGAGAGACTTTGTGTCACGGAGAAACAGCCGCTCCGTATCCTGCGCAACTCTTTCAGGTATGCTCCACAGCCGAGCCTGCGGCCGATATCTGCAGCCAGGGTCCGGATGTACGTTCCTTTACTGCACACCACTCTCAGATGCAGAAGAGCCTCATCACCCCAAAGGTCCTGCACACCATCTGTCCGCTCAAGCATTCGGATGAACACTTCTCTCGGCTCTTTGATGATATTAATACCTCTACGGGCGTAGTAGTAAAGCGGTCGTCCCTTATATTTCAGGGCTGAATAGACCGGTGGAACCTGTTGTTGGGCACCACGAAATTCTTGAAGACAATGTTCGACCTGCACTCCCTCAATTCTATCAAAAGGACAACGCCTCGTTATAGCACCTTCCGGATCGAGGGTCTCCGTTTCAACCCCAAGACAGAGAGTGGCCAGATACTCCTTTTCTCCCTGCATGAAGGACGATATCAGCCTGGTTGCAGTGCGCCCGGCACAAAGAATCAGGAGGCCCGAGGCAAAGGGGTCGAGGGTCCCCGCGTGCCCCACCTTTTTTATGCCAAGCACCCGCCGGAGGCTGCGTACCATGGCAAAAGAAGTAGGCCCAGCAGGCTTATCAATGAGAAAAACGCCAGCCTCAAAATCTGCCTTAGGGGAAACAGAGGAGGTCTGTGCAGTGTCGGCCTGTAAATCTTCAAACACTGGCTTTTTCTTCCCCGTCCCGGTCGAGATCCCGGCACAGGACAGTTATAACCTCGGAACGCACCTGCTCAAGCGTTTTGCCGGTAAAACGAAATCCAGCTGCATTGCGATGGCCTCCACCATTGAACGATGTGGCTATTTCAGCCACATCACAATCTCCTTTGGCGCGCAGGCTCACGGAAATCTGGCCGTTCTGTCCTTCCTTAATGAAAACGGCGACCTTTGCGGTACGCAACGAACGGGGATACTCAATAAAACCTTCCACATCCTGCAATTCGGCCCCGCTTTGTTTGAGCATATCCTGAGTAACATGGATGCAGGCAATCTGGTCAGCGGCATGGAGCCTCATGGTTGCCAGGACAAGCTCCAGGAGTTTGAGCCGGGAGATACTGTAATTATCGTAGAGATGACAGGCTATCTCCGCCGGCTGCACGCCTCTCTCGACAAGTTCTCCAGCAATCTGCAGGGTTCGGGCATGCGTCGAGTCGTAGCGGAATGATCCGGTATCGGTACAGATCGCCACGTAGATATCATAGGCAGATTTATAGGACATCTCCACACCGAGAGCCATGCCCAGTTCATAAACCATCTCTCCCGTTGAGGAGCGTGAAGGTTCAACCCATCTATGCTCTCCATAATCCTTGTGGGATTTATGGTGATCTATTACCACAAAAGGGGTAATGACCAGCAGTTCTTCCTTGTATTTGCCCAGGCGGCTGTCATCACCGCAGTCAAGGGCTATGGCGATGACCTTGTCGCCGCCCACATGGACAAATGCTTGCAAAGCAGCCAGATCTGTTTGTATCCGGTCGCAATCCGGTAAAAAGGTGTACAGCTGGGAAACCGGCTCTTCGAGGAAACAGAAGACCTTCTTGCCCATGCAGTCAAGAATATCGGCTAGCCCCAGCAAAGAACCAAGGGCATCTCCATCCGGATGTACATGGGTCAACAGGACGAAGCTGTCCTTTTCATAAATGCTCTTGGTTATGGTCTCAGGAATTCTCCTCACCGCTTTTCTCCTCGTTTGCGATCTCCTGAAATATGCTCTCAATATGTTCGACTTTTTCGGCAATCTCGTCGTGCTGGAACTGCAGTTTTGGCGTATATCTCATATTCAAGGTCTTGGCCAGATGGCTGCGCATGAACCCCTTGGCCCTTTCCAAACCAACTTCGGCGGCTTTTATAGCCTTGTGATTACCAAGAACCGTGAAGAATATTCGCGCACATTTCAGGTCGTCACCGACCTCAACCCGGGAAATGTTAACCCTGGCCAGTTTCTCATCACGCACTTTAGTCAGAAGGAGGATCGCCAGTTCTTTGCGGATAACGTCGGAAACACGAACAGAGCGCTTCTGTTCTGTCTTGCCAAGGCCGATGGAGGCTAATGTTTTTTTGGGGTCCAAACTACTCACAATGCACCATAGTTAATCCAGAGAGGCTTCCACTTCGAGCATAACAAAGGCCTCGAGGTTATCACCGATCTTCAGATCATTGAAATTCTCGACCCCGATCCCGCACTCATAGCCGGTGAGAACTTCCTTGACATCATCCTTGAACCGGCGCAGAGAGCTGATCTTGCCGGTAAAGAGCACGACGCCTTCACGCAGGACCCGGACTCCGGCATTCCGCTGGATCTTGCCATCCGTTACTGAACACCCGGCAATGGTACCGATTTTCGGCACATGGAAGGTCTCGCGGACCTCGGCATTGCCGATGACGTTTTCCTTGAAGGTCGGTTCAAGCATCCCGACCATCGCCTTACGAATATCATCAAGGGCGTGGTAGATGACATCATAGGAACGTACGTCGACATTCTCCTTAATGGCAAGCTCTTTGACCTTGGCGGTCGGCCTGACATTGAAGCCGATAATAATAGCCTCCGAGGCTGAAGCCAGCAGGATATCAGATTCAGTAATAGTTCCCGTACCTTCATGCAGGGCTCTAACCTTGATCTCTTTTGTGGAGAGTTCTTCGGCTGCCTTAGCAAAGGCCTCAAGCGTACCCTGAACATCAGCCCTGAGGACAACCCGGAGTTCCTGCACCACGCCTTCGTTCATTTTCTCAAAGAGTCTGTCGAGGGAGATCTTGGTGTTAGCACCAAGCTCCATCTCTCTGGCCCTCAAGGCCCTGGCATTACTGACGCTCTTGGCCATCTTTTCGTCAGTGACCACGATAAACTCATCACCCGCCGAAGGAACTCCGGACAGACCCTGGACCTCAACCGGAATTGACGGTCCGGCCTGTTTGACCGGCCTTCCCTTGTCATCGAGCATGGCCCGGACTTTGCCACTGAATTGGCCTACGACAAAAAAATCCCCGGGACGCAGGGTGCCTTCCTGAACCAGTACTGTTGCGACTGCTCCGCGGCCTTTATCCAGTTGGGCCTCAACCACTCTTCCTTTCGCCTTACGGGTGACGTCGGCCTTCAACTCAAGCATCTCGGCCACAAGCTGAATGCTCTCCATGAGAGCCTCTATACCGATATTTTGTTTGGCCGAGGTCTCACAGTATACCGTCTGACCGCCCCACTCTTCAGGGGCGAGGTTCAGATCCGACAGTTCCCTCTTGACCCGGTCGACATCGGCGTTGGGTTTATCTATCTTGTTCACTGCAACCAATATGGGAACCCCGGCGGCCTGGGCATGGTGAATGGCCTCACGGGTCTGATCCATCACCCCGTCGTCAGCAGCGACAACCAGGATTACGAGATCGGTAATCTGGGCACCACGGGAGCGCATTTCGGTAAATGCCGCATGGCCGGGAGTATCGACGAAGGTAACATCTCCGGCACTTGAACGGACATGATAGGCACCGATATGCTGGGTAATACCGCCGGCCTCACCGAGTGCCACATCCGTCTTGCGGATGGCGTCAAGAATCGAGGTCTTGCCGTGATCGACATGGCCCATGACAGTGACAACCGGTGATCGCGGCTTGAGATCTCCGCCCACCTCGGCTTCATCAAGTAGCTGAATACCGATCTCCTCGGTAATTCCCTGCTCGACCTCGTAGCCGAAATCTGTGGCGATGAGCATGGCGGTCTCGACGTCTACCGCCTGATTCATGGTCGCCATGACCCCAAGGGCCATGAGTTTGGCAATGACCTCATTGGCCTTGACCTTCATGCGACTGGCCAGTTCGGCCACGCTGATTGTCTCAAAGACCGTGATCCGTCTTTTGCTCGCCTTCATCTCAGGGGCCGGCGGCAGGGCCTTGTCGCGGCCTTTGTCTCTTTTCCCTTTTTTACCGTAACCGCGGGGCTGATATTCGCTGCCAAAGTGGGTGAATTTCACCCCTTTCTTGCCTTTCTTGACGGCCCCTTTGCCCTGCCGCGCGCCTTTTTCGTCATCCTCTTCGCCAGAGGAAGGTCCGCGCTTGGCCTTTTTCTTAGCCCGGGAGGCCTCGTCTGAGACAAGACCTGCAACCACCGCAGGTTGTTCAATGACAGCCTTACTGATAATTCCCGGCTTCACTGCCACTTTTTTCTTGAAGCGCTGGGCTGACGCCACTTCTTCCACAGGAATCTCGATGGTCCCGACGACCCTGGCAAAACCTTTCCGGGGAAGGACCTTTTTGTCCTTCTTTACCATTCTTTCAGGGAAAAACTGTTTGGACTCAAACTCCGGGATTTTTGGCTTCTCCGGCGCAACTTCCAGGGTAACTCCATCAACCTGGCCCGCGCTCTCGTCTCCGGACTCATCAGAAGAAATAACAGTTGAGACAGGGGATTCCGGGGCTGTAGATGGCGTTGTTGCCTCGATTATCTCCCGAGGAATTTCCACAGAGACCTGTTTATCAGCCTGGGAGTGGACCACCTGCCCAACCGGTACGGACTGCACGGAAGGTTCCCCGTCGGCGTGATCGGTCTTATTGTTCGCATGCAGACCTTCTTCAGGGAAGACATCCGGCCGCTCAGCGGCCGAGCCATCCAATTCAACCTTAGCCCTGCGTCGGATAACAGTGGTCTTGCGCTTGATAACTTCAGGACTCCTGTCGACGGTGATCCGCTTTTCAACCAGCTCGGTATTGGCCTGTTTGAGAACCGTACTGCGGATCTTTTCAGCAATATCGGCATCAACTGTGGAGCTCGGACCTTTGACATCAAAACCCTTTTCCTGCAATTTGTCGGTCAACACCTTGCTGCTCATGCCAGCCTCTTTGGCCAACTCATAAACCCTCACCCTGCTCATTCTCTGCTCCCGTATATCCTTCGCTCCAGCGTCCTTTACTCAGAGGTCATCATCCCGTTAACGGGTACCATCCTCTTCTGAGTCATTATATAGGCTATTTCCCTAAAGGCGAAATATTCTTTTCCATTTTTTCTTCTGGTTCATAAACCTGTAGAGACACGCTTCATTCCGGCAACAATATGCCCCCCGACCACTGGCATGACCGTCAGGGTCACTTTCAGGCCGCTCCTCAGCCCAGACGAATCGGTGCAACTCACGTTTGGGTCTCTTCTCACCACAGGCGCTGCAGGTTCGGATGGGTTCTGTCACAGGGCCTTTTACCCCAGGTTGGGCTCACCATTTTCGGCATCACTCTCTTCCTCAACCACCCGCCCCGGATCATCCTCAGCATGGGGGACTTCCTCAGGGATGTTCTTTTCCACAGACTCAGTGAAAGTCCCGGGCAATTCTCCGCTGATCTTCTGCGCAGCCTTGATTAGATACGCCGCAAATTCGTCGTCAATTGACCGGATGACAGCAAGATCTTCAACGCTGGTCCTCGCCAGTACATTAACCGAGGTAATTCCCTTGGCGAAAATGAGATCCGCCAGGGCTTCATCGACACCATCAATGGCCAGGATCGATCGATAGCTCGGATCCTCGAGATTGGCATAGCGCTGCTCGCTCTTCACATCTATCCGCCAACCGAGAAGTTTCGAGGCCAGACGCACATTCTGCCCCTGCCTGCCAATCGCCAGCGAGAGCTGATCGTTGGGCACCACAACCAGAAGGGAATGGGCATCTTCATCCACCATAACCATGCTGACCTGGGCTGGGGCGAGGGCATTGTAGACGTATTTGGCAGGATCAGGACTCCAGGTCACGATATCGATACGCTCACCCTGCAATTCCTGAACGACGTTCTGCACCCTTGAACCTTTCATGCCGACACAGGCACCAACCGGATCGACATCACTCTCTGAAGAACTGACGGCAATCTTGGCCCGAAAACCCGGCTCACGGCTCACGGCCATGACCTTGACGATCCCTTCGGATATTTCCGGCACCTCCATCTGGAACAATTTAGCAAGAAACTCATCACAGGTCCTCGACAACACCAACTGGGAGTCTCTGGCAGTCTGACGAACCTCTATCAGATAAGCCCGGATTCGATCACCCTGCTTAAAAGAGCGTTTCGGGATCTGATGCTCCTTGGGCAGAATCGCATCCGTTCTCCCCAGATTGATGATCATGTTGCCACGATCAAAACGTTGGACGATGCCGCTGACGACCTCACCGAGACGATCCTTGAACATATCAAAGATAACCTCCCGCTCGGCATCCTTCATCTTATGGATAATGACCTGTTTGGCCGATTGGGCTGCTATCCTGCCGAGTTCGGTGATATTCTCCAACTTCTCGCCCAGTTCATCGCCCAACTGGGTCTCAGGATCAAGCACCTGGGCCTCGTCCAGAGAGATTTCCGTCTGCTCGTCCTCGACCTCTGCCACGACATTCCTGAACTGATAGACCTCGACTTCGCCGAATTCTTCGTTGTAGCGAACCTCGATTTCCCGCCGACTCCCCAGCTTCTTCCGGGCAGCAGACTGGACCGCCTCTTCAATAGCCTCAATCAGCAACCGCTTTTCAATCCCGCGATCTCTGCTGATTTGGTCGATTATGCGTTTCAATTCCGATTGCATTCTCTTACCCCATCAGTATTACATCTCTTCATTCTGAGAATATGTGTATTTATAGTGTGCTCAAATAAGCTCATCAAGAGCATCAAAGTGACAGCCTCGCCTTACTGATTTGATCAAAGGAAAATTGCACCGAGCCCCCATCCTCAAGATCAAGATGAATGGCATCTTCGGTAACCTGGCCTATAACCCCGATGAACACCTTTTGTCCGTCCAGACTCTCCCGTAATCGTATCCGGGCCTTTTCGCCACAGAATCGTTGAAAATCAGCAAGAGACCTGAGCGATCTTTCAAGGCCAGGTGACGATACCTCCAGATGAAAGGCATGATTAATCAGATCTTCCACATCCAGAAAACGGCTCACCTCACGACTCACTTCAGTGCACTGATCCAGACCTATCGCGCCATCTTCTCTGTCGATAAAGAGGCGTAACACCCAGCCGTGACCTTCTTTACGAAATTGCACTTCAACCAACTCCAGCCCCATCGGCGGCAGCAGAGCCTCGGCGAACTCTTCAATCTTGTCGACAATAAACTCGCTCATCGTCTTAAAACCTTCGGGCCTTCACTGCAACTGGTCTCATATGTCTGCAATATTTTTCTCTTTAGGAGTCGTTACGAAATAACCATTACATTTCTGACCATTTCGGTACGGCCCCTTATGCCGGTAACGTTTTTAATGTTACGGTTATTTTTGAACGGCGGCTTAGTTTCCAGCAAGAATCACCAAGACTCTTTTTCAAATAGACCTTGACCTCGCCCCTCTCCGGTGAACAGACATAAAAAAAAAGCGGGCATAGCCCACTTTCAATTGCCTACCTGCGCAAAACCAGCAGGAAGTATACCGGTACAGAAAGATCATAGAGCGCCGGAAATCTCAAACCCGATCTCAGACTGGAGCGGGCAACGAGGCTCGAACTCGCGACCCCAAGCTTGGGAAGCTTGTGCTCTACCAACTGAGCTACACCCGCACCAAACAACTAAGCTGAGTATATAAACATATTATGCAGAAGCTGTCAAGAAGTAAGGAAATCCGGCGCAGGCAAATGTCACCGGCATTAATGTATTGAGCAAGGCACGGTCAACTCTCTTCCGTTTGCCGTTCTGGGTTTTCACGTTGCCTGGCACATTAATTTCTTATAGAATTTCGTCATTTTATAACAAACCCTCCGTTTTCCGCTCAAACAAAATTTCCAGCCCACCTTCTCAAGAGGTGGATACCTATGGAGAAAGCCATCCCTGTCCTTTTTGTAGTGATTTGTCTGTCGATCTCCTCGTCTGCTTTTGCCCGCGGGGGATATTACAACCACCGTCATCATAGCTACTACCATGGAAAATGTATCGGAGTTGCGGAATTGGCTACCGGTATTTTGCTCGGCGCTGTCATAACGTACGCCCTGCTGCCGCCGCCAAGAGCGGCGTATGTGTCTCAATATGAGGTATACCAGCCCGAGGTTGTATATCAGCCGAAAGTTGTCGTACAGCACCCCAGGGTCTGCGTTGAAGAGCGGGTCGTCAGCGGTGAATGGCAACAGAGTCCTTGATGGCGTCAGAATTTGGGTTTCTTTTCCCTATCCGATGACAAGAAGCTTTCAGTTGCCGTGCTATTAGAATATTGAGAGTTTCTTCCATAAGAACCCAAGCGGCTGGTTAAGTTACTTTAACTGCGTCGTTTTTCTTTTCCATAAGCCCGGCAGGCTCTGTCATATCGGACGCAGGCGGAGTGAAGAAAAAAACAAAAATCGTGACAAACTCGGTTTGAGTATTACTCTTTGCGCAGCAAAGCCGTTGTCAAAAAATAACTGGGCGAGAGAAATGCCTGGAACGGCATAAGGAGCCGGTCGCTCTTCATCCACCCATGGAGCGAGCTACACTAGACCATCCATGGCTGTCGTAACGAAAATATGAAAATGGCCAAGTTATTTCGTGACGGCTCCTCAATGAATCCACAACGTACTCAATATTCACCCCAACAGGTTGAACAAGGATGTCAGATTTTACCCCGCGCGCGCTTCCCGTACTGATAGGAAGCCTGCCGTTAGACAACCACTCCCGGGCCACTGAGCTCATTTTTTCCCACACCCCACAGATTCCGATCTGGCCGCAACTGCCTGTCTACCCGGAAGAAGGCATGATGCGCCAGTTCCTTCCAGGCTTTCCTGGAATTACCGAGAAGGATGGGAAAATCTTCATCGAGAGTGAAGAGCCCGGATTTGAAGAGGAACTTCTTGCCTTCTATGAAGAATACCTGATGGTCACCGAGGGAGGCGCCGATATCGACGAATCGCGCTTTGCCCTCAGCCCGGAGGTAGCCCAAGGATTTTTTTCTTTTCTTGAATCAGCAAAACAACAAAAAGAAAGTCTGGTTGCACTGAAAGGCCAGATTACCGGCCCCATCACCTTCTGTACCGGCATCGTAGATCAGGCCGGTAGGGCGTTGTTTTACAACGAACAATTGAGGGATGCGGCCGTCAAGCTCCTGGCCCTGAAGGCCCGCTGGCAGACCAGGAAAATGGCAGAAATATGCGGGCGGCCTCTGCTGTTTTTTGATGAGCCTGCGCTTGCCGGGCTCGGTTCATCGGCCTTCATAACCATTACCGCCGAGGAAATTATTGCCTGTTTTACCGAAGTCTTTGCAGCGGTCCGAGCCGAAAACGGCCTGACCGGTGTCCATGTCTGCGCCAATACCGAATGGTCGGTGATTTTTGATTCAGGCCTTGACGTTCTGAGTTACGACGCCTACAGCTATTTCGACAAACTGATTCTCTATCCTGAACACCTACGCAGATTTCTCGGGAAAGGTGGTATCCTGGCCACGGGCATTATCCCTACTTCGCCTGAATACATTGAAGCGGAAACAGCCGCATCCCTAGTTGCCAAATGGTGGGAGCAGACAACCCAGATTGAAAAACTCGGTATTCCGCAACAGGTCATTTTCGAGCAGACTCTCATTACCCCGAGTTGTGGGACAGGCTCGATATCCATGGCCCAGGCCCAGAAAGTACTGGAGCTGACCCGCGATGTTTCGGCACTGATCCGGGCAGGACAATGATCAACGCTCATGGACAGTCCTGAAGTGGAAAAAGGCAATACAAAGCTGTCTCTGCCGGTGGTTCCGAAAAAATCGCAACCGCCGGCAGATCTATCCTTTGTCTTTGTGAAAGATTGCCCATCTCCCTGGAACTGCATGTGCAGCCCGTCTGACTTGCGCTCGCAATATTATTTATGTACTAAATATATCATTATGTTAGCAACGGTGTTTTAGAATATGATGAAGGAAAATTCTGAAATTCTATTTGACAAACACGGCCAGGGCTTATACAACATCTGACTGTTTTCAGCTCGAACCTGCTGCCTCCGAAGGACCGGAACAGCCAGGCAAAAAATTCGTAACAAGCTGGAAATGCGTCTTTTCTCTCCGTGATGGGCAAAAATAGCACCATCTGCCGTGCATACTTCCTTGAGACAGCACAAATACCCTGTGTCTCTTTCCAATACCTTGAAAAATGACAGAAAAAATTCTTATCATCGCAGAAAAACCCAGTGTTGCAGCAGATATTGTCAAGGTCCTCCCGGGGAAATTTGAGAAATCCAGGACCCACTATGAGGGCGAAAGTTATATCGTTTCCTTTGCCATCGGCCATCTTGTGTCTATCTGTTATCCGGAAGAAATCGATCCCAGTTATCAAAAATGGGATATTGATAAACTGCCAATCCTGCCGGAGTCCTTCCCGTTGAAAGAACTCCCCGACACCAAGGGTCAGCTGAACGCCCTGCAGAAACTCATTCGGCGCAAGGACGTCAAAGAGATCATCAATGCCTGCGACGCCGGACGCGAAGGCGAACTGATATTCAAGTACATCATCAGTTTTGTCTGGAACAACTCTGTCGGCCAGAAGACCTTTAAGAGGTTGTGGCTGCAGTCCATGACCAGCGATGCCATCAAAAAAGGCCTGGCCAACCTGCGGTCCGACAAAGAGATGCTGCCTCTGGAGGACACCGCTCTCTGTCGCTCGGAGTCGGATTGGCTTATAGGCATAAATGCCACGCGAGCCCTTACCGGCTTCAACTCCAGGCGAGGCGGATTTTTTCTGACCCCCTGCGGTCGGGTGCAGACCCCGACCCTCTCACTTCTCGTGAAACGCGAGAGGGTCCGCCTGGGTTTTGTCCCACGGCCCTTCTGCACCCTCCTCGCCACATTTTCCTTTGCTGATCAGAGTTATCAGGCAAAGTGGATTGACCCGCAATTCTCCAGAGATGAAAACGACAGCTATGAACGGGCTGACAGGATCTGGGAGCCAGAGAAAGCGCTGGATATTATCGCCCGATGTAGCGGGAAACCGGCAAAAATTGAAGAGACGAGCAAAAAAACAAGCCAGCGTTCTCCACAGCTCTTCGACCTGACATCTCTGCAGCGCGAGGCCAACTCCCGCTTCGGGATATCCGCCCAGAATACCCTGTCAATCGCCCAGGCCCTCTATGAACGACACAAGGCGCTGACATACCCGAGAACCGACAGCCGGCACCTGCCTGAAGATTATCTGGCAACCGTGCAGAAGACCTTTCAGACCCAGACAGGCTGGCAATATGGCCAATTCGCCGAAAAGGCCATCACAGAAGGCTTTATCCAGGTCGATAAGCGGATCTTCAACAACAGCAAGGTATCCGACCACCATGCCATAATTCCCACCGCCACCCTTTCCAGCAAACTCTCCGAGGCGGAGCTCAAGATCTACAGGATGGTGGTGCAGCGTTTTCTGGCAGTCTTTTTCCCTCCTGCCGTCTATCTCAACACCCGCCGCCTGTCGGTCGTCAGCGATGAAACCTTTCTTGTCGAAGGGAAGATCCTCCTTGATGCCGGCTGGAAGGCCATATACGGCCTTGCCGATGACGATAGCAGGGATACGGTGCTGAGCACCATTCCTGCGAAAACTAAGGTGGAATGTGCCAGTATCGACAAGGAAGAGCAGGAGACGACTCCGCCTCCACGGTTTAACGAGGCGACCCTCCTGTCCGCCATGGAGAACTCAGACAAGCTGATTGAAGATGATGAACTCGCTGACGCCATGAAAGAGCGCGGCCTCGGAACCCCGGCCACCCGGGCGGCCATCATCGAAAAACTGATCAAGGAAAAATATGTGGTCAGAGAAGGCAAAGACCTTACTCCAACCGGCAAGGCCTTCGAACTGCTGGCCCTGCTCGAGGCCATGAAGATCGATGTTCTTGCCTCCCCGGAGATGACCGGAGAATGGGAGCACAAGCTCAATCAGATGCTGAGAGGTGAGTTTTCCCGGCAGAAATTCATGGAGGAGATCCGCAACCTGACCAGCCACATTATCTCTCAGGTCAAGAATTTCGACAAGACCGAGACCCGAGAGGAGGCCCCCTTCAGCCCGGTACAGGGCATGCGCTTTTTCGCCTCGCCAACGGCCTACATTTCCGAGGACAAGAAATTATCCCTGCGGAAAATCCTTGGCGGCAGGGTCATGTCCGAGGCCGAGATCGTCACCCTCATTGAGGGAAAGACCATAGGGCCTTTCAGTGATTTCAGATCCAAAAAAGGCAAGCCATTTTCCGCCTCGATCCGACTGGTCAATAACAAGGTCGACTTCCTCTTTGCCGACTCGACAGATAGCCTCGATATAGCATCAATACAGCAGGGAGAATCTCTTGGCAAATCCCCCCTCGACGGAACACGGGTCTTTGAAACACCGGCCGCCTATATGTCCGAGTCGGCTATGGTCGGCGACGAGGGGAAGGGCCTTAAGATCAGCAAGATCATTCTGGACAAGGCCCTCAGCCCCCTGCATATCAAGCAGCTGCTGCAAGAGGGCAGAACGGAGTTGATCAGTGGCTTCATCTCCAAGAAGAAACGTCCCTTTGATGCCTACCTCCTGCTCGCCAAAAACGGCAAAATCAGTTTTGAGTTTCCGCCGCGAGCCCCGAAAAAAACCCAAAAATAAATTGACAGCCCAAGGAGAAAAGGGCACAAATAATTATGAAACAACTTAAAAAAGAATTCCGCGACAAAAGCGGCCTTGAAATCGCCAGAATGTGCGCCACAATCGCCCTCGACACCAAGGCCGAGGATCTGTTAGTCCTTGATGTCCGGGGTCTGGCCTCATTTACTGATTATTTTGTCATCATGAACGGTAGATCCACCCGGCATGTCCAGGGACTGGCCGAGGCCATTGAGGGCGGGATCCGCTCAAAAAAACTCAAGACCTCCCACGCAGAAGGACTGCAGGAAGGCATGTGGGTCCTCTTGGATCTTGATGATGTCGTAGTGCATATTTTCTATCACGAGCAGAGAAAATTCTATGACCTGGAAGGCCTCTGGCATGACGCAAAGCGTATTGAGATCTCCGACCTGGCATAACACTGCAGCCTGCCCTAAAATACGCATGCATCCTTTTTTTAGCCGTTCGCACCCTAACGGAGTCATAACACGAACGCCATGCAATACTTGAGCACCCGTGGGGGCATCCAACCGATACCCTTCACAAAAGCTGTTATGATGGGCCTCGCCGAAGATGGAGGGCTCCTTCTTCCGAGGACAATTCCCCGCATCGACGGTCTGACCCTGAACTCCTGGAAAAATCTGAGCTATGCCGAACTGGCCTTTGAGGTCATGTCCAGGTTTATCGACGACATACCCGTCAGCGACCTGAAAGCCCTTATCAACCGCTCCTATGCGACCTTTGACCACGCTGAGGTGGCCCCTCTGGTCCACTACGGCAATCTCCATATCCTTGAGCTCTTCCACGGCCCGACCCTGGCCTTCAAGGATATTGCCCTGCAGTTTCTCGGCAATCTCTTTGAGTACCTGCTCGACAGGAGCGGTGAGGTCCTCAATATCCTCGGAGCAACCTCCGGAGACACCGGCAGCGCCGCCATCTACTGCGTGCGGGGCAAGGAGAGGATACGCATCTTCATCCTCCATCCCCATAAACGGGTCAGCCCTGTCCAGGAAAAGCAGATGACCTCGATCATGGATGGCAATGTCTTCAACATCGCCATCCATGGTTCTTTTGATGACGGCCAGGCCATCGTCAAGAAGATATTCAACGATATCGAATTCAAGACCCGGATGAGTCTTGGCGCCATCAACTCGATCAACTGGGCTAGGGTCCTGGCCCAGGTGGTCTACTATGTCTACAGTTGTCTGCATATCGCCAAACACGAGAAGGACGGCAGCCTGGCCTTCTCTGTGCCGACCGGCAACTTCGGCGATATCTTCGCCGGCTACATCGCCAAAAGGATGCTGCCGGAAGGATCCATCCACCAGTTGATCCTCGCCACCAACACCAATGACATCCTGGCACGCTTCGTCAACAGGGGCGATTATTCTCTCGGCAAAGTCGTGCAGACATCGAGTCCCTCCATGGATATCCAGGCCGCCTCCAATTTCGAACGTTATCTCTTTTACCTCATGGACAAAGAGCCGGAACGCGTCAAGGAACTTATGGCCGAGTTCTCCCGCACCGGCAGGATTGATCTTTCGGCCCATCTCGACCAGATCCGCCGTGATTTTACAGCGGCCGCGGTCTCGGAACAAGAGGTGTCCACCACCATCGCCGACTTCTACAATCAATTTGACTATGTCCTCGATCCGCACACCGCAGTCGGCGTCAAGGCGGCTATGCTGCACCAGAAGGCCGGGATCCCCATGGTTTGCCTGGCCACCGCCCATCCGGCAAAATTCGGTGAGGCCGTGGAGAAGGCCATCGGCCGGCCCCCGACCTTCCCGGAATCCCTCGCCGGCATCCTTGATCGCGAATCACGCTGTGAGCTCATGGAAGCAGACAGCCAGAAGATCCGGGATTTTATCAGTAAGCACGCACTCAGTCGCTGATCATGGAGCATGGGAAACACGTGCAGGCCGTTCGGGAATGCGTCGACTTCTGCCGGGACAGCTTGCCGTGTATCCCGAGTACGATAATCCAACTGGGAACAGGCCTTGGAGACTTTGCAGAGCGGATCAATGTTGAAAACCTCATCCCCTACAACGACATCCCGCATTTTCCCCGGGCAACCGTCAAAAGCCACCAGGGCAATCTGCTCATCGGCCATTTGGCGGGTCAGCCCGTCGTAGTCCTCCAGGGCCGCTTTCATTATTACGAGGGCTACTCCACCAAGGAAGTGGCCTTCCCGATCAGAGTCCTTTCGCTCTTGGGGGCAAAGACCCTGATCCTGACCAATGCCGCAGGCGGGCTCAACCCGCTCCTTTCTCCCGGCTCCATCATGATCATCCGCGATCACCTCAATTTTCTCGGTGAAAATCCCCTGCGCGGAGCCAATGTCGGGGCGTGGGGTCCGCGATTTCCCGACCTCTCCGAGGCCTATCACCCACGGCTGATCAAGACTGCCCTCGACTGTGCCACGCGTTGTGGTCTCAAGAATGTGGCCACCGGCACCTATGCCTGCATCCCCGGGCCCAGCCTGGAGACCCCGGCCGAAACGAGGTGGCTGCGCGACAGCGGGGCCGATGCCGTCGGTATGTCCTCGGTCCCCGAGGTCATTGTGGCCCGGCACGCCGGGATGGAGGTGCTGGGGCTTTGCGCCATCTCAAATAGCAACAACCCGGACGACTTCCAACCGATCACCCTGGAAGATATCATTGAGACTGCCGGTCGGATCGGACCGCAGATCGCCGATCTCATCACGGCGGTTCTCACCGGCAAAGAATCATTCAGTCAATAATTTCACCACCCGCAAAGCCGATGTCACACGCCGATTTCCTGGTCACCGGACGTTATCTTCTGCCTGGTTCGCAGCAATCGGGACTTCTCGAAAACCACGGTGTGGCGATTTCCGGCGATATCATTACCGAAATCGCCTCCATCGACACCCTGTGCAGGGCCTACCCAAAAGCAACCGTCCTCCATACCCCACATGGCCTGATCATGCCCGGCCTGATCAATACCCACACCCATGCCGCCATGACCTGTTTTCGCGGCATCGCCGATGACCTGCCGCTTATGACCTGGCTGGAAAAACATATCTTCCCCATCGAGAGCAAACTGACCCCGGAGATAGTCTATCAATCAACCCTCCTGTCTCTGGCCGAGATGATCAAATCCGGTACCACCAGCTTCTGCGACATGTATCTCTTTGCCAAGGATGTGGCTCGCGCCACGGCCGAATCGGGGATGCGGGCCTGGATCGGCGAGGTGCTCTATGATTTTCCCTCGCCCTGCTATGGTCAGCTCGAAAACGGCTTCAGCTACATCCAAGAGATGTTTGCACAATACAGAAACCATCCCCTGATCTCGGTCACCATCACCCCGCACAGTGTCTATACCTGCTCGCCCGAACTCCTGCAGCGTCTGGGCGAGGTGGCGGACAATGAGCAGGGTATCTATCATATTCATCTCTCGGAAAATGCCACAGAAGTCGCCACCTGCCTGGAACGCTACGGTACCACACCGGCCAGACATCTTGACAATCTTGGGCTCCTCAAACCGAACACCCTGGCGGCCCACTGCGTCGTTCTCGATGATGAGGAAATCGTCATTCTCGCTGATCGCGAGGTCAAGGTAAGCCATTGTCTTGAATCCAACATGAAACTGGCATCGGGAATCGCCCCCGTGGTCAGGATGCTCGATCATGGCATCACCCTCTCTCTTGGGACGGATGGCAGCGCCAGCAACAACAACACCGATATGTTCGGCGAGATGAACTGTGTGGCAAAGGTGCATAAGGTCTACAGCATGGACCCGACCGTCATGACCGCTGAGAAGACCTTGCAGGCCGCTACCATCGGAGGTGCTACGGCTTTGGGAATGGAGAAGGAAATCGGCTCACTTTCGCCGGGCAAAAAAGCCGATATGATCGTCATCGATCTCAATCAGCCGCACCTGACCCCGCTCTACAATATCCCTTCGCACCTGGTCTACGCCGCCCGCGGAGAAGATGTCCTGCATTCGGTGATTGGCGGCAGGGTGGTCATGCAGAACCGCAAGCTTCAGACCCTTGACGAAGAGGCCATCCTCCGCAAAATGAGGAATCTGGCTGCCAAGATCATGAATCGCTAAAGATTGTCGGACACCGCATCACCCCCATAGCCCGCCGGGCATGTCAGCCTTGACTTTCTTGCCGGACTGCTCTAAAGTTTATGTAACTCGGTGCCGAATGTTATTGTCTCTCACGCGTTATACTACAACTGTCCTTTGATCGAGGTATAGATATGTTTGGACTTGGAATGCCGGAACTCATTGTGATTCTGGTAATTATTGTGATTATATTTGGTGCCGGCAAGCTTCCCGAAATTGGCTCAGGCATCGGCAAGGGTATAAAGAACTTCAAAGAAGCAACCCGAAAGGAAGAAGAGGCCAAGAAGATTGACGACGACAAGAATAGCGATTCCACCGCGACCTGATCTCTTGATAGCCAGAGCCAACGCTGTATCAAACGGAGGAAAATATGTTTGGATTAGGAACACCAGAACTCATCGTCATTCTCGCCATCGCCTTTCTGGTCTTTGGCGGTAAAAAGCTGCCCGAAATCGGATCAGGCCTCGGTAAAGCCATATCGTCATTCAAGAAAGGGATTCGGGATGTTGAGGGTGAGGGCAAAGGACTCATTAACGATATTCCCGGAATCAAAGAAGCAGCAGAAGTCAGACAGACAATGGATGAAGTCAAGAATTTCGGCAAGATCCTCAAGTAAAAACTCCATAAACTATATCAGGTTCTGAGGACCCAAGAGTATACCGCCTACAACCTCTCCCTTTCGGTTGCTGATTGAGAAATCCTCTCGTTCGAGCTTGAGCTTCAACGAGAAATCAATCTCCCGACCTTCAGCAGTTCTGACATTTCCCGAAGAGGCTATGCTGACCTTCTCGTGGGCATAATCGAGAGTCTGTCGGTTGAAAGCCAGGTGAAATGGGCTCCATGCAGGTGACGACTGCGGTTCTGCGACCCTCTCAGCCATCGTGCTCGGTTCTCTTTGCCCGGTTTTTTCCACCTGAATAACCCCGATTCTAACCTTCCCGGCCAAGGAACTCTCCTGCCGCAGAGGTAAGTATTTCCTACCGGGTGGAACAGCTGCTTTCCGAGTCTGCGGCTGTTCGAACCAAGGACCGGACTTTGGTGCTACAGCGCACGACATGTGAATTCATCTCCTTCATACCTGTAGCCAGTGGCGGCAACCGTAACTGACAGGCAGGCTCATTTCCTATGAGAATCCTGCTCTTTCCCCTGCCCCCTCCCGCCTGTTCACGTACCTCCCTGCAACCCGTCGACGCATCCATACGCAGATCCGAAGCAACAATTTTCATTGTCCTGTCCTCCTGCCTCTGAAGTGTATTGGCAACTTCCCCCTCTCTTTTCGATCGCCACAGTGCGAAACTGTAGTAAAAAATCCGGCTGTTTCTCTCTCCCATCTTCTGCTTGACATTCCCATATCTCCAGTATAAATATGAGTGTTCGACTCCATCAATTGTCTTTGTTCATCCGGCAGGAACCCTCCCCGGTTTGTATCCTATAGACGCTTTAACACTTGCCCCCGGGCATTTTCCCTTCAATCCCTCAGGAGAAAGACATGTGTCGTTTAGCCCTGAAAACCGCCAACGAGCCGTTTTCCCCCTATACGGTTCTCACCGCCATGGAGGCCATGCAGGAAGGATATGACGGTTCCGGCCTTGGCCTTTTGCTTCGTGGCATGGAGTTCGAGGATTTTCGCTATAACCCCAAATTCCCCATCCTCTCCGGCATCGCCCATAGCGACAAGGCCTGGCGCCGCCTTGACGATTTCATGGAGGACCGCGGCTACGAACTGAAATATGACCACAAATTTCATATGCGCTGGGATCTGGTCACGGAAAAGGACCGCTACCGCTACTTTGTCAGGGCCTACCGCATGCCTGACAGATTTATGGAAAAACCCCAGCAGGAAAAAGACGATGAACTCATGCTCGCACGCCTCGCCCTGCGCCGGGACGGCGAGCTGAATGGCAACGACCTCACGGTCTTTTCCTTCTGGCCCGACGTGGCCATGATCAAGGAAATCGGTTGGCCTCTGCAAGTCGGCGACTCCCTCTGCCTCCATGACGGCCAGATCAAATCACGGATCTGCATGGCCCAAGGCCGCCAGAACACCAACTACGGCATCAACCTCTATGCCTGTCACCCCTTTTTCCTCCAAGGCATCGCCACAATGACAAATGGCGAAAACACCGCCTTCGTGCCGATCCGGGACTGGCTCCTGGGCCGCGATTTTCCCGGCTATATCGGCTATCAGAGTGATTCAGAGGTCTTTGCCCATATCCTGCACTACACCCTGAAAAAGCTCAAACTGCCCCTGCAGGCCTATAAACATATCATCACCCCTCTCAGTGCCAAAGAACTGGCGGTCCATCCACAGGGCGAGTTTCTCTCAGGATTGCGTGAGGTCTGCCGAAGACTGATCATCGATGGCCCGAATGCCGTTATCGGCACCCTCTCCGATGAGACCTGTCTCCTCGTTATGGATCAGAAAAAGATGCGGCCTGCCACGGTCGGCGGACATGCGGGAGAATGGGCTATTGCCTCCGAGATGTGCGGCGTCGACGCCATGATACCCGACCGTGATCGCTCCCTTGATTTTCAACCCATGCGTGAACATACGATTATTGTCCCACCAGATAGAAAGGAACTCACAATATGGTCTCAACACGATCCGTATCCGTTGCCCCAGGCAGCCTGACATATACCGACTTACCCTGGATCATCCAGCATCGTGAAGACCGGTGCACCCTCTGCGGCAACTGTACCTCGGTCTGCCCGAAAGATTCGCTGCGTCTGACCTACAGACGACAGAGGATGCCCAAACTCGAAGTGCTGAGCAAAAAACGGGGAAACGAATACCGGACCTTCACCGGCATTCGCCAGGAGACGACCATGGCCAACGCCTGTATCGGCTGCGGCATGTGCGAGATGGTCTGCCCCAACGAGGCGATCATGCCGGTGCCCAACACCAATGAGAACCGGGCCCTGTTCTTCCACAACCAGAAGGGCGAGCCCTACAAGCGAGGAGGGCGGCGCAATGCCAGCGGCCCGAACCTCCTTGACCGAATCATCTTCGACCGCATCTCGATGCTCACCGACCCGGCACTCGATGCCGGCCGCCATGAGTTCAATCTGACCACCACCCTCGGACGGGTTCTTTCCCCTGAAGATTTTCTTGACCGCACGATCAACGGCGGCTGGATTCCTCCCACCCGGGAGATCTTTCCCTTTGTCATCGGCTCCATGTCCTTTGGCGCCCTGTCCCCCAATGCTTGGCTCGGCCTCCTGCAGGGCGTCGCCTACTGCAATGAGGTCCTCGGGATCCCGGTGGTCATGTGTACCGGCGAAGGCGGCTGTCCACCCTGGGTGCTGCGGAGTCCGTATCTGAAGTATATTATCCTGCAGATCGCCTCCGGCTACTTCGGTTGGGATGAGATCATCAGGGCTATTCCGGAGATGCAGTGCGATCCCGCCGCCATCGAGATCAAGTACGGCCAGGGAGCAAAACCCGGCGATGGCGGTCTTTTGATGTGGTACAAGGTCTCCAAGCTCATCGCTCGCCTGCGCGGGGTACCGGAAAGCGTCGATCTGCCCTCGCCGCCGGTGCATCAGACCCTCTACTCCATCGAAGAGAGCGTCATGAAGATGGTGCAGACCATGTCCACCGCCTTTGGCCACAAGGTCCCGGTCTATCCCAAAATCTCGGCCTCCACCTCAGCCAAGGCGGTGTTAAACAACCTGGTACGCAACCCCTTTGCCGCGGGTCTGGTGATTGACGGTATTGACGGCGGGACCGGCGCGGCCTACAATATCTCCATGGACACCACAGGTCATCCGGTTGCCTCCTGTGTGCGGGAATGCTACCTCGATCTTGTCGCCCAAGGCAAACAGAACGAGATCCCGATCTTTGCGGCCGGCGGTATCGGTAAAAACGGCAATGTCACCCAGAACGGCATGGCCCTCATCATGCTCGGGGCCTCGGGTGTCCATATCGGCAAGTACATGATGCAGGCGGCTACCGGCTGCCTCGGAAACGAGAAAGGCCGTTGCAATGTCTGCAACTTAGGTATTTGCCCGAAGGGTATAACCAGCCAGAATCCGAAACTCTATCGCCGCCTTGACCCCGACCTCGTGGCTGAACGTGTCGCCGATACCTTCATGTCGATACGCACCGAAGTGAAAAAGATAATGGCCCCCCTCGGGCGCTCGCAGAGTCTGCCTATTGGCATGTCGGACGCCCTGGGTATTACGGATAAAGATGCCGCCGATCTCTTGAAGATCAACTATATCTGCTGAGATAATTGCCAAAGAACAACCTCTATTCAGCAGCCTAAGCGGCCTTTCAGGCCTCCGGAACTGACATAAGGAGTTTGCAGTGACTACGAATGTTGTAAAGGGTCTCGACGAAAAGGGCCAACGAATTCGATCCATGGATTTTGAGAAGATGGTGCGCGATGCCGCAGTCGTTGCAGCGCACCTCACCCTCGAATCCTATGGCCAACACAATATAGGCATCAGGCTCCAGCGACCCGGTGGCCTGCATCTGCAGATACAGGGACCTTCCGGTCAGCGCCTCGGTTGCATGGGGCTTCCCGGCACCACCATTGTCTGTGAGGGTCCGACATCCGACGACGTGGGCTATCTCAATATCGGGGCCGAAATCACTGTTCTCGGGGATGCGACCAATGGTGCCTGCAACGCTATGGCCAACGGCAAGGTGTTTATTGGGGGCTCCATAGGTGCCCGTGGACTTACCATGACCAAATGGAACCCGGCCTACGAGAAACCTGAGCTCTGGATTCTGGGTTCCACCGGTGACTCCTTCGCCGAGTTCAACTGCGGCGGTACAGCGGTAGTCTGTGGTATTGAGGCGAAAAATCCGGAGAATACCCTCGGCTACCGCCCCTGTGTCGGTATGGTTGGTGGTCTCATCTATTTCCGGGGACCAATTGATGATTCCTTTTCCAAGTCCAACGCCCGCCTCGACCGCCCGAGCGACACCCAGTGGCAGTGGTTGATCGACAATCTCCCCGGATTTCTGGGAAATATCAGGCGAGATGACCTTCTCCCCACCCTTTCGCAGCGCGACGAGTGGCAGGTTCTCGTCACGGTTACGCCCCAGGAACGGGCCCTTATGTATTCCGGGCCAATGCCCATGGCCGAATACCGGAACACGGTCTGGAACAAGGCCTTCGGTGGTGGCGATCCCTTGCGCGATCTCGCACCCGGGCTTGATCGTAGTGCCATCGATGCCATCGTTACGGGCGATCTGCGCCGGAAAAAGCCCTACTGGGCCAACTGTGAGTCAGCAGCGCCCTGCACCTACTATTGCCCCATTCATATCCCGACCGTCGACCGCCTGCGCCTCATCCGTGAAGGCAAAATTGATGAAGCCTACGAGATGATATTGCGCTACACGCCTCTACCGGCCTCGGTCTGCGGCGCTGTCTGTGCCAATCTCTGTATGGAGAATTGCTCCCGTCGCGGGGTTGATACCCCTATCGATGTACAGGTGCTCGGGCGGGCCGTGGGGCATTTCCCGGCCCCGAAGGCCACAGAACCTCTTGGCAAAAAAGTGGCAATCATCGGCGGTGGGCCCGCCGGTATGAATGTCGCCTGGCAACTAGCCCTCGCCGGTATCGAGGCCCATATCTTCGAAAAGGACAGCCGGATAGGCGGCAAACTCGCCCAGGTCATCCCCTGGGAGCGTCTCTCCCAGGCCATCTGGGATTTGGAGATCAAACGCTTCCTCACCATGCCCAACATCAAGATCAATCTCAATGTGGGCATGACCAAAGAGAAGTTCGCCCAGTTGCAGGAAACCTACGATTATGTGGTGATTGCGGTGGGCACCCACGAACCCCGCCGTATCTCCTTTCCGGGCAACGAACGGGTGATCACGGCCCTCGATTTTCTGAAAAGGGCCAAGAGCGATTCCCCTCTGCCTGTGGGCCGGGAAGTGGTCATCATCGGGGCCGGTAACGTTGGTTGCGATGTGGCCTGCGAGGCCTATCGCCTGGGTGCCGCAAAGGTTACACTCGTTGACATCCAAAAACCTCTGGCCTTCGGCAAGGAGAAAGAGGCGGCCGAGGCCCTGGGTGCTATCTTCCGCTGGCCGGTGCTGACCAGGGAGATAACCGAAGAAGGTCTGGTTATGAATACCGGCGAAACCATTCCGGCCCAGACCGTGATCATCTCCATCGGCGATGTCCCCGCTCTGTCTTTTCTGCCCGAATCGGTCGAGACAATCACCATTGGGGGCGCGGCCTGGATCACCACCGATAAGGCCCATGTCACCTCCCATGCCAAGGTTCTGGCTGTCGGCGATGTGGAAAAGCCAGGCCTTGCGACGCATGCGCTCGGGGCCGGTAAATCCGCTGCCGAGTATATTATCGCCAGCATCAAGGGTATCGCATGGCAGCCCTTCACCAAGCAGCTTATCCCCCAGCAGGCCCTGACCATTACCCATTACGCCCCGGATATTTCCGGTACGACCGAAACCGAGCAGGCGGACCGCTGTCTGTCCTGCGCTGCATGTCGGGACTGCCATCTCTGCGAGACGATCTGCCCGACCGGGGCAATCACTCGACAGAAACTGGAATTCGGCACGAAAAAGGGCGAGCCGTTCGGTTCGGAAGGAGGGAGCTTTGAGTATGTTGCCGACGACAAGAAGTGCATTGCCTGCGGCTTCTGTGCGGACACCTGTCCCTGCGGGATCTGGACGATGAATGCCTTTTAGATGCTGACTCACACCTCTGTGCAAGAAGAACCCTTCCGGCCGCAAGGTCGGAAGGGTTCTTCTTGTTTTCACAAGGTCCGAACAGCTCTATTTGCGAATAAACCGAAGGGCCACCTTATACTTACCGCTGTCGATATCGGCCGGCAGGAGGTCGGCATCCGGGACCATCAGGGTCAGGACCCTGCCCCTGTGTGGGTCCGAGGCTTTTTTGCCCCGTCGCTCCATCCCTGAAGGACCGGCGATGCCCTTGCGCGGCGGCCGCACGTGCAGCAATTGGGCCTCTATGATCGCCGTTCCTTTTTCCGGAGGCTTGCTGTTCTGCACCATGAGAGGGGGTATTGAACCAATGATTATTTCCATCCCATAAAACTCCTCGGCAAAAAAATGTTCTTCAGTAGCACTGGCAACCGGCAGAGTCTCACCGGGCTGTTCAGACGCTTCCTTTTCTGCTGGGTAGGCGTTACCAGAGTCCCGCTCCCTGTTCGTGATTAAGCAGGATGGCTTTTTTGTCTATACCAGGGGCAAAGCCAGTCAGCCTGTTTCCCGCCCCTAGCACACGATGGCAGGGAATGACAATCGGCAGGGGGTTCTTATTGGCAGCTTGACCAACTGCCCGAGCCTTGTTTCGGCTGCCCACTTTTTCGGCAATCTCACCGTAGGTCCGGGTCTCTCCGAAAGGGATATCCCGCATGGCCCGCCAGACCGATATCTGGAAATCGGTCCCCAACGGCAGGAGGGGCAGATAAAAGACAGTAAGACTTCCGGAGAAATAGGCCAGGAGCTGTCGCTCAGTCTCCAGCAGAACCGCGCTGACATCCCGGCAGAGGGGGAAATCTGCCGATGTGCCGACAAATTCGATGGCCAGAAGAGATTCCGCCTCGGCATAGAGTGCCAGCCTGCCTACAGGCGATACTATTTCCCGGCAGGGCCTTTCGCCATTTTTTTCCTGATCGGCCATATCATTCATTTCTCTATCGCCCTGTTCATCCGAAAGACTCCCCCGTCATGTTGCTCTCATCTGGCATATATGCCTAGCATTTATTTCATTATCAAGTTTTTTCACCATTCCAATATAGAATAACCTTTTACAGATCTTGAAATGCAACCGAGATGACGTTAGCTATAAAATAATCATCCTCAGCCCGACGACCAATGCACGATCCACTCAAGTTTGATTTTGCAATGGAGCTATTTTCCCAGGGCGTCGATTGCATACTTCAAGGCCGTAAAGACGATAATAGCCGCAAGCATCCATTTAATGTTTTTTGCCGGCACATATTTTTGACACCTGGCGCCGAGATACATGCCGGCCATCCCACCTAGTCCAAAAAGAATTCCGAGCAGCCAGTCCGGGGCCACAGATACGCCCGGATAAAATGGCGCTATGGCCTGATAAAAGACAACTCCTGCCACTGAGGTGACAAAGGTGCCCATGAGGGCGGCCCCGGCAATGGTATAGACCGGCAAGCCGAAAAACGTCACAAAAAAGGGGGCGATTATGGCCCCGCCGCCGATTCCGTAAATGCCTCCGACCACACCGACCACCAGACTGAGCGAGAAGATACCCCAGATCGAGACATCAAACTGTTCGCCGTAGAAGCTATAACCGAATCGCCGGAAGTTGAAGTGGGTTAAGCTGACCGCAGACGGGCTGGCAGGATCCGAATGCCCAGCATCCTTCCCACCCACCCGGTGCCGCATCACCATCCCCTGAAATCGTTTTTCGCTCTGGGCCTTGGTTTGGGTGCCACTGTTTTTCCCAAGCAGATCACGGATCATCCTGATGCCGATATAGAGCAGGACTGCCGCGGCAAACATCTTGAATTGTATGGGATCCGGCAGATACTTGATACGCACGATAGCCCCGACCAGTACACCCGGCAGGGTGCCGGCCACCACTATCCAGGTAAGGGGCCAGACCATCCTGCCTTCTTGCCAATAGCGATAGGCCCCGCTGGGAATGGCCACAATATTAAACAACTGATTGGTGGCGCTGACCGATGGTGCGGTATAGCCGAGGAATGACATCTGAAAAGGCAGCAGCAGAAAAGCGCCCGACACCCCGCCCATGGAGGTAAAAAACGAGATCACGAAGGCAACAAGTGGCGGAATCCAGGGCTGTACTTCTATTCCGGCAGTGTGAAAAACCATGGCGACCTCCTGAGGGAAAAGGGTGGATTACAGACACGAATATTATTATTTTCGGGTCAGTTTAGCCATGCTTCGCCTGCACTGTCAAGGTGTTTTTTTCCTGTTGCGTATCAAAGAGAATGTGTTAGAGATATGCGTGACTTGGACAGGTATCCTCCAGGTAGGATAAGCACCGGCAAAAAGTACATCCCTCCTCTTTACAGGCAGAAACGAGAATCTCGACACGATTGATCATGACACCTCACGACCAGATCCTCCCGGAACACGAGGGCAGCCAGGCCCTTGATTCCCTCCAACTCAATGAACTTGAACAGTCCTTCCGCCAATGGTTCGAGGAGGCTGCCTCCCGCAAGGATATCCGACTGTCCAGGCAACGGATTTATGTCATTTTCCTGCTCATTCGCTATACCGGGGCAAAGCTCAATGAGGTATTAAAACTCAAACCCTTCGAGGACATCAATACCGACCGCCACTGCATCATCTTCCGCATGCATGAACATGGCGGCAAGGGCAATTCCCGCGAGGTGCAGATCCCGGAGGCCGTGTCCCAGATACTCCGACCGCTGCTGGCCGAACCGCAGTTTCAGAGTGCACTGCCCAAACTGTTTGATGTCGATCCCGGCTTTGTGCGGCGAAAGTTCTATGAACGGAGCAGATCCTGCGGCTTTCCCAGCCGTCTCGGGGGACCGGAAATGATCCGCAAGGCCCGGGCCGTAGAGCTTATCCGCAACAAAATGCCCCTGCCGGCAGTCCAGATGCTCTTGGGTCATTCCACCCCCAACCTGACAAGCGCCTATGTCACCTTCTCCGAAGAAGAACTGCGACGGGCGACAAAATTTCATATTGAACGGGAGTTTTCACGTAAGACCAGCGCCTGCAATTCCTTCTTCGGCAAGATCAAGGCCATCCACAGGGGTGATATCCAGGCCCGGATAGAACTGGCGACCATCGGCGGCCGGGTAGTACAGGCTATCATCACCCATGGCAGTCTGGAAAGACTGGGGCTTGAGGTGGGAAGACTCATCACGGCCGAGATCAAGGCCCCTTGGGTAATTCTGATACAGCAGGAGGATGAACCGAGATGCAGCGCTGAAAACAGATTCAACGGCGTCATTGAAAGGATTGCTAAGGGAAAGATCAACACCGAGTACAGCATCCGGCTGGCAGATGGCACAGAGATCTGCTCCATCACCAGCAGCCACAGCAACCGGCATTACGCACTGCAAGAGGGTGACCGGGTATGGGCACTGTTCAACTGCTACGCCGTTGTCCTGCATGTTGACTGATCGGCCTTGTTCGGCAGGCCGCATGGCCATCTCTGCCCACTAATTTACCGGGGGATTCTGCAGTGCCTGCATATACGCGAGCCAGATTGGCGCAGCGGTCCGGCCGCCGGTTTCCTCACCGCCAAGACTCTGATTGTCGTCGAATCCCACCCAGATGCCGGTGAGCAGCCTTTCGTTGAAGCCGATGAACCAGGTATCCCGGTTCTCGTTCGAGGTACCGGTCTTACCGCCGATCGAGCCGGTCAGCACGGCAACCCGACGTCCGGTCCCCTCACGTACGACCCCTTCGAGCATCTGCCGCATCTTGTCAGCCACCGGCATCTCCATGACCTGCCGTTCTTCCGCCCCGTCCCCCGGCAGCACGGTGCCGTCCGGCAGTTCTATCCGATCGATAAAGGAAGGAGGGCAATAACGGCCCTGGCGGGTAAAGGGCATGTAGGCAGACGTCAATTCGAGCAGGGTGACATCCGCCGAGCCCAGGGCCAGCGACAGATCAGGGGGAAGATAGGAGGTCATGCCCACCGATCTGGCCAGGGCATGCACGTTCTTGGTCCCCACCTGCTGCAGGAGACGCACGGCCACCATATTATAGGAATTGGCCAGGGCCTCGGCCAGGGTGACCTCGCCATGGTATTTCCCCCCATAGTTCTTCGGCTGCCAGCGCACACCATTTCTGCCGGTAATGGCAAAGGGCGCATCGCTGATATACGACTCGGGCTCCCAGCCCACTCTCAGGGCCGTGGCATAGACCAAAGGTTTGAACGACGAGCCGGCCTGGCGCCTGGCCTGAGTGACACGATCAAAGGAAAACTTGAGAAAATCAGTGCCTCCCACCAAAGCCCGGACCTTGGAGGTGGAGATCTCGATACTGACCAGGGCCGCCTGGGGCATCCCTTTGACCTTCTTCTTGCCCTTTTTCTGCATCCGCTCAAGAGTTTCCTGAACTCCAGCCCGTACCGCCATCACAGCTCGGCGCTGCATGCCGATGTCCAACGGGGTGTAAATCCGGATCCCGGCCCTTTCAAGGGGTATACCCAATCTGCCCTGCACCTCTTTTCTTACCACCTCGAAATAATAGCCGTTTTCATCGAGGTGATCGGCAGCAGCGGCATTCATATAGGTTATTTTGCTCCGGTAGGCCTCTCTGGCCTCCTCAGCACTGATATAACCGGCCGCAGCCATCCTGTTTAAGACGTACATTTGCCGAGCCGCAGCCCGTCTCGGATAGGCCAGGGGGGAATATTTGCTCGGGGCCTGCGGCAGACCGGCCAGGATAGCCATCTCCGCGAGAGACAGCGCACTGGCACGTTTCCTGAAATAGGTCTGGGACGCTGCCTCCACCCCGTGGGCCCCGGACCCGAGATAGATCTGGTTGAGATAGATATAGAGTATCTCTTTTTTACTCAGCAGGGTATCAATGCGCCAGGCGAGTATCGCCTCCTTAAACTTGCGGATATAGGTTTTTTCGGGGCTGAGCAGGAGAGATCTGGCCACCTGCTGGGTGATCGTCGAGCCCCCCTGGCCCCGCTCGCCGCGCCGGAGATTGACGATGGCCGCGCGCATGACCGAGAAGAAATCCAGGCCGGGATGTTCGAAAAATCTATTGTCTTCCGCCGCGATAAAGGCCTTGGGCAGGAGATCCGGCATGGCCGAAAGAGGGATGACGGTCCTGTTCTCCGCAAAAATCCGGTCGACGATCTGGCCATGCCGGTCATAGATCAGGGTCGCCTGGGCAGGCTGGTAATGGGCGACACTGCTGATATTGGGGAGGTGCAGGGTGACGAGAGCGAAGAGGAGAGAGCCGAGAAAGAGGGTGAGAATCAGACAGATGCCCAAAAGAAAGCCGATGATATGTTTTTCACTGCGGACCTTTCTCGGTTTCTTTTGGGCAGGGGCGGGCGGCTGTTCGAGCAGAATTGGATTTTCAGCTGACACGGGGCGGGAAAGTGATGGTAAAATTTGCTTTTTCAATTATCCTGTAGGAAATTATCCTACTGTAACACGTGCCACCCACTACGCAACAGGAAAGCTCCCCCCGTATGTCGAAAATCCGCATTCTACCCGAACAACTGGCCAACCAGATCGCAGCCGGTGAAGTTGTTGAACGCCCGGCCTCGGTCGTCAAGGAACTCCTGGAAAACAGTCTTGACGCCGGCGCAGGCCGCATCGAGATAGAGATCGAAGGGGGCGGGACCCGACTCATCCGGGTGATCGACAACGGCGAGGGAATGGATGAGGATGATGTCCTCATGAGTCTCGAGCGCCACGGCACCTCCAAGATCCGTGAAGACCGCGATCTCGCGGCCATTTCGACGCTGGGCTTCAGGGGCGAGGCCATCCCCTCCATCGCCTCTGTCTCACAGATGACCATTACCTCACGGCCCGCCGGTGCCGCTCTTGGCACCCAGGCCGTAATCGCCTACGGCAGACTCGTTAAGATCCACGAGACCGGAGCCGGTTATGGAACGCAATTCGAGGTCCGCAACCTCTTCGGTAACACCCCGGCCCGCCGCAAATTTCTCAGGACCGCCCGTACCGAACTGGGCCATATCGAGGAGGTCGTGCAGAATTACGCCCTCGGCTCACCGGCAGTCGCCTTTATCCTCAGACTCGACGGCAAAGAGGTCCTGCATCTTGACACAACCCTCTCGTTGCACAACCGCCTGGCCCGGATCATGGCCTATCGCGGCCGCTTCATCGAAATTGGCGAGCCGGCTGACACCTCCAAAAAGCAGCGGGCCAATGGCTTTCTCATCCCACCCGAAGAGGCGGTTTCTGCCTCCGCCAGATTGCGCCTCTTCGTCAACGGCCGGGCCGTCAGGGATCGGATGATGACCCATGCGGTGATTGAAGGCCTGCGGAGTTTTCTGATGAAAGGCAGAAACCCGGCGGGTATCATCCATCTGCTCATACCTGCCGCAGAGGTGGACGTCAATGTCCATCCGGCCAAGCATGAGGTCCGTTTCCGCAACACCCGCGATATCCATCTGCTCATCAGTCAGGCGGTCGCTGAGGCGATGCAGAACCACCAGCAGCGCTTACGGACGAATATCTTTAGTCGAGCTCAGAGCCAGGAAGCCTCGCCGATTCCCCTGGAGAGCGCTGGAGAATTCGCAAGCCCCTCCTTTTTTCCGGACAATCCTGGAAAAGAAGGAGAAATATCTGACATCTCGAAATGGCCCCGCCCGCTCCAGCCCTCGGCTGCGGTTTCTCCGTATCAGCAGACAACCTACAGCCCTCAGCCTCCGACGATTGCCGAGACCATGTCGCCGGAACCTCATCCGCAATCGGCCCCTAAGACTCCCAGCCAGACACACCTGGCCGATACCCGTCATCTGGACCACAACCTGCATGTGATCGGTCAGTTTGACGACCTCTATATCCTCTGTCAGAACACTGAGGGGCTGCTAGTCATCGATCAGCACGCCGCCCATGAGCGCCTGCTCTTTGAAGACCTGCGGCGTCAGTATTGCCATGACCGGATCGCCAGTCAGCATCTCCTCTTTCCCGAGACCGTTGAGCTCTCCCTCTTCCAGGCCCAGCTTGTGGAGACGTATCTCGACGAACTCGAGAAAATGGGCTTTGCCCTGCGCCATTTCGGCGGTAACGCCTATGTCATTTCAGCTATCCCGGCCCTTGCCGGCCAATGCGCTGCCGGCGAACTCCTCCTCGACATGCTCGAACAGTTCGGCAATGAACACGGTGAAAGGCCTCGGGAAAACCGATTTGACAGCATCCTGGCCAGCATGGCCTGTCGGGCGGCAGTCAAGGCCGGGGCCCGTCTCTCGGTGAAAGAGATTGAAGCCCTTCTGGTAAGAATGGCCAAAGCGGATCTATTCAGCCATTGCCCGCATGGCAGACCGGTATGGAAAATTTTCAGCAGGACGGAGGTGAAAAAATGGTTCCACCGAAGTTAAACGGTGCAGGAAAAAGGGTCAGATCATGTCTCAGGACGAACGACAGAGGCTACCTGCTTCTTATTATCGTCTGTCTTGTCTTTTTGGGTGGCTGCGCCAGAACCCCTGTCGGCAGGATTATGGAAACCACCGCCTATTGTGGCTGCTCTGTCTGCTGCGGCTGGCAGCGCGGCAGTCTAGCCTGGCTCTATCTCGATTTTTGGAACCGCTATGTCAATTACGGAGCAGCGGCCGGCAGACCCTACACCGGTCAAACCGCCAACGGCACCTATCCCCGGGAACCCCAGGAGGGCCTGTTCTCCATGGACAGTCTGCAGCGCCCCTGGCTGATCCCGGTCCGCACCATCCTCTTCCCGTGGTATCTCCTGCCGGAGGATGGCACGATTGCCGCCGATACCCTCTACTATCCTTTCGGCACCAGGATGTATGTCCCGGGCTACGGCTGGGGACGGGTCGAAGACCGGGGTGGTGGCATTAAGGGCAAAGATAGGATCGATCTCTTCTTCAATTCTCACCAGGACGCCCTCTCCTGGGGCAGAAGAAAGGTGGCGGTACAGATTTATTTCCCCTGAGCGGTAATCCTCACCGACTATTTTGAAGCAAATTTTTACCAGACAAGGCATACGATGACTGCAACACCGATGATTACCATAATAGGCGGCGGTCTGGCCGGTTGTGAAGCCGCCTGGCAGGCGGTTCGTCGAAACTGCCGGGTCCGGCTGTTTGACATGAAACCCCATGTCTTCAGTCCGGCCCACAGTTCGCCGCATTTAGCAGAGCTGGTCTGCAGCAACTCCCTGCGCTCAAACGATATCGGCTCGGCCGTGGGCCTTTTGAAAGAAGAGATGCGGCGGCTCGACTCCCTTCTTATGCAGGTGGCCGTTGAAACGGAAGTCCCGGCCGGCAAGGCCCTGGCCGTCGA